>NZ_CP003915.1:3476378-3792412 GCF_000521505.1 Advenella mimigardefordensis DPN7
GGGCGCCATATCACCATCGGACAACATCAACCGGTCATCGTGGGTATGGGCATCGATAAATCCGGGTGAAACAATCAGACCGCTGGCATCAATCACCTTGTCCGCTGTCGCCTGTGACAAATCTCCAATATGCGCAATGCGCTCGCCCGAGATGGCGACGTCGGCAGTAAAACGCGCCGCGCCGCTGCCGTCGACCACGTCGCCGTTGACAATCAGAACATCATAATGTGCATTCATTTCAGACCTTTAAAAATATTTCTCTGCTGCGCGGGTGCCGGCATCGGTTACACAATAAAAAACGTCTAGGCCACGGCTTCGGAGACAGCGCGGAAATGCTGAAAATCCCAGTGCCTGCCAGGAGCAGCATCAATCAGCGCTCGCGTATAGGGTTGCGTTGGCGCAGTCAGGACCGAATGCGCTTTGCCAGATTCGACAATGCTCCCCTGCTGCATGACAATAATTGAATCGCAAATCTGCGCCGCAACCCGCAAATCATGAGTAATAAACAGAACACCGACACCCGTACGCTCGCGCACCTTATCCAGCAGCGCCAGCACCTGTGCCTGTACAGACACATCCAGTGCGGAGACCGCCTCATCAGCAACCAGAATGTCCGGCTCCAGCGCCAGCGCCCTGGCAATGCAGATACGCTGACGCTGCCCGCCGGAAAACTGATGCGGATAGCGCTGCAAGGCGTCTTTTGTCAGACCGACCACCTGCATCAACTCTGCGGCCTTGACCAGAGCGACCTCTTTAGACACGCCAAAATTCAATAAACCCTCGATGATTGAATCGCCTACAGTGATGCGCGGATTCAGTGAACGATAGGGATCCTGAAAAACGATCTGGATACGCTGGCGAACCGGCCGCAACTGACTTGTCGACAGCCCGGCAATATCCTGTCCCTTAATCCGGATCTGTCCTGCAGTCGGCTGCAGCAGCCTGACAATACAACGGGCAACGGTTGATTTACCGGAGCCTGATTCGCCCACAATGCCAACAATTTCACCACGGTTCAAAGTCAGATTGATATCGTTAGCTGCAGTGATATGTCGTGATGCACCCAGCAACTTCTTTGACGCATAGGTTTTCATCAAGCCAGATACCTTCAATACCTGCTCTTCATTGTTGGGCTCACGCTGCCGGGGTACCAGGCTGGGTACCGATGAAACAAGCATGCGACTATAAGCGTGGGCCGGATCTCTCAGGATCGCATCGCGTGTCCCCGTTTCCATCACCTGACCCTTATTCATCACCACAATGCGATCAGCGATTTCTGCAACAACGCCAAAGTCATGTGTGATAAAGAGCACGGCCATATTGTTGCGCGTCTGCAATTCACGTATTAACAATAAGATCTGCTTCTGGGTGGTGACATCCAGCGCAGTGGTCGGTTCATCTGCAATCAGCAGGCGCGGCTGCAGAATCAGCGCCATGCAAATCACCACCCGTTGCCGCTGCCCGCCGGATAACTGGTGCGGATAGGCATCGTAGATACGTTGCGGATCGGGCATATGTACTGATTCGAGCATCTGCAGCACTGCCTGACGACGTTGTTTGGCGGACATCGTACGATGGATGCGCAACACCTCGTCAATCTGGCGTCCTACTTTCTGTACCGGGTTGAGTGCCGTCATGGGTTCCTGGAAAATCATCGACATCCTGGTCGCCCGCAGCTCGCGCAAGCGGCTGGCACTCGCCTGCAAAATATCCTCACCATCAAGTAGAATGCTGCCGTTGCAGGGCTGCAAACTATCCCGGCCCAGTAATCCCATCACTGTATAAGAAGTGACCGATTTACCGGATCCCGATTCTCCCACCACGCACAGTGTTTCGCCTGCGTGCACATCAAAGCTGATGTTATTGACAACACGTCTTTGCGTGTCCGCGCCGGCGACCTGCACCGACAGATCGCGCACCTGCAGCACCGGTGCCACTACATTTGCTGTATTGTTCATTGGGTCTTGATTCATGATTTTTTCACCATTCTCGGATCCAGCACATCTCGCAACACATCACCCAGGACATTGACACACAGCAAGGTCAGCGCAAGCAAAATGCCGGGATACAAAATCAATCCGGGCAGCAGTCGGAAATACATACGCCCTTCGGACATCATATTTCCCCAGGAGGGAATTTCAGGCGGCAGTCCGGCGCCCAGAAAGCTCAGGGTGGCTTCCGTCAGAATGGCTGCCGCAAAAATATAGGTTCCCTGGACAATCAGCGGCGCCACTGTATTGGGAATCATATGGCGCCATAAAATGGTGCGTACCCGGGTGCCCAGCGACTCGGCCGCTTCCACATAAGGTTCCGTGCGCACCGACAGGATCACCCCCCGTACCAGTCGCACCACTCGCGGAATCTCGGGGATGGTGATGGCCACCAGCACCGTGATCAGGCTGCCACCGGTCAGTGAAACCAGCGCGATTGCCAGCAAAATCCCCGGGATGGCCATGATTCCGTCCATCACCCGCATAATGATGCTGTCAGCAAATTTGAAATACCCGGCAACCACACCGATCAGCAGGCCGGCCGCCAGACTCATCACCGTTGCGCCGATACCCACAATCAACGAGACACGCGCGCCATAAAGCGCCCGTGAATAGGTATCACGCCCGAATGCATCGGTTCCCAGCCAGTGCGCCGCTGATACTTTAGCCAGGCGTTCTGTCGGATTGATAGCCACCGGGTCCACGGTACCCAGTAACGGCGCACAAACAGCCACGAAAATGATCAGCATAAACAAGACAAATGCAATCATGACGGGAATACTGCGCAAGGCGGCACGTAGCTGCTTCCACAATGACACCTGTTTTTCCGTTGCTTGCGGTTCTGAAGCCGGCGCCGGCAGTGTTTCTGAAGAGAGTTCAACAGTCATGGCAGTCCTTCAATAACGGATTCGTGGATCGAAAACCGTATACAACAGATCGACAATCAGATTGATCAGGATATACACGATGGAAAATAGCAGTATCAGGCCCTGAATCACCGGATAGTCGCGAGCGAGCACGGCTTCGACCACCAGGCGCCCGAGCCCCGGCAGATTGAACACTGACTCGGTCACCACCACGCCGCTGATCAGCGAAGCGATACCAATGCCGATCACAGTCACAATAGGCACGGCGGCGTTGCGCAAGGCGTGTCGCATCAATACCGCTTTTTCTTTCAGGCCTTTTGCACGCGCCGTGCGGATGTAGTCCTCACCCATGACTTCAATGATGCTGCTGCGCGTGATGCGGGCAATTAATGCGACATAAATGGCGCTCAGCGCCAGCGTCGGCAGGATCAGCCGCTGCGCGAAAGCCAGGAACCCTGCCGACAGCGGCTTGTAGCCCTGCACCGGCAGCCAGTCCAGCTGAATGGCGAAAAAATAAATCAGTAGATAACCAACCACGAAGGTGGGAATCGAAAAACCCAGCACGGAAAAACTCATGATCAGGCGATCCAGCCACTTTCCCTGACGCCAGGCAGCGATGACACCCAAAGGAATGGCAATGATCACCGTCAACACGATTGTTGAGATCGCCAGCGCCAGAGTCGGCCCCATTCGTCCGGCAATCATGTCCAGCACCGGTGTGCCGGACAACAGCGACACACCGAGATCGCCATGCAGCAAACGACCTACCCACACAACAAATTGCGTATAGATCGGCTGATCCAGCCCCATCGCTTGCCGGATTTGCGCCAGTTGATCCGCCGTTGCATCATCACCGGCGATAATGGCGGCGGGGTCTCCCGGCGTCAAACGCAGGATCGCAAAAATAACGATGGCGACCATCATAATGACCGGTAGCGTGGCCAGAAGCCGACGGGCGATATAGATAATCATGGCAAGCTCACTTATCGGACTTTTTCATATTCCAGAACACAGTGACAGGCGATGGCAGCACATCGGACAGCTTGGTGCTATACGCGGCGGGGATCAGAAATTGTCCCAGCGGCGCAACCACGCCTTCATCAATCACCTGCTTTTGCAACTGCGCAGTGATATCCTTGCGCTCGGCATCATCTTTCGCTCGCGCATACTTCAGCCGCAACGCCTCGATCTCGGGCACGTCGGGCCAGCCCGCCCATGCTTTTTTGCCATTGGAAGCGATGGTCGTATTGCCGAACGGATCTCCGCTGGTAGCCAGAATGCTGTATGTAGAAAAGATATTCCATCCGCCATCGGCCGGCGCTTTCTGGTTACTTTGCTGAGTCGCAACGGTCTGCCAGTCCATGGTCTTCATATCTACCTTGAAACCGGCCTTGCGCAAGGCGTCGCCGATCACCACCGGCTGAGCGGAGAGCATGGCGATATCGGTCGGCTGCAAAATCACAACGGGCGTACCATCATAGTTGGCCTGTTTGAGTAAAGCCTTTGCTTTCTCGATATTGGCGGGCACAACGATATCCTTGCCATAGTCGTTTTCATTCGGATTGCCACAACCGAACACCGCCGCGCAGGGTTTGTAGTACTCAGGATTGCCAACCAGCGCCTTCAGCACATCTTCCTGTCCGACCGCATACATGGCGGCCTGGCGAATCAAGCGGTTATTGAAGGGCGCATGCAGATGATTGAACCGGAAGTATGTCCAGGCGCCCAGTTTATCCAGCACCTCAACCTTGATATTGTCCTGATCCTGGACCATGGGCAAGAGATCAAACGGGACTTGCTGGATAAAATCAATTTCATCATTCATCAGCGCATTAATGGGCGTCATCTGGTCTGGCATGGCCACCCACTGCACCTGCTCGACGTTCACCACTTTTGCCCCTGCGGTCCAGCTGGCGGGTTCGCTACGCGGCACATAATCATCATTACGTTCGTACACCACCTTAAGCCCGGGCCGGAACGCTGACTGAACGAACTTGAACGGCCCGGATCCGATATACTCGGTAATTGGCTGGGAAGACGGCGTCTGGGCAATACGCCTGGGCATCATGAACGCAGGCCGTGAACTGAGTTTGCCCAGTCCCTGAAGTAATAAAGAGGTCGGTTCCTTCAGGCTGATTTCAAATACTTTGTCGTCGACAACCCTAATATCATCCACCATGGTCATCAACACCTGACCGGTAGAATCCTTTTCGGCCCAGCGCTTAATGGAGGCGACACAGTCCTCTGATGTCACCGGCGCGCCGTCGTGCCATTTAAGACCGTCCCGCAGGGTAAAGGTGTATGTCTTACCATCGTCCGATGCCTTCCAGTCCGCCATTTGCGGCTGAATCTTGAAGTTCGCGTCCGTTCCCAGCAAGGTGTCATAAATCATATAGCCATGGTCCCGGGTCATGAAGGCGGTGCTGATAACCGGATCCATCACGCGTAATCCGGACTGCATCACGGCCGTCACCGTTTGCGCCTGAGCGGCCGGCGCGCACGACAAAGCGGCAGCCAATGCCATACCCATTGCCACACTTTTCAAAGCGCTCAATTGCTTGGCCTTGTATATCATGGTCTATCTCCTGTATTCGATATAAGGGGGCTGGCTCAGTTGACAGCAATTCAATCCTGGCCAGTACATGTGCTGCAACACCCCTGTTTTAAGGGGCGAAAAGCCTATCGGCAATGGGTGCCGAATCGCCTGAAAGCCGATTCGCCAGCAAGGCGGCGCTGCCCGCGGCAAGCGTAAAGCCCAATGCGCCCTGGCCGGCGTTCATCCACAAATTGCGCAAGGGCGTACGGCCAATCAACGGTTTGCTGTCCGGACGGGCGGGACGCAGCCCCGCCCACGCTACAGGTTCGCCTGCAGGATGCAATGCGGGCAAATACCGTTCAGCCGCCTGTCTCAGGCTGGCGATGCGACCCATCCGGATCACGCCCGATGTATCGCCAATATCGACCATGCCGGCAATACGCAAGCGGTTTCCCACACGGGCATAGACAACCTTATTATGTACGTCGCTCACACTGACATGCGGCGCCTCGCTTTGTGCAGTGAGTTCGTACGTCAGGCTGTAACCTTTCAGCGGATAAATATGGGGATTGAAGCCCGCCTGGCGCCCCAGCATCTGTGCACCAACGCCGTTGGCGATGACATAAGCATCGGCCTCCATATCGCCCGACTGTGTCTGCAACCGCGTCACCTGACCGCGCTCATGATGCAGGCGCACGACAGGAGTGTTGTAAACAAAATCAACCGGTCCGGCTCGCTGACGCAGCACCCGCTCCAGCTCAAGGCATAGCTTCATGCAATCGCCGGCGTCTTCGCTCTGCGTAAATATGCCGCCCACAATCTGCTGCTCAATACCACGCAATGCGGGCTCCAGACGCACACATTGCTGGCGGTCCAGCGCTTGCTGCTGCGCGCCCAGCGTCGCCTGATAGTCCATCTGCTTTCTGGCGGCGTCATACGCTGCAGCATCCTGATACACCAGCAACTTGCCGGAACGGCTGAAATCAAATGTCAACATGTCATCCGTCATCAGTTGATGCATCATTTGTCTGCTGTACAAACCCAGCGTCAGCAGCTCAGCCGTTGTCTGCCGGCTTTTGCGACTGCTGCAGGCAGCCAGAAATGCCATCGCCCAGCGCCATTGCTGCGGATCAGCACGCAAGTGCAATGACAGGGGTGATTGCCTGTCAAACAGCCACCCCGGCAATTTGCCCAACACCGCCGGCTCGGCCAGCGGCGCAACGAAGCTGTAACTCAATTGGGCGCCATTGGCCATGCTGGTCATCTGCCCCGGACCCGCACATGCATCCACGACGGTGATCCGATGTCCTTTTTGAGCCAGATAATATGCGCTGGTCATGCCGATGACGCCGGCGCCGATCACAATAATGTGCATTTGCGCTCCCGTATCATCGGCCCGAACGGGCTCGTTCGCGCAATTGTGCGATCGTTGCTGCCGCCGATATATGTTGCAAACTGGTGCGTACCGAAATAACAGCAGCCTGTCCGCTGGCAAGTGCCGTGCGTAGTGCCGCCTCAATCTGCGAGCTGTCCTCTACCGCAATGCCGACGGCGCCGAAATTACGTGCCAGCGCAGCAAAATCAGGATTGCAAAGATCCGTGGCGCTCACCCGCTCAGGAAAATGCTTTTCCTGATGCATGCGGATCGTGCCATAGGCGCCATTGTCCGAAATAATCAGTACCGGATGTGCTCCGTACTGAAGAGCCGTCGCCAGCTCGTTCCCTGTCATTAAAAACCCGCCATCGCCGACAAAACAGATGACCTGTCGCTCCGGATGGCGCAAACTGGCGGCAACGGCGGCCGGCACGCCATAACCCATCGCGCCTGACGATGGCGCAACCATAGCCCTGCCTGCGCCAAACCGCAGCAGGCGCTGTACCCATCCACCGAAGTTACCGGCATCAATCGTGACAATGGCGTCATCGGCCAGCAACTGGTCGGCTGCCTGCACCACACTCGAAAACACCACGCCGTCGGCAGCATCGGACGGCCCTTCCCACTGTCTGAGAGATTGCGCCACCTGATGCAGTTTTTTGCTCCAGGCCTGATGCGCTTCATCGATTGCGGCCGGTGCGCTATTGCTCAGCGCCTCCAGAAATGTGGTCGGGTCAGCGACCAGCCCCAGATCCGTCCTGCGCAGGGCCCCAAGGGCATCCGCATCCGGCCAGACGTGAATCAGCGGTTGTTGCGGCTGAGGCGCCGCAGGAAAGCAATATCCCTGAGTGGTCACATCGCCCAGACGGGTGCCCACAGCGATCACCAGATCGGCTTCGGCCACCGCCTGCGCCAGCGCCGCCGGTGCGCCATAGGCCAGATGTCCGGCAAACAACGGGTGGTTATTATCGAGCAGATCGGCATGCCGCACCGCCGTCGCAACCGGTATGCCAAACGCTTCAGCCGCAAGCTGCAACGCCTTGCATCCGGCCGCATGTTTAAGCAGTCCGCCGGCAATGAACAAGGGACGACGTGCCTGTGCAATCATGCCCGCCACCTGTTTGAGCGAGGCCTCCGACGCGCCTGCTTTCGGTAACGGCAAACGGTATGCGCGCTCAACCTCGATCACATCCTCCAGCATATCTTCCGGCAATGCCACGATCACCGGCCCTGGCGTGCCGCTGCAGGCTCGATGAAATGCCGTGGCAACCTGATCGGCCAGCCGCTGCGCATCATTGATTTCCACCACCCACTTGGCCATGCTGCCGAATACCTGTTCATAATTGACCTCCTGAAACGCCGCCATATGGCGATGTGCTCTTTCAACCTGGCCTATGAATATAATCAGCGGAACAGCATCCTGCTGCGCCGTATGTACGGCGATCGCCGCATTCATCGCGCCCGGACCGCGGCTGACCAGCGCGATACCCGGCCTGCCGGTAAGCCGCGCGTCGGCCAGCGCCATAAAGCCCGCGCCGCCTTCATGGCGACACGTCACCACCTTGATGCCGGCATGCGCCGACAGGGCATCCAGCGCACTTAAATAACTCTCGCCAGGCACACAAAAAAACCGGTCCACCTCATGCGCACTTAACACATCGATCAATACATCTGCTGCTCTTTGCTTCATTGTCTGCTTCCAGGTAAATATCCTTCACTCTTACTTCGTTCCAGATCGGCCAACGCCTGCGTTCGCAGGTTTTCAGGAAATCCGGCCTGAATAATCTGTTCAAGCGCCGCATACAGTCGCTGCCAGCCAGCATTCGTCCTTAGTGACACCCCCAGAAAATGGCTTTCTGTCTTGGATCGCAACATCATGTACAGCACCCCGGCCAACATAATGCTCACGACTGCCGGCACGTCCACTTCCTGTGTCAACCCGTCTACCCGATCAATAAACGACCGGGCCGCCTTCTCGCGTCGCTGCGCCAGCTTCTCGGTCACCTCGTTCACTTCAATCAACTCCCAGCGTCGGATTTCCCGCAGGCTTTCGCTGCCTGCGAGCGCCTCGATCTGGGCATGCAACATCGACAGAATCAGGGTAGCGGGTGTCTGCTGGCTGGACTCTTCATCCCTGAGCAGCCCGGCGCGCGCAGTCCAGAAATCCTGTTCCTGCATCCAGACCAGTAACAGGCCAGGCAAACCATTGAAATAGCGGTAAATCAGTTCCTTGCTGACCCCTGCCCGTTTGGCAACGGCATTGACGCCCACGCCCACCATTCCCGTTTCATTGATCTGCTCTTCCAGCGCGTTTAAAAGCTTTCGTTCTGTGTTTTCACGACGCGACATGCATTGACCTTCGCATGACGACCGTTGCCGAAACGGGATCCAGACTGCGCACGACACAGCCATCCTCTACCAGTCCGATCAGCTCGCTGATCGTGTGGCCGATCAGACGACCGGCTTGCCAGACCGGCGTCCCCAGATACGCTGCCGTAAAACGTCCTGATATATCCGACACCGGCGCTGCCGCCGTTTCAATCAGGGCAATCTGCCCTTCCGAATCAAGCTGAATCCTGTCGTTTTGCGCCTGGCGCAGCGCAACGGCCTGCGGCATAGACAACAATTGATAAGTACCGGCCTCGCCGCTCAAAGCCTGCCAGGCCAGACTGCCTACCGCCTCCGCCATATCACGCATGAAATAAATTGAGTTATGCAGAATGGCCAGATTCCTGTCTCCTGCGCTGCGGGCAAAGCTGCCCAGATCCGCTCTTGCAGCCACCCGCTGACTATTGCCCCAGCCGATATAACCCTGAGCATCAATAGCGATCAATCCCGCGTCGCTTTGGGCATTCGCGTGCAGCACCGCATCCACGGCGTGCTGGGGCATTTCTCCATTGGCCAGACGCCGCAACACGGCCCGATTCAGGGGCTCGCCATCGATTCCCGCACGATTGGGCAAGCGATGACCGGTGACCAGCCCGATACCATCAAAGCCGGGCAGAAATTGCTGCAACGGCTCGGGTCTGTCGGGTCCGCTGGAAATCGCTGCGGCCCTTGTAGCCTGCAACCATTCGTCCGGAATCGCCAGTTTGCCGATGCCTCCGTTTTGGGTCACACAGTGGCATACCCTGCCGTCGTGCAACATTGCCGCAAAGACGGCAAAGCCGCCTATGGCGCCTCTGCCCAGCAACTCTGCGGCAAGCACACCTGCACGTACTGATTCTCCCGCGTTGGCGCCACTGGCGGCGATTCCAATTGTCATAAACGATCCGTTGCAAAGTCCATTGAGCGATAAAACATATGCCTCATGCCAAATGTGACCGGGTGGTCATATTTGAATGCTAACACCATGAGATTGGAAATAACAAGTGTAATTTTCTAGGGAATACCCCAATCAGGCAGCGTGCTCAGAACGCGGACTTGTCAACTGCAGTGAAGTGTCTGGCTACCTATGCCAAGCATTTTTCATGCCAGCCTGCAGGTACGTTTTTGTTGCATTTTTTATTGCGCTATTCGCTGGTCCTGCCCTGAAGGTATACTCGAACGTGAGATCGCAACCCCCAGACATCGTTATCAATCGTCAGCAGATGACGTCAATTTACGTCAATTTGCCGCTAAAGCCTTGCACCATTGCCAAATGCCAGTTGTAATGAAGTGATCTAGCAAATCGCAAGGGTCCGGCCAATGGTACAGCGCATCGTTTTTGTTTTTTTGCTCCTCTTCAGTGCGCCCGCACTTGCTGCGTGCGCCAGTCCGGTCAAATTCGCCGCGCTGACCTGGGAAAGCGGTCAATTCACCAGCGCGGTATTGCGCCTGATCACCGAACACGGCTACCGGTGCAAGACAACTGAAGTTCCGGGATCGGGCCCTGCCCAGGAAAATGCCCTGGCGCAGAACGATATCCAGGTCATTGGCGAAGTGTGGGTCGGGCGCTCCGAAGTGATGAATAAAGCGTTGCAGGAGAAGAAGGCCGCCATGGTGGGCGACACGCTCAAAGGCGGTGCACAGCAGGGCTGGTATGTGCCCGATTATGTCTGGGAGCAAAACCCGCAACTTCGCTCCTATCAGGATCTGGAACGGTTTTCACACTTGTTTCTGGATTCAGCCAGCGGCCCCAAACCACGCTTTATGAACTGCCCGTCCGGCTGGACATGTGAAATATTCAATACCCGCCTGTTGCATACGACGGGTCTGGACAAGACGTTCGATAATGTTCACCCGGGAACAGGCGCTGCACTGGATGCGGAAATTTCCTCTGCCTATGAACAGAAGAAGCCCCTGCTCTTTTATTACTGGCAGCCAACCGGGCTTATGGCTAAATACACATTCAAGGCGCTGACGTTTCCGGAAAATGAATCAGAATGCTGGAACAGTCTGCTGGAAAAGGACGGCGACAAGAATTGCGTTACCGGCTTTCCCGTCTCCAATCTGTCGGTTGCCGTTTCCACCCCCTTCAAGGAACAGCATCCGGATCTGATGCAATTCTTTGAAAAAATCCAGTTCACGCCCGATCAACTGAACGGCGCCATTCTGCAGATGACAGAAAGCAAGCGTGACGGTGCGCGGCAGGCGGAACAGTTCATCAAAGACCATCCCGAGGTGTGGCAGGCTTGGGTCAGCCCCGAAGCCGCCTCCCGATTGCAAGCGTGGACGGGGCAAACAACAACCGCAAGCAGCATCTTCCCAGACTGGTCCATACAGGACCGGCTCAATAGCGGTCTCAAGTCGCTGGTGGGCAGCTATGGCGAGTCGTTTCGACAGGTTAGCGGCTTTCTGACCCGCTACCTGCTTAGCCCAACGGTGCAGGCCCTTGCCGCGATTCCGGCCTGGCTGATGATTCTGCTTACTGCAGCCCTGGCCTGGCACAGCACACGTTCCATTATTTTTGCGGTGGCCTGCGCTATCGGGCTTTACGTGATCGGCGCCTTCGGCCTATGGGTGGCATTGCTGCAGACGCTGGCGCTGCTGATTTGTTCGGTCATTATTACAGTCGTCATTGGAATACCGATAGGGATATTCGTCGCCGGGCGACCGCGCGTGTACCGCGTGCTGCAGCCGGTGCTGGACGTCATGCAAACCATGCCCAGCTTTGTCTATCTTATTCCGGTGCTGATGCTTTTTGGGCTGGGCAATGTGCCCGCACTATTTGCAACAATCATTTACGCCATCGCGCCACTGATTCGCCTGACGGCGCTGGGTATTTTACAGATCAGTCGCGAGATGCATGAAACCGGCACCGCGTTTGGCACCAATCGCTGGCAAATGCTGCGCTGGGTCATTCTGCCGCTTGCCAAACCCAGCATCATGGCGGGTATCAACCAAGCCATTATGATGTCACTCTCCATGGTCGTACTGGCCTCCATGATCGGCGCACCGGGCCTTGGCGAACGGGTACTGGAGGCGGTGCAAACACTGAATGTCGGCCAGGGCGTACAGGCCGGTGGCGCCATTGTGATCCTGGCGGTCATTATTGATCGCATCACCCAGGCTTACGGTAACCGCAGGAGAACACGATGAATCCAGAAGTCATAGATCATCTCCCGGGCACGGTGCCAACCGGCGCAGGCAGCCCGGACATAGACCAGCATTTCATCCGTCTGCAGAATATCAATAAAGTGTTCGGCGAACGCCATAGCAAGGCCATGAAACTGCTGCAACAGGGCGCGGAGAATGAACAAATCGCGGCTGAAACCGGCTGCCATGTGGCGTTAAGAAATATCAATCTGGATATTCCTTCCAATGGTATTTATTGCATCATGGGGCTGTCTGGCTCCGGTAAATCCACGCTGCTGCGCCATATCAATCGCCTGATTGATCCGGACACCGGCACGGTTCACATTCAGGATGTAGACGTGACCGCCCTGTCCATTCCGGAACTGCAGAAATTTCGCCAGAAGCGCATTGCCATGGTCTTTCAGCACTTTGGCCTGCTGCCGCATTTCACCGTCCAGCAGAATGCCGAATTTGCCCTGCGCGTGCGTGGCGTTCCCAAACGCGAGCGTGCCGAGCAGGCGCGTTACTGGCTTAACGAAATGGAACTGTCCGGCTACGAGACGCACTATTATGACGAGCTCTCCGGCGGCATGCGCCAGCGCGTCGGTCTGGCGCGCGCGCTGGCGGCCGGCACTGACATTCTTCTGATGGACGAACCCTTTTCCGCACTTGACCCACTGATCAGACGCAAATTACAGACACTGTTACTGGATTTGCAGGACCGTCTGAATAAGACCATTGTGTTTATTACCCATGATGTGGAGGAAGCCAGGATCCTTGGCGGCACCGTTGCCCTGCTCAATCAGGGCCGGCTGATTCAGCACGGCAGCCTGGCGCAAATGGCCTCCAATCCCGCCGATGAGTACGTGGCCAGCTTTTTAACCTCATCTACAGACGTATCATGAGTGTGTCCAGAGACTTTCTCGAGTACGTGCTGGATCTGCTGGCACCGCTGGGGCCGGTGACCACGCGCAGAATGTTCGGCAGTGTAGGCCTGTATCTGGACGGACGGATGTTTGCCATTGTCAGCGGCGAGGAGCGCTTCTATGTCAAGCGTGATGATCAGACTCAGGAACAGTTCGAGCTGGCGGGCTGTCTGCCCCTAACCTACGCCAGGAAAGAACCAGACGGCACCACAAAGACCATCGAGCTTTCTTTTTATGCGCCGCCCGAATCCATCCTGGACGATCGCCAGCAAATACTGAAATGGGCGCAACTTGGGGTGGAGGCGGCCGCACGTGCACCCGAAAAACGCAAGCGCAAGCCTTCCGGCGGCTCTCCTGCTGCGTCATACCGGCGCCGCAAATAATCTCAATTGACATTGGTCTGTGCTGTTCAGAGCACTCCGCACCCCGAACAGCATCGCTCCATCAGTACAGTACCTCTGGCAACCACAGTCCGATTTTAGGGAAGAGATACAACAGAATCAGTGCAAGTATCTGCAAGCCCATGAAGGGCAGCATCCCCAGGAATATCTGGTTCAGCGTCACGTGCGGCGGTGCGACGCCCTTCAGATAAAAGGCCGACATGGCCACCGGTGGCGAAAGAAACGCAGTCTGCAAATTCAGCGCGACCAGAATGCCGAAGAACAGCGGATCAATATTGTAATGCGCCAGTAAAGGCAGGAATATCGGCATGAAGATCACAATAATTTCTGTCCACTCCAGCGGCCAGCCCAGCAGGAAAATCACAATCTGCGCCAGTATCATGAATTCCACCGGCGTCAGGTCCATGGAGACAACCCAGTTATTGATAATCTCCTGTCCGCCCAGCAAGGCAAAGGCGGCAGAGAAAATACTGGAGCCGACAAACAGCCAGCACACCATCGCGCTGGTTCTGGCCGCCAGGTACACCGACTCCTTGAGCATCGGCATATTTAGCCGGCGATAGCACAGCGCCAGCAGAATGCCACCGAAAGCCCCCATGGCTGCCGCTTCTGACGGTGTGGCAAAGCCAAAGACAATACTGCCCAGTACCGCCAGAATCATAATAGCCAAAGGAAAGAACGACGCCAGCAGCATTTTGAATATTTCCAGCCTGGCAAAGGTGAACCATGCGTAAAACGCCATCATCAGCACCAGTCCAACCGCCAGCACAATCCAGAAGGTCGGCGCCACCGCTGGTGCATCGGTACCGGATCCGGTAGATGCGGCTGCATCCGAATCAGACGGAAGGGGCCTGGCACCCGGCGGCTCCGCTACCGCCCCCGGAGGTTCAGCGACGCCCGAGGATGGTTCAACCAGACCCGCAGCAGGTGGTTCGGCAAGAGACCCCGGTGGTTCAGCCAATCCTGAACCGGGCGGTTCCTGCAATGAACCGGCATATTGCAGGGTTGACGTTTCATCAAGCGAACCCAGTTGCGTGAGCGTACTGGCCTGTTGCGCACTCGGCATGGACAGCGTGTAGCTCAGCCCGATAGCGCAAACGAACAGAACAGCAGGAATCAGCGTGATGAACAGTTGCTTCAGTATCACAACCGTTGAAATACTGCTATTGCGCTCACCCTTTAGTGCACGCAGCAAGCCAGGCAGTGCCTTATTGCTGAAACGATTTTTAATGCTGGCAGCGAATTCTGGAAGAGGAATCCTGCGCTCTTGCTCCGACAGCGGCGGCGCCCAGGCCGGTTTGATCTTTGCCACCAGAATGATATACAGGACGTACATACCAGCGAGCATAATGCCTGGAAAAAATGCAGCCGCATATAATTTAACCACCGACACACCGGCCACGGCACCATACACAATCAACAGCACCGATGGCGGTATCAGGATGCCAAGACAGCCGCCGGCGGTAATCACACCCGCCGACAGTTTGATGTCATAACCCGACTTGAGCATCGCTGGCAGCGCCAGCAAACCCATAAGCGTCACCACTGCCCCAACAATCCCGGTAGCCGTCGCAAACACCGCGCAGGTAATCACGGTCGCCACGGCCAGCGATCCGGGGATTTTCGCCATCACCAGATGCAGGCTTTTGAACAGTTTCTCTATCAGGTTGGCGCGCTCAACCAGGTAGCCCATAAAGATGAATAGCGGCACGGCAATCAATACGTCATTTGTCATCACCGCATACGTGCGCAACACCATCAGATCCAGCGTCTGTTCGATGGCCAGCTTAGGTCCCATTCCCCGATAGGCAAACAGCGTGAAGATAACGCCCATACCCATCAGCGTAAATGCAGTGGGGAAACCAAGCATGATGGTGACCACAATCAACGCCAGCATCAACAAGCCCAGATGGCCATTGGTAATATCGGCGGGGGCTGGCATGAAAACAACCAGCGCTGCCACAATTGCAATCAATATACTGATACCGAACCAGGCCTCTTTTCTCATGCCTTATCCCCCTGTGTTGCGATGTACTGATCGACTTCCTGAATATCCGCATCCGTCACATTGACCATGTCTTTCAGTTTGTCCACATCCACCTCTTCAACGTCGATATCCCTGGAGGGCCAGTCGCCATCGCGCAAACACTGCACGCAACGCACAACCTCCACAATGCCCTGCAGAATCAACGCAAAACCGGCAATCGGAATAATCGCCTTGAAGGGATAAATCGGCGGACCATCGGCGGTGATGGTTGAATGCTCATTAATGGCAAAAGACTCTGATGCATAGGCATATCCAGCCCACACCAACGCAATAACGCCGGGGAAGAAAAACAGGATATACAGAATGAGATCAAGCAAGGCCTGCAGGCGCGGCGGAAAAAAACCGTAAAGTACATCGCCTCGCACATGGCCGTTCTTGCCCAATGTATAGGCTCCAGCCATCATGAACAGCGCACCATACAGCATGTTCATGACATCAAATGCCCAGGCATGCGGACTTCTGAAGGCATAACGGGAGAACACTTCGTAAGTGACAAACAGCGTGAGAATCAGCGCACACCAGCCGAACAGCTGTCCGATCCAGGTATTGACCTGATCAATACGGTGGAGGATTTTTTTCATCAACAAACTCCTGGGACAGAGTATTAAACAATCCCTTGCGTCAAATGCCACTTGTCATACACGCAGCCGCACACATGACCATAGAAAAAGCACCCTGAATCTGCCAGTCAGACAATCCCATCCAGACCGCATCCGGCTTTCTCGACCCGCTCATCAACGCAACAGGAACCAACCGGCGCCAGCACCTATGGCCGGCGCCATCCGTCGGCAGGCTAGCCCGCTGCCTTTTTCACAAAGTAATGGTTGTATGCCATACGACGATTGTTATTGGTATCCATATCCCAGGCCACGGCCCGCTCGGCGAATTTACGTTGCGACTGTTCAATTTCCTTGAACAGGGCGTTGTTCTCCGCTTTCTTGGCAATGATGTCGTCCCAGGTGGTCAATTGCTGCTGCAGGATCGCATCCGGTGTTTTGTAGAATTTGACGTTATCCTCTGTTTTGAGCTTGATGTAATCCTGGGAATAACGGTCTATCGCTTTCCACGACATATCGGCCGAAGCAGCTTCAACCGCATTCTCGATAATGGCCTTCATTTTGTCGGGCAGCGCGTTATATTTGTCCTTGTTGAAGGTAATTTCAAATGTCTCGGACGATTGATGAAAGCTTTGCAACATGCAGATCTTCGATACATCCGGGAAGCCCAGCAGGCGGTCGGACGATGCATTATTAAACTCGGCGCCATCCAGCAGGCCGCGATCCAGCGCGGGTACAATTTCGCCACCAGGCAAGGCATTCACCGCCGCCCCCATGGCGGTGAACAAATCAATCGCCAGACCGTTGGTGCGAAACTTTACGCCCTTCAAATCATCTGCCTTCGCAATCGGTTTCTTAAACCAGCCCAGCGCCTGCGTTGGCATGGGACCACTCAGAAAAGAGACGACATTGCCCCCAATGGATTCGTAGAGTTTGGCCAGCAATTGCTTGCCACCACCATATTTATGCCAGGCCAGCAGCATATTGGCGTCCATGCCGAATGCCGGTCCCGATGAAAACAAGGCCAGCGCATTCTGCTTGCCGTAGCTGTAGCCCAGAACCCCGTGTCCGCCATCCAGCGTGCCCTTGGACACGGCGTCCAGCAAGGCAAACGCCGGCACCACGGCCCCGGCAGGAAGCACTTCAATCCGTAGCTCGCCACCGGTCATGTCATTGACTTTTTTCGCAAAATCGTTGGCATACTCGTGGAAAATATCGACCGTTGGCCAGGTACTCTGAAAACGAAAGTTGGTGGGTGTCTGTGCACTGACAATGGCGGGGAACCCCATCCCCGCTGCGGCGACTGAACCGGCGGCTGCGCCTCCCAGAAACTGCCGACGTGATGAGGTGGGTGTTGCTGTCTGACGTTTTTTCGCGATGCGAGTTGTCATGATTGTCTCCTTTTGTACCTGTAATCTAATCATTGTTTATCGTTTTTCATACATGTTACAAACTGCGACTGCAATGAAGTTTATACGCACAGATTCCGGCGTTGTCAAGAATATTCAGATATTTGTAAGCGCATTTGCTATTTGCTGATTTTCCCTGTAAATCGTTGGCGCCCGTTTACCGTACCCTTCCCCTCTCATCTTCAGTGTCGGTGCATTGCACCACTATCGGCAGCACATGAATTTTGTACGTATCGGTTTTAAAAAAATGCTAATATTGGATCCAATTTAGGATTCAATATAGAGCACAACCAGTGAGCAACCTTTTAAACAATCCCGTTACCCTGTCGGCAGAATCCGTCACCAACCAGATGCGCGCCCTTATCCTTGATGGCTCACTGGGAATCGGGGTGCAATTGAAGCAGGAGGCACTGGCCCGCCGGTTCGGTGTCAGCCGCATTCCAATACGTGAAGCGCTCAAGCGCCTGGAAGCCGAGGGATTGGTGGAACATACGGCACATCAGGGTTCCGTAGTGGCCTCAAGGTCCATCGATGATCTGCTGGAAACGCTGGATATCAGAATCGGGCTGGAATCGCGCGCTTTGGTGCTGGCCATCCCAAATATGACACCTGCCATACTTAGAAAAGCCGAGGCCATACTTGCCCGCTATGATGCCAGTGACATGCCCGGCGAGTGGTCAGAGCTGAATTTGGCATTTCATCTGTGTTTGTACACACCTTGTGGCAGACCGCGGCTTTTGTCGATGATCGAAAGCGTGGTCAGAAGTGCCGACATCCACTTGCGTGCGCAGCAATCAGCAGCCATCGGCAGAAAATCTCCGCAAAAGGATCACCGCGCCCTGCTGGAGGCATGCAAAGCGGGTAACGCAGAACGGGCCAGAAAGCTGCTTGAACGCCACATTGCGCAAACCCAGGACGCACTGCACAAAGCCCGCCCGGCAGCGGTCTAAGACTGCAGCAATACCAACAAACAATCCAGGCAAGGTGCATTTGCCGCCCATTTACCTCCTTACCGCCCTTTAACATGCCCACACATCCACACCTGTTTGACGTTGCCATTATCGGCGGCGGCATTATCGGCTCAGCCACTGCCTATTATCTAATGCAACAAGATCCGCAACTGTCGGTTTGCGTCATTGAACCGGATCCGGGTTACGAGCTGGCCTCGGCCCTGCGCTCCTCGGGAGGCTGCCGCGTGCAGTTTACCGGCGCAGAAAACATTGCCATGTCGCTCTACAGCATAGACTTCATCAAAAACTTTGAACACACCATGGCCACAGCAACGCATCCGGCTCCGGTGGACTGGGTCGAAGGTGGCTATCTATTTGTCGTTCCGCCGCAAGACACGGCAAATCTGGAGAGAAATGCGCGTTTCCAGCAATCCCAGGGTTGTACCCTCGATCTGCTCTCACCCGCAGAGTTAAAAGACCGATTCCCGGCCATGTATGTGGACGATCTGGGTGCGGGCGTACATACACCGCATGATGGCTGGTGCGACCCCTACGGATTGCTTTGGGGGTTTCGCCGCAAAGCCATAGAACTGGGCGTGCAATACATTGCTGAGCGAGTGGTTGCTGCCGATCACGACGCCGTTCAGGCAAAATCGGTCACCCTGGGCAACGGTCAGATAATTCGCGCGACGTCTTTTGTTAACGCCACCGGCGCCTGGTCCGGCGATGTTGCCAAATTATTCAATATGTCATTACCGATAGTGCCAGTGCGACGCTTCGAACATTACTTTACGCCAGGCAGCCACGTAGGCCATTTGCCCTATGTGAAGGATACGGCCAGACTGGCCTTTCGCTCCGAGGGTCAGGGTTATTCGGGAGGGCTGGTAGATGGCAACGTGCCACGTGGCTACCATTTCGAAGTAGATCACAAAAACTTCGAAGAAGTCGTGTGGCCGGCTGTTGCCCATCGCTTTCCTGCCTTTGAGGCGGCCCGTTGCCATCGCAGCTGGGCCGGGCTGTATGAGGTCAACGAGCTGGACGGCAACCCGGTAATAGGCGCATGGAACGCACGCCTGCCCAACCTGTATACCGTAGCAGGTTTCTCCGGTCATGGCATGATGCACGCACCGGCAGCCGGCCGCGGTATTGCAGAACTGATTATTCATGGTCGCTTCCAGAGCATAGACCTGTCGCGCCTTGGCTACGAGCGGGTTGAACAAAACGCGCCCTATCCTGAACAGGGCATTTTGTAACCGCCCTCCTGCTCCCGCTATTGCTCGTTCACAACAATTTCGTCGCCGATCGCATAAAACTGACCGCCGGCGATATAGTGCAACGTACGCAAGGCGGGATCGGCACTGGCAAATTCCCAATGCCCGCTCCGGAACACGCGACTGTCGGCCCAGGCACCGATAACTTCAGCAATAAAAAGATCGTAGCTCGTCTGATTATGCGGCTCCGGAATCAGCTGGCATGCCAGCCATGCAGCGCAGCCAGCCACAAAGGGCAAATCTTCAAACCCGGTCATATGAAATATCTCTACGCCAGCGGTTTGCAACTTACCAGGTTCGTCGTTCAGACTATGATTGCCGACGTAATGAGTCAACTGCGCCTGCGGAACGGTCGGTAACTGCACGACAAATCTCCCTTCCCTCTCTATAAGCTCACGCGTGCGTGTGCTTTTATCCAGCACCACCGTCAGCTTGGGCGGCGAAAAATCCAAACCGCAGGCCCACGCAGCTGCCATCACATCCTGCTCGCCACCGCTAGCGGCAGACACCAGGGTTGTGGGGCCATGATTAACAAGGCGATACGATTTTTCCAGTGGAACGGCTTGGATATACTGATTCATGATGCATCCTGCAAGTAATAATGTGCTGCGGTTTCCGATCAGTCTTGACGGGTTTGACCCCAGCCGGTTTTATAGAAATGAACGCCCCGTTCACTTTTAGTGAAGTCAGCGTTTTTGATTGAAAAATAGACTGACCAACTCCTGACCGATACTATTTGTTATGGAATGTAGACATCTACATGACCAACAATATTATAAATTCAATCATAATCAGGACGAGACATGACACAACGCTATTTGATCAAGGGGCTGCTTGCCGGCGCCTTGATGGCATTTACCACGGGCGCGCTGGCAGCCCAGTATCCAGCGAAGCCAATCACCATTGTAGTTGGCTTTCCCCCCGGGACATCGACCGATGCCGTTGCCCGCATCCTTGCCAATAAAATGGGCAAAGACCTGGGACAACCTATTATTGTTGAGAACAAGCCGGGCGTGGGCGGCAGCCTGGGAGCTGGGATTGTAGCTAAGGCCAGGCCCGATGGATATACGCTGGTACTGTCGGCAACCGCACCCATGAACATCAATCCACATGTGTATAAGTCTCTGACTTATGACGCTGCGACAGATTTCGAGCCCGTCGGACAAACGACCTGGCTACCCTATGTGCTGGTCACCAACAACAGTAAAGGGTTGAAAACCTTTAAAGAGTTGATCACCTACGCAAAAGCCAACCCGGATAAACTGACCTTTGCCTCTATCGGCAAAGGCACGACCAGCCACCTGTTAATGGAGTTACTGATGAAAGAAACGGGGACAAAAATGGTACATGTGCCTTATTCAGGCAGCACCCAGTCCCAGACGGATGTGATAGGCGGCAACGTCGATATGACATTTGACACCGTTGTTTCAGCGATGCCACACGTCAAATCCGGCAAGCTGAATGGTCTGGCCGTCAGCGTGGCTAACCGCGCCAAGCTCGCGCCCGATATTCCGACCATACAGGAGCAGGGCTTGCCAAACTTCAATATGGGTGCCTGGCTGGGCATTTTTGCCCCCAAAGGCACGCCCCGCGAGATTGTGAATCAGTTGCACACGGAATTGAACCGAACACTCAGCGATAAGCAAACCAATGACAAACTGGTGGCGCTGGGTTCTGAAGTCGTCATGAGCGACTCGCCCGAGGCTTTCGGAAAAATGGTCAGGGAAAACTATGACACATGGGGGAATATTGTGAAAGAAGCAGGAGTAGACCAGAAATGAAATACAGTGACACCGAATGGGAAGCCCGGGTAGACCTTGCTGCCTGCTACCGGCTCATGCCGCTTTTCGGGATGAGCGATCTGGTATATAACCATATCACGGCGCGCATACCCGGTACCGATGACGAGATTCTGATCAACCCTTATGGTTATATGTATGAAGAGATCACCGCTTCCAGCCTGATCAAAATCAATATCAAAGGCGAGGTACTCGATAATCCGCACACAGATGGTACCGGCGTCAATCAGGCCGGATACGTGATTCACAGCGCCGTCCATGCCTCGCGTCACGATGTCGGCTGTGTTATTCATACCCATTCTCGCGCGGGCATGGCCGTATCTGCCATGGAGTGTGGCTTGTTGCCGATTACCCAGACCTCTATGCGCTTCAAGGACATCGCATATCACGACTACGAGAGTGTCGCCATTGATATGGATGAGCAGCAACGCCTGGTTGCCGATCTTGGCCGGCAGGACGCAATGATTCTGCGTAACCATGGCTTGCTAGTGGCCTCACCATCCATTGCTGAAGCATTCAATGCCATGTACTGGCTGGAGATGGGATGCCGTGCTCAGGTTGATGCACTGGCCGGCAATACCAAGCTGATCATCCCTTCTGCACAAGTGGTGGAACGAACGCACCATCTGTACCAACCCAGCGTGCGACGCCCATTTGGCATCATGGAGTGGCCGGCCATGCGTCGTTATCTGGACCGCCGAGACGCGAGCTACAAAGACTGACCCGTATGATCAACACCGACAAAAATACCTTGTTTGATTTAAGCAATCAGGTAGCGCTGGTAACGGGTTCGACCCGGGGACTGGGCTATGAAATAGCGCGGGGACTGGGACAGGCCGGCGCTACGGTGATTGTTCATGGGCGCGACGAAAATAGCGCACAAGCCACGTCCCGCAAACTGGCAGACGCGGGACTGGCAAGCGCCTGGGTCGCATTTGACCTGGATGATCGGGCGGGCTGTCAGCGAGCTTTCGCACAGATCTGGGACGATCATCAGCGACTTGATATCCTGGTAAACAATGCCAGCATCAGAATGCGTCGTCCATTACAGCATATCGATACCATGGAACTGGAAGCCATTACGCGTACCAATGTTCTGTCTACGATTGAAATTTCCCGTGCGGCTGTCTCCCTGATGAAGCGGAATCATTACGGCCGAGTTATTACGATCAGTTCAATCGCGGGGCAGATCATTCGCTTTGGAGATTTTATTTATCCCGTCACAAAACAGGCGCTCAATACCGTCACCCGCTCACTGGCGGTCGAATTCGGGCGTGACGGCATATTGAGCAACGCTGTTGCACCCGGTACCTTCGCCACGCAATTCAATCAGGCTTTGATAGAAAATCCCGATAATATTGCAAAAATGCAGGAGCGCAATCCGCTGCAACGCTGGGGTGACCCTGTAGAAATTGTGGGTCCGGTCCTTTTCCTGGCCTCGGCTGCCGCTTCTTATGTAAACGGCCAGATATTGGCGGTCGATGGCGGGTTTTCCATTTCGTTCTAGCAACCGGAAAATGCTCGGCGGGCATTTTCCTGCCGGTCGGGCATATCCAGGCCACACGCAAAAAATGAATGTCGAGTTGAGAAAAAATTCACAATTATTGAGTATTGCCCCCCATTAATCGCGCGCCGGTTCAATGGGATAACATAAATACTCTTTATAATAAACACTCATTCCATACGGAGCATAACGAGTGTCATATCTCTACGTTCTGATTCTTATCGTGCCCGCGCTTGCAACGGCGCTCGCCTTTCTGCCCAACAGCCATTGGTCCATCCGCAGCCTGGATTTTCCCAGAGTGCAGATCGCCGTCCTGTGTCTGGCAAGCCTGATCCTCGCTGCGCTGAATCCGCCTGCACTGGCCGGGTCTGTACTTATGGTGATCGTGGTCAACCTGGTCGCCCTCATCTACCAGCTTTATAAAATTTATCCATACACACGCCTGGCAAAAAAAGAGGTCCTGAGCAACCATGCCCCGGATGATGACCGAACCCTCTCTCTGCTGTCTTCCAATGTCCTTACGCCAAACCGCCGCAGCGATGCTTTAATTGCACTTGTGAATCAATACCAGCCCGATCTGTTACTCACGCTGGAAACGGACCAGTGGTGGCAGGACGCATTGCACAGTCTGGAAACCGATTACCCTTATCGCGTAGCCATCCCTCTGGACAACCTGTACGGCATGCATCTGTATTCGCGCTTGCCGCTAAAGAACACAGAGGTGCTGTATCGGGTTGAAGACGACATCCCATCCATCCGCAGCCAGGTGATCTTGCGCTCTGGCGACACAATCCGGATTTACTGTCTGCATCCGACACCGCCAAGCCCGACCGAAAGCGAAACGTCCAAACCAAGGGATGCCGAACTGCTGCTGGTGGGCAAACAGATTCGCGAGCTGGACGAAACGGCGCTGGTCTTCGGCGATTTGAATGATGTCGCCTGGTCTCCCTCTACCCGCCTCTTCAAGAAAGTAAGCGAATTACTCGATGCCCGCATCGGGCGTGGCATGTTCAACACCTTTCACGCGCACTATCGTTTTTTACGCTGGCCGCTGGACCATATATTTCAGAGCGCTGAATTCCAGATCAAGCACATGGCCAAATTGCCGGATATCGGATCCGATCATTTCCCCATTTATGCAAAATTTCAGTACTGCCCCGCGCAGGAGGACCTGCACGAAGTGGAAACGGCAGATGCCGAAGAAATGGCGCAGGCGGATGAAAAAATAGCCGAAGGGCATGAAGAGGTCAAATGACGCGGATCCGCCATGCCAACCATCCTCATGACTAGCCGCGTTTCAGGCCACCGATAGAGGTAATAATCGGACCCCATTTATCAAGTTCAGATTGAACCAGTTGCGCAAGTACTTCTGCCGTTGAACCCGCAGGAGTCGCACTCAACTCTATCAGCTTAGCCTGCACTTCAGGCAGCGCCACCACAGCCTGCAATTGCAGGCTCAGCATGTCAACAACAGCAGGCGGAACACCAGCCGGCCCAAAGACCGCGTTCCAGGTATAGGTCTCGAAGTCGGCAACTCCGGCTTCTGCCATAGTGGGCACATCAGGAAACGAAGCAGAGCGCTCCCGTGTCGTTACCGCCAGGGCCCGCACCGAACCGGCACGGATGTGTGAGGCCGCACCGGACAGGACGTCGAACAGGATGGGGATCTGGCCGGCAATCAGATCAATCATGGCAGGTCCGCCCCCCTTGTAAGGAATATGCTCCATCTTTACGCCAGTCCGGGATTTGAACAGTTCGCCAGACAAATGCGGCGGCGTTCCCACACCCGATGAGCCATAATTGAACTTGCCTGGCTGCGCTTTTATCAGTGCAATCAATTCCTGCAGATCCTGCGCTTTAACCGAAGCACCGACCAATAATACATTCGGTACAGTGGCAATAAGCGAGACCGGTGTGAAGTCTTTCTGTGGATCGTAAGGTGGATTTTTTGTTGTCAGGGGATTGATGGCATGCGTGGCAACTGTACCCATCAGCAACGTGCTGCCGTTACCGTTTGCTCGCGCGACTCTGGTCGCACCAATGGCGCCACCACCACCTCCTGTGTTCTCCACCACCACCGTATGCCGGATGCGCTCGGACAACTTTTGCGCAATGAACCGGGAAACCACATCGGTTGATCCTCCCGCCGCGAACGGCACGACCAGCGTGATCGGCCCTGCAGGCAACACCTCGTCCCCCCAGGCTGCCGTCAGCGGGATTCCGATAGATGCAGCAATACCCGCTTTGAGCAGCGTGCGTCTTGTCATCGTCGTCATTTTATTTTGTCTCCAGATAGGGTTTTTTATTTATGGCTATTTAATTCAGGCGAGGCAGGTAGCGTCTAACGCATGACAAACGGATTGCCGGTTACCGCGCCACTGTTGATCCAGACACTTTTTGTTTGCAGGTATTCGCCAATCGCGCCGATTCCGTTTTCCCGACCCAGGCCGGAATCCTTGTAGCCGCCGAACGGCGCCATATAGCTGATCGCACGATAGGTATTCACCCAGACCGTGCCTGTCTTCAGATTTTCAGACATGCGAATTGCACGTGCCATATCGCTGGTCCAGACACCGGCCGCCAGCCCGAAGCGTATGTCATTTGCAATTGACAGCGCATCCTCTTCATCCTCAAAGCGGATAATAGAGAGTACGGGGCCGAACACTTCCTCCTGGGCAATCCGCATGCTATTGCGCACCTCACCAAAGATAGTGGGTTCAATAAACCATCCATTACCACAAGCGTCATCATCCGCCGGCTTCCCTCCCAGCAACAACAGAGCTCCTTCTCCCTTAGCCACTTCGATATAGTCTTTCACTTTCTGGTACTGGGCTGGTGTCGTAATGGGTCCAACCTGTGTCTGGGCATCCATGGGGTTGCCCATTTTGGCCGTTTTCGCCAGAGCCAATAATCTGGCCACCACCTCGTCATAGACTGTGTCTTGCACCAGCAGGCGCGAGCCGGCAATACAGGTTTGGCCCGTCGCGGCAAAAATGCCCGACACCGCACCATTTACGGCCTGATCCAGATCAGCATCAGCAAATATGATATTCGGCGATTTGCCGCCCAATTCCAGGGACGTGTGTTTCAACTGGGCGCCGGCCTGCTGGTTGATCACGCGTCCTGTGGCATCGGACCCGGTAAATGTCACCTTGCTCACCAGCGGATGTTCAACCAGTGCCGAACCCACCTCATTCCCAAATCCGGTAACCACATTAAACACGCCGGGCGGAAAACCGGACTCTTCAAACAGCGACGCAAACTCAAGGGTCGAGGCCGAGGTGAATTCAGATGGTTTTACCACCACCGTGCAGCCTGCAGCCAGTGCCGGCGCGATCTTCCATGCAAGCAGCAGCAAGGGGCTGTTCCATGGCGTGATCACGGCTACCACGCCCATGGGTTCGTGCCGCGTGTAGGCAAAATAACCCTTCTTGTCCAGCGGCAGCGTCGCGCCCTGTACTTTATCGGCCAGCCCGCCGTAATAGTAGTACCACTGGGGTACGTAGTTCAGTTGCCCCAGCATTTCACTATACAGTTTGCCGTTATCTCTGACCTCGGTTTGCGCCAACTGCTCGGCCCGCCTGGCGATCACTTCACCAAGCCGATGCATAAGCAATCCACGCTGGCTTGCCGTCATCTCCGCCCACGCGCCCTGCGTAAAAGCCAGATGCGCGGCCTGCACCGCAAGGTCAACATCCTGAGCACTACAGCGGGGAATGTGCGCCCAGGTCTCACCGGTAAACGGGTTTTGCGTTTCGAACCAGATGTTCGTAGAAGGCTTAACCGACTGCCCATTGATATGCAAATCATAACGTTTCATGCCACGGCTCCCTGGTTCTATTCAGAAGGGCTGCAAACCCAGTTCCGCACGAAAGCGATTCTTTATATGTACCCCGTCCCTTGAGGGCAGGGCCCGCGGTAACTCGCCGATGTCAATCAGCACCCGTGCCAGCGTCACGCCGTCTCGTGCCTTGATCCGCTCTGCCACTTTGTCCGCTTCCTGCAAAACATCAACAGTAAAAGCATTCGCAATGCCAAAGCCTTTTGCAACGGCCACAAGATCTGTTCCCAGGCTGGCATGACTGCGTTGCATACCGGTTTCGCCATAATGACCATTGTCCAGAACCACAATGGTCAGATTCGACGGCTGCCGAACGCCAATGGTTGCCAGGCTGCCCACGCCCATCAATTGCTCTCCATCACCGGTGACGACAACGACCGATTTATCTGGCCGGGCCAGGGCCAGACCAAGCCCCATAGCGCTAGCGCCACCCATGGCGCCCCACAAATAGAAATGCCCCGCTCGGTCACCCGAAGCAAACACGTCGTAACTGGGTGAACCCAGGCCGGTGATAATCAGCGCCTCTGGAATCTGCTGCATTAATTGGGCCACAAATGCACGACGGTCTACGCGCTGGCCTGTTGACAATGTGTCTTTCATTATTTCACCCATGATTTGCGTCCGATCAGACTTTGTGACAACAGAACGGCAACCTGCTCGCCTGCCTCAAAAGCAGCGGTCAGGCCCGCATTCACCAGTTCTCCCACCTGCTCGGGCTCATCGGCGCGCATAACAGTGATTCCCATCAGTTCCAGCGCCTGCTGCGTGACTTTGCCCATGGGACCCTGCCAGGGGTTGAATTCTGCATATTCGCCACGCATGGTCACCAGCGTAAAGAAAGGAAAGCGGCAACTACTGAGCAGCGAGAACATATTGACGCAATTGCCCACGCCGCTGCTTTGCATCAACAGCACGGCTTTGTGCCCGCCCAGCCAGGCTCCGCAATTGAGGGCGACGCCCTCTTCCTCTGTGGTCAGCGCCACGTCCAGAATGTCCGGATCAGCCTGCGCCTTTCGGATGACAAGCGCATGCCCCGCATCCGGCACATACGAAATCTGTTTGACCTGCGCGCGCTTAAGTTCATCGAAAATAGCCGCCTGCCATTGTTGCTGCACGTTTATCTCAACCCCATCCATGATCGTTCCCTGGTGAATATAGTCAGTTTTAATACTAACATTCGATCAATATTCATTTACAATAGTATTTTGCGATTATTCAATCGTAATTTTTGATGGAAGCGCCGATGGATCTCAAACAATTGAAAGCACTGGTCACCATCGCCGAAACGGCGAACATGACGCGCGCGGCCGAGGTCCTCAATATCGTTCAGCCGGCGCTCTCACGACAGATCAGCATGCTGGAAGATGAAGTGGGTGCGATCCTGTTTGAACGGGGCCGTCAGGGCATGATCCTGAACCAGGAAGGAAAAACCTTTCTTGAATATGCCAGACGCATTTTGCACGAAGTCGAAAAGGCAAAGGCAGAAGTACGCCCCTCATCCGGCACAGTAAGCGGCATAGTCAACGTGGGGCTGCTGCCCAGCACCAGCGATTTGCTGTCAAGCATGTTGTTGCGCCGCTTGCAGCAACAATATCCGGAGATCAGGATCACCATCACCGCCGGCTATGCCGGCCATTTGCAGGAATGGCTTGAAGTGGGCGAGATTGACGTTGCTTTGCTGTACGCAGCCAAACTGAGCTCCTCCCTGAATGTTCAACCACTGGTTCAGGAAAAACTGTGGTTTGTTAGTCTGCCCGGAAACGGTTTACGACCGGACAAACCGGTCACGCTGAACAGGATGGCCGACAAGCCCATTATTCTGCCTAGTCGCCCGCATGGCTTGCGCGTTCTGGTCGACCGTGTCGGACGGGAAAACAACCTGCAATTGCACGTGGTCGCTGAAACCAATTCCATGAGCGTGCAAAAACGCCTCGTGCTGGACGGACACGGTTACACAATTCTGCCTTCCATTGCCATTGCAGAAGAGCTGGCGCTGGGACACCTTGAGGCAGCCCCCCTGACTGATGCCGGCTTGTCCCGAACCATTGTGCTCGCCCGCTCCCGCGAGAGAAATATGACCATGTCAGTCAAATGCGTTATGCAGACGCTTTCCGAGTGCATCAGAACAGGCATTGAAAACGGCGGCTGGGCACACGCGCAGTGGATTGCAAAAAACTGACGAATTCCTTCAGTATCCTTACATTTCAAACGTAATAAACAAAGCGAGCCAGGGAATCTGGAAAATTATGTAATAATTCTCATTCTATTTTTTCGTCGCCCGGTTGATCGGATCTTCCTGATGTATAAATCTATTCTTATTGGCCATGACCACGGTATGGTCCGCAACTTCAATCAAGGCTCAGGAAGCCGCTACCCGGTGTCTGGCCGTCATCATGAACACCGGTACACAGTCCGATATTGAACCCGGGAATGCACCGCAAAAAGTTGGCGTTCTTCGATGCGACGGGTTGCCGGTCGCGGTCGCGCCATTTCGTTAAGATATTCGGTCAATTGCTGATGAAGGCACTATCACAACTGTGGCCCAGGCGAACGGTCGCGAATCTACGCCACGCACGCACAGTGTTACGCGCAATGTTGCCCGTCGGTTCACTCAACTGGTCAACACATCGCCTGCCCTTATGGTTCCTGCTGTTGGTCATGACCTGTACCAAGGCCGTGGCCGCGCCCTACACTGTGCAGCATGCTCTCGGCTCAACAACGATTCCCGATACCCCGCAACGGGTGATCACACTGTTTCAGGGGGCCACGGATATTACAGTTGCACTTGGCGTCAAACCCCTGGCAACCGTCGAATCCTGGACAGAAAAACCGGTATATCGCTATCTGCGCAATGACCTGGAAGGCTTGCCCATGGTGGGCCTGGAGTCTCAGCCCAGCCTGGAAGATATTGCCAGGCTCAAACCTGACTTAATCATTGCCTCCAGATTCCGCAATGAAAAAATCTATGATCTGCTGTCCTATATCGCTCCTACAGTCGCAGTGGACGAGATCTATGAATTCCGGGAAAACACCCGACTGATTGGCCAGGCATTAAATCGGCAAGCCCGGGCGCGGTCGTTGCTGGACCACTGGGAGGCACGCCTGGCACACACCAAAAGGCGGCTGCAGGAAAAATTCGGTGCCGCCTGGCCCTTATCGGTATCCATTCTGGACTTTCGCAGCGACCATGTCAGGATTTATCTGGCCAACAGTTTTGCCGGCTCGGTACTATCCGATCTCGGTTTCGTATGGAGTGAGCCATTCAGAAAATCCAGTTGGCCGCTGATGAAACTAACAAGCGAGGAAAGCATTCCAATCAGGGATGCCGATGTTTTCTTCGTGCAAATGCGCTCGGACAGCCGGGTCGTGCAAAACCGCTATGATGACTGGTCCCGACATAGGCTATGGCAACAATTGAAGGCAGTAAAAAACCGGCAGGTTTATCTGGTCGACAACGTTTACTGGAGTCTGGCCGGCGGCATTCTAAGCGCCAACCTGATGCTCGACGAACTGGAACAGCTCCTTGAGGCGCCGGCGGGTGGGCACAAATGACGACGCGGCATACTCGCCTGGGCGCTGCGCTGACGCTGGCAATTGGCCTGGGCTTACTGGTTCTGCTGGCGGTCCTTAGCCTGTCGGTCGGCATCACCTATATTGCACCGGGTGATGTACTGGGCGCGCTGTTTCAACCCGATCCACTGGATATCAACCATATTCTGGTGAACACCACCAGGCTTTCTCGCATGACAGTTGCCATCGCCGTGGGTGCCTGTCTTGCTGTGGCCGGCGGGCTGATGCAGGCCGTGACCCGCAACCCTCTGGCCTCTCCCGGCTTGTTTGGCATCAATGCCGGTGCTGTTTTTGCCATTGTCCTCCTTGCGCCCCTGTTCGGCTCGCCTTCCCTGACCCAATTCATGATGCTGGCCTTTGCCGGTGCCGCGGTCGCCGGAACACTGGTCTATTGCATTGGGATGCTGGGCAGTCGCAGCCCCTTTCGCATTGTCCTGGCGGGTGCTGCCGTCACTGCACTGTTTGCCTCTTTTACCCAGGCGCTGCTCGTGATCAGTCAGGACGGTCTGGACAGCATTCTGTTCTGGATGGCCGGTTCGGTTGCCGGACGTGAAATGCAGGCCGTCGTTGCCCTCTATCCCTATCTGCTGATCGGCTTTGCGGCCAGTTTCCTGCTGGCCAGGCATATCAATATTCTGGTGACGGGCGAGGAGATTGCCCGCGGCCTTGGGCAAAATACATTTGTCATTCGTTCGCTATTGAGCATCATTATTATTCTGCTGGCGGGTGGCGCGGTGTCGCTGGCCGGCAATATCAGTTTTATCGGACTGATCGTGCCTCACATTGTGCGCCGACTGCTTCCCGGTGATTTTCGCTGGCTGCTACCCGGGTATGCGATTTTCGGGGCGTTGTTGCTGTTACTTGCCGATATTGTCGCCCGTATCGTACTGATTCCTCAGGAAGTGCCTATCGGCGTGGTCACGGCATTATTAGGGGCGCCGTTTTTTATCCATATGGCCAGAAAGGGAATGCGCAATGGATAAATGGCTGACCTTGCGCAACAATTGGTACTCACGCCAAATCAACACGGGCACATGTATCGTGCTTGCCCTGTTGCTGCTGTTCACGCTGGCGGTTGCCCTGCTGTCGCTCTCTTCTGGCAAGTACATGCTATCGCTGTCAGCAATCATGGATGCGTTGCGCAGCAGCACGATGACGGGGGATGCCTTTATCGTCTCCATTCTGCGCGCGCCCAGAATGCTGACGGCGCTGCTGGCAGGCGGCGCACTGGCCGTAGCCGGTCTGCTGTTGCAAACCATTATCCGCAATCCGCTGGCCTCACCCGACATTATCGGCGTCACCAGCGGCGCATCGGCTACCGCAGTGTTTTTCCTGTCATTTATGACCTCCTGGCTCAGTATGCAATGGCTGCCACTGGCGGCAATGGCCGGTGGTTTTATCGGCGCCGCGCTGGTTTACCTGCTGGCCTGGAGGCGCGGCGTATCACCCACAAGGCTGATCCTGGTGGGGATTGGGGTGTCGGCAGCGATGGTCGCCTGCACCACCCTGTTGCTGGTCTTCAGTCCCTTATCTTCAACGCTCACCGCTTATGTCTGGCTTACAGGCAGTGTCTATGGAGCACGCTGGCATGACATCACAACCCTGTGCCTGTGGTTACTGCCGGCGGCCGTGTTGCTGGTTGTTCTGGCCCGAACGCTGATCGTCAATGAACTGGACGACGCACTGGTTATCGGCCTTGGCATTTCCCTGGAGCGGGCACGACTGGTTCTGCTGGCGTTAAGCGTCTACCTTGCGGGCGCAGCCATTGCCTACACGGGCGCGCTGGGATTCGTCGGCCTGGTCGCACCCCATATAGCGAGACGCATTGGCGGAAAATCCGGCCTGAGTCTGATTATCGTGACGATGCTGGTCGGGGCCAATATGGTTATGATCGCCGACCTGATCGGCCGCACGCTGTTTTTGCCGCTGGATTTACCCGCCGGTATTTTTGTGTCGGCCATCGGCGCGCCGTTCTTCATCTATTTGCTGTTGCGCTCACGTGCCTAACATAACTGTCATTGTAATTTTTATGAAAGATCGACCGGAATGGATCCTATACAAAGCCAAGACCTTACGCTGAAGTACGATACCCGAATCGTCATTGACGGGCTGAATCTGACCATTCCCAAGGCAAAGATTTCGGTACTGGTGGGCAGCAATGGCTGCGGCAAAAGCACCCTGCTCAAATCCTTTGCCCGGCTGATCCGCCCCACCCAGGGTACGGTTCTGCTTAACGGCAAGGACATCCATCACCGCTCCACGGCCGCGGTTGCGCGCGAACTGGCCATTTTGCCGCAAAGCCCGGCCGCGCCGGAGGGCCTGTCCGTTTATCAACTGGTGCGTCTGGGACGATTCCCTCACCAAACCTGGTTGCAGCAGTGGTCCAGAGAAGACGAAACGATTGTGACGCAGGCACTGGCGCAAACCGAACTGACCGACGTTCAGGACAGGCCGGTGGATGCGCTGTCTGGCGGGCAGCGTCAGCGCGCCTGGATTGCCATGACGCTGGCACAGAATACCGATACGCTGCTGCTGGACGAACCCACCACCTATCTGGACCTGGCCCACCAGATCGAAGTGCTGGATCTGCTGTATGAATTGAATGTGACCAGACATAAAACCATCGTCATGGTCCTGCACGATCTGAACCTCGCCTGCCGCTATGCCCACAATATGATTGCCATCGCCGACGGGAAGGTCTACGCACAAGGCAACCCGGCACAGGTGCTTGATGCCGCCATGGTTCGGAATGTATTTCATCTGCAAAGCAAAATTGTTAAAGACCCGCTATACGGCACCCCCATGTGTATTCCCATTGGCAAAGGAATCCATAGTGCCGGCATTGACGCATCCTGACACTACAAGCCTTGGCGCGGACCAGTGGCAATTTGTTAGATTATCTCTATTTCAATCGCAAGTAGCGGATGGTCAGATCGTAAAGCGCAGTCTACACTTTGACTATCCTCATATTCCCAAAAATACCTAACGAATATGTCATCGCATTGCCGGGCTGCGGCCACCCCTGTGGTCTGCACTGCCTTGACGAACCGGCTGCAAAGAGATGAATGCAATATGAATACAGGTCAAATTGATCGCTACCCATCACATGAAAATGTAGCAGCGTATGCCGCCACCATCGCGAGCGCAGACTGGTACGCACTTGAGCGCTCGCTTAATGAACATGGGAATGCGGTTATCCCCGGCCTGTTGACTGCAGCCCAATGTAAAGCGCTGGCCGCAGGCTATGATCGGGAGCAAGGCTATCGCAGCCGGATCGTTATGGCTCGTCATGGATTCGGTCGGGGCGAGTACAAATATTTCGCCTATCCCTTACCCACATTGCTCAACCAGTTGCGCCACCTGCTCTACCCGCACCTGGCGCCGATTGCCAATCGCTGGAGCCGGCAACTGAACGAGAAAGAATCTTATCCGCCAGCCCTGGATGCTTTCCTGGCGCAATGCCATGCTGTCGGTCAGACCGGCCCCACGCCATTGATTCTGCAATATGGCCCGGGCGACTATAACTGTCTGCACCAGGACCTGTATGGAGATCAGGTTTTCCCTTTGCAAGTGGCAATTTTGCTCTCTGCGCCAGAGCAGGACTTTACCGGCGGCCAGTTCGTGATGACAGAAACAGCCACAACCGGCCAGCGCGCCGAAGTGATCCCACTGAAGCAAGGCGATGCGCTTCTCTTCACTGTCAACCACCGGCCTGCGCCCGGCAAACGCGGCCGCTTACGCAAAGTTGCCATGCGCCACGGCGTAAGCGCTGTAAATAGTGGCAGGCGCCATACATTAGGGATTATTTTTCACGATGCCTGCTAAGCGATGGATCAGAGAAAGGACGCTATGCCATTTGCCATTTGCCATTTCCATTTAGCCCTCTGAACAAAACCACACTTTCATCCGGGATATGATGCGCATGACCCTTCTCGCGAACACAATAGATTGCCTTGACTGGATCCGCATCGAAACAAGACTGGACAGCGAAGGCTATGCCCTGCTCCCTGGCTTGCTATCTGCTGCTCAATCTCAGGCGCTGATGAACACAATAAGCGGCCAGTCAAACAATCAAATGAACGGCCTGACCAATGGCCTAACACTGCGTCGCATCACATTGACAGACAATGATCCGGGTCGCGGCCAGCTGTTCTTTTTTAACAATCAGCTTCCCGAGGTGCTTGCCACTTTGCGTGCGCAGCTCTATCGCCATCTGATGCCAATCGCCAATCACTGGAACCACGTATTGAATATCGGATACCGTTATCCCGACACACTGGACGGCTTTCTGCAATCCAATTGCCAGGCCGGTCAGGAGCGACAACTGTCACATCTGCATCGATTAAAAGCATCAGACTATCTTGCCCTGCACCAGTGGAGCGACGGCGAGTTGGTGTTTCCGTTACAGGTATTAATACAGCTAACTGAACCCGAACGCGATTTCAGCGGTGGGCAATGGGTCATGACAGAACAGCGTCCACGCATGCAGTCTCGCCCGATTGTCCTGTCGTTACATCAGGGCGACGTTGCCATCATCTGCACAGCCCGGCGTCCCATCAAAGGAAGCCAGGGTTTTTACCGGGTCAATATGAAACATGCTATCAGCCGCGTACGCGGTGGTCAGCGCATTGGACTGGAACTGTTTTTTCATCATGCTCCCGGCAGCGATCAGAAGGAAACACATGAACAAGCCACGCTATTGGACCTTGACCGGCCCTGACGGCAAACCCTGGCGTAGCAGTGTTCCCGGTGAGCTGGGTGGACACAGACGCAGCAAACTCTATGGTTGCCTGGATTGCCGCGCCGCCCTGCAGGCCATTGCTCGCGGTGGATACGTTCAACATCGGGTATTTTTTGCCAATGAAGCAACGGCCATCGCTGCCGGCTACCGGCCCTGCGCAGTATGCCTTCCGACACCGTATGCCAACTGGAAGGCCGCGCAGGCAAAATAAACAACAAACACCAAGCCAACTGAAATAGTCGCTCGTGCTATTGCATTTGCAAATTCGCAGCATGCACCGTATCGGCCCATAAATGCTGCTGATCATTGATAAACGTCGCGAACGCCGCCGGCGTGTTCCCGCCCGGTGTGCCGCCTAGCGATTTGAAACGCGCAATTATATCGTCACTCTGCAGCGCCTGTTTGGCAGCCTGTTGAAGTTGACCAACAATATCATCCGGCGTGCCTGCTGGCGCGACCAATCCAAACCATGCGTTGACAACCATATTATCGATGCCCGCCTCTTTCATGGTGGGCACATCCGGCAACTGCTCAGAACGCTGCTCGCCCGTGACCGCTAACGCCCTGAATTTACCGGACTGGATGGACGGCAGAGAGCTGGGCAGATTATCGATCATGAACGTATATTGATTACCCAGCAAACCCGATACCGCCGGGCCGGCGCCCTTGTAAGGGACATGTTGCGCCGTCTGTTTGATCCGTTGCAGGAACATCTCTGCGGACAGATGCGGCGACTGCCCTTTGCCCGAGGAGCCGAACGTCCTGCGATCTTCATTCGCAGCAAGATATGCAACAAGCTCCGATACCGATTTTACCGGCGTCTCACTATTAACAACCAGTACATTTGGCACTGAAATGACAAGCGTGATAGGCTTGAAATCCTCCTTCTTATAGGGTAGCGTTTTGTAAAGGCTATAGTTGATTGCATTAGGTCCTACATTGCCCATGCCCAGCGTGTAGCCGTCCGGCTTGCTGCGCACCAGCGCCTGTGAACCGATAATACCCGCCGCTCCGGCCTTGTTTTCAACAACGACCGTTTGCCCCAGTATTTTGCTCATTTTCTCACCCACCAGCCGTGCCACAATGTCGGTTGTCCCGCCAGGTGCAGCCGGGACAATAATTGTGACGGGTTTCTCCGGCCAGGCCGCACTGGCGCTACCTGCCAATATCATCGTCGCCAGTACGCCACCGGCAACCGTTCGCAAAAAGCTCATCCATGTCTCCCTATCCCAGGTTCTATTTATACAGTCAGGGTAGCCGCTAACGCCTGGCTTAACCATCTTTGATTCGCGAACACGTACTTCAGTATTGTTTAATACCGGTTTACCCGTACATGCCGCCTGTGATATGCAGTCCTCGTCTTGCAGCCAGCGACCCGCTCGCAACCGGTGCTTTCAAACATTCAATACCTTTTCGGTATACCTGCGAACAAATTCCATATTAGACTGGACGCTGCCCGACTTATATACTCGGAAGTTAACAATCAATCCGCTACCAGAGGACATGGATATGGATGCAACCATAGTAGAAGTCAGTTCGCAAATTCTTGATATCCCTACCATTCGCCCACACAAAATGTCCGTGGCCACCATGCATAACCAATGCCTGGTCCTGGTGCGTATCAAAACCTCCGATGGTATTGAAGGCATCGGCGAAGCGACCACGATCGGCGGGCTCAATTACGGTGGCGAAAGCCCCGAGAGCATGAAGACAAACATTGATCGCTATTTTGCACCCTTGCTTATCGGCCAGCCGGCAACAAAGCTGTCTGCCATTCGCCAGCGCATCGACAAGGCCATCAAGGACAACCGCTTTGCCAAATGTGCCATCGAAACGGCACTCTACGACGCCTATGCAAAACGCCTGGGCGTGCCACTCAATGCACTTTTCGGTGGTGCCATTCACGACCGGATCAGTATTGCCTGGACGCTGGCCAGTGGCGATACTCAGAAAGACATAGACGAAGCACAACAGATGCTGGCCACCCGTCGCCACCAGATTTTCAAACTCAAGGTGGGCATGCGGGCGCCGAAAGACGATCTGAAACACATTCGTGCGATCCGGCAAGCGCTGAGCGATGACGCCAGCATTCGCATCGACGTTAATCAGGGGTGGTCGGAAACCGAAGCCACGCAGCAGTTGCGTGCACTGGCCGATGCCGGCGTAGAATTGGTGGAGCAACCCATCCACGAGAAGAATCTGGCCGGCCTGCAACGCCTGACAGCGCTGGGTATCGTGCCGATCATGGCCGACGAATCGCTCAAAGGTCCGCAGGATGGCTTTGCACTGGCCAGCGCACATTGCGCCAATGTGTTTGCCATCAAGATCGAACAGGCCGGCGGCCTGCAACACGCACGCGACCTGATCGGCATCGCCCAGGCCGCCGATATTGCCCTGTACGGCGGCACCATGCTGGAAGGCTCTATTGCCACCATCGCCGCCGCGCATCTGTTCTCTACTCTGAACCGGCTGGAATGGGGAACCGAAATGTTCGGCCCGTTATTACTCAAAGATGAGATTCTGGCAACGCCACTGGACTACAGCGACTACTCCCTGAAGATTCCTCAGGGACCTGGACTGGGTATTACCCTGGATGAAGACAAGATTGCGTTCTATACACGCAAATAGATGATACGGGCCAACAGATGATACGGCTGGTTCAATAGCCAGCCGCCTCGAACGGAAAACCACGCTCGAACACAACTGAAATGACCGGCACGACGCGAAATCGTCGTGCCATATAACATATGCGTCAGATCGCAGACGGATGACGGCACAGGGCGGTTACCTGGATATCCATATAGGGAAACAGCGGCAGCCCGGACAGCAGATTGTGCAGCTCTTCATTGTCCTGCACATCAAAAATACTTACGTTGCGATACTGGCCTACCACGCGCCAGATATGCGGCCATTTACCGGCCCGCTGCAAGTCCTGCGAGTATTGTTTTTCCCGTGCCTTGATGTCTGCTGCGACCTCTGCAGGCATGTCATGAGGGATGTTGACGGTCATTTCTACCATAAATAACATATGTGATCCTTAAATATTAGTGGGCCAAATGTCACGACTCATGCCGTCACACTCAGCTGGCCCGTTGCACTTACTGCGCCGAAATACCGGTCTCGGACAGGATTTGCTTCCATTTGTCGGTTTCAGACTGCAGGTACGTCCTGAGTTCTTCCGGCGTACTGCCGATTCTTTCGGCGCCAATCGTCTTGAATGTGGTTTTCACCTTGTCGGTATCCATGGCCTTCACCATTGCTTTTTGCAGCGTCTGAATCACCTCGGGTGGGGTACCTGCCGGCGCAAAAGTGGCAAACCAGGGGCGTAACTCATACCCCGGCAGGCCACTTTCGGCGACAGTCGGCACGTCGGGCAACGAAGCCGAACGCTTGCTGGTGGTAATTGCCAGTGCCTTCAGCTTGCCGGAATCAATATGCGGTTTGGATGAGGTGATACTGTCAAACATGTAATCTACCTGCCCGCCCAGCAGGTCGGATACGGCGGGACCACTGCCTTTATAGGGCACATGCAGCATATCCAGTTTTCCCAAATACGTGAACAGCGCGCCGGCCAGATGAATAGAGGTGCCCACACCAGCCGACGCATACGTATATTTGCCGGGATTGGCCCTGGCCTGTTCGATTACGTCTTCGACCGAATTAACGTCTTTACGAGTAGCCTGCGTCACCAGAATATTAGGCACATCTGCCAGCAGCGAGATGGGTGCGAAATCTGCAATCGGATCGTAGTTCAGTTTCTTGTAGAGTGACGGATTGACGGCCATACCATTGGCAACAATCATGATCGTGTAACCGTCAGGCTTGGCGTTGGCCACCTGGGCCGAGCCGATATTGCCGCCTGCGCCGGGTTTATTTTCCACAACGATGGGTTGTCCCAGGTCTTTGGCCAGTGACTCACCCAGCGTACGCGCAATCACATCCATTGCGCCGCCCGGCGGGAAAGGCACGATCCAGGTGATGGGACGTTCCGGATAGGCGGCGGCCGCAGTGCCGGTGACAAACAAGCCGGTCAGCGCGGCCGCCGCACAAACGGCTTTGATGCCGGATAATCGACGAATATTTTTTTTCAATTGCATCTCCATACGATATGAGGGGCAGTGCTACTGTCACAAGGCCGCAAGCGGGCACCCGGCGTCGCTCGCCGTTATATAGTTTTCTTCATTATCCGTATTGTCTTTGCTCGTGTCTAAGACTATATTTGGCGTAATCGATACTTTTAAGGTATGAATATGGAATTAAGACAGATCCGCTACTTCCAGTGCGTAGCCCGCGAGCTGAGCTTTACCAGGGCGGCGCGGATTTTGCACATTGCCCAGCCGCCCCTGAGCCGGCAAATAAAAATGCTTGAGGAAGAACTGGGCGTGGCGGTATTCGAACGTCTGGGTCGCGGTATTGTGCTGACCGATGCGGGCCGTTACTTTCTGGATCAGACTGAAAAAATGACGCAACGGCTTGAAGAAACCATCAACGCCACGCGCCGCATTGGCAAGAGCGACCGCATCTGGTTCGGCGTGGGCTTCGTGCCATCCACGCTGTATGGTCATATGCCGGCCCTGATCCGGCAATTACGCCAATTGAACACGCAAGTAGAGATCGGCCTGGTGGAAATGACAACACTACAGCAGTTTGAAGCACTGAAATCCGGCCGAATCGATATCGGTGTCGGACGAATCCTGCTGAACGATGAGGAAATCGAACGCCTGATATTGACCGACGAGCCGCTGGTCGCAGCGCTACCCAGTACACATCGTCTGGCTGCAAAAAAATCAGTCCGGCTCACAGACATCATTGATGAGCCGCTCATCCTTTATCCAGCCAGACCGCGGCCAAGCTACGCAGATCATGTATTAAACCTGTTCAATCAGAACGGCTATTCCCCTCAGGTCATTCAGGAAGTCAATGAATTGCAGACGGCCATCGGGCTGGTGACGGCCGCTATCGGCATCGCCATTGTGCCCGAATCGGTGCGTCGCCTGCATCGCGACGATGTCGTGTATGTGGAACTGGATGAACCCACCTTCACCTCCCCCATCCTGCTGAGCTGGCGCAAAAACGATCACTCGGCATTCCTTGAACAGGTGATTGGCCTGTTTAAGCGCACCACCATATGAACGCGATGCATACGAGCGACCCTCAGGAGCGATACCGGGCCGATCATGTCCGGCAATTCAATCACACTTGTGAACCACGGGTAAGCAACGCCGCAACCGAATATGGTTTATAAAGGAGCGTGAGCACTGCTATTGCGGCAGGTTGTGTAACCGTGTTGCCGTTGCAGTCACTTAGGATAAACATGATGAACGTTGCAAAACATAGGCTAAGCTGCTGCGTGCATGGTCCCTGTTCAGGCCAGCGTTTCAACTGTGACAAACAAATAGTAACAAGACATGAAAAAGTACGGCGTATTTGAATCTGGCGGCCTTAGATGGATCACACGGGCATGGATCACACGAACACTTGAAATTGTCGGTTTTGCGCTGATGATCGGCCTGGCTCCCGGCCCGACCCCGGCACAGGAGCAGGCTGCAGCGTCCAGAGCTGTGACGGTTGGTGTGTATGAAAGCCCGCCCTTTGTCACGCGGGAAAACGGACAATATACCGGTATGGCAATTGAGCTTTGGCAGTCACTGGAGAATAAGCTGCAACTGTCATCTACCTATAAAAGCTATCCTTCCTATCGCAAACTCATAGAAGCGGTTCGTGACGGCGAAATAGATGCTGCAGTAACAAACCTCACCATCACCAGGCAACGTGCGCAGTCCATTGCGTTCACCCAACCCTGGTATGACTCTGGTCTGAGAATCATGACGCCGAGCAAGGGATCGGGCTCCTTTCAGAGCATACTGGAAGGGCTGTCTGACAGCGGTCACTTGACCACTTTTGCCTGGCTGCTGATCCTCGCCCTGTTTGCAACCGTCATCATCACCCTGCTAGATCGCAGGCTGGACAGCGAATTCCCGCGCAGATGGCGCGAAGGACTGGCGGATAATTTTTTCCATACCATGTCGATCCTGACCACCGGCAAGACCACGCATAAAAACCTGTTTGGATGGATTGGCCGCATATGGTCGGCATTATGGATGGTGCTGGGCGTCGCAATCATTGCCTATGTCACGTCATCAATCACAAGCGTCATGACAACGACCTCGCTGACCAGTCAGATCCATTCCCTGTCCGATTTACCTGGCAAGACTGTGGGTGTACTGGGCGGCAGCGTGGGCGAAGACTATGTTCAGGAACGGGGCATTGAGACACGGGATTATGACTCGCTGGATGCGTCGGTCGAGGCACTGCTATCGGACGACGTTGACGCGCTGGTCGGTGATGCATCGGTTCTGGAATACTTCGCCCATTCTCAGCCGGGGCAACCCGTACGTCTGGTCGGAACGGTGTTTCATCCCGACAAATACGGATTTGGTTTTCCCCTGCAAAGCGATCTGTTACGGCCCGTCACCCTGGAGTTGCTTGGCATGCACGAGCGCGGCGACATACACAAGCTGCGCGTGAAGTACTTCGGCGATACACGTTAGCCGGCAACCGGGTTAGTGTCACGGGCATGACACGGCCCAACAGCAAGCTGCCAGACTGTGTTATTCCGAATAAGCCTTGAATTCGCCTGATTGTGTATCGCGAACAAACAGCACGCCGGTGGCGACACCAAAATAGGCACCATGCAGTTGCAACAAGCCTGCCTCAACGCGTTCGCGCACGGTTGGAAAGGTCATCAGATTGGCCAGACTGTATTCGACAACGGCCCACTCCAGTTGCCGGATCCAGCTCTGACGATCGTCTGTGGGCGGGCCCAGCCGCTCAACCACAGGCGCGATCTGCGACATCCATTTCCCAATGAAGTCGCGCTTGGATAATGGCGCAGCATTATTGGCAAAGGCCGCCACACCCCCGCAACTGGCATGCCCCAGCACCACGATATGCTTAACCTGCAATGCATTGACGCCGAATTCGATGGCGGCACTGGTACCGTGATAGGAAGTCTCGACGTCAGTTTCACAGGGCGGAACCAGATTGGCAATATTGCGCACGACAAACATTTCGCCCGGCCCTGCATCAAAGATGGTCTCCGGAGCAACGCGGGAGTCGCCACAGCCGATCACCATGATTTCGGGGTGCTGACCGCTCTGGCCTAACTGTTCATAGCGCGCGCGCTCACGTTCGAGCCGGCCATGAAGAAAAGAGGCATAGCCATCGGTCAGTCGTTGGGGGAACATAGTGGAATCCTGAATTGCAAAATTTTAGTCGTCACATTTTACTCTGAATTTTTTTTCGCTTCGGCCAGCGGGCACGCCTATAACGTATCCTGCGTCAAGTGGCCGACAATGGCCGTGAAAACCACCCGAAAAAGCACAAACTCACAAAAAAATAACTTGACAGCGCGTCAATCGCCGTTATACTTCCACTATCAAGGGGAGTAGCTATATTCCGCCGCATCGTCATTACGGTTGTCATGCAGTTCGTTCCATGCAGACGCCCGGTGCCCGGGCAACATATCCATGTTGCAGCAAGACCTTGCCACCAAGGGCAAGGTACATCCTCTGAATCATGATGGCCTGTGTCCTTGCGGATCAGGCCGTTTTGTTTTGTCTGACGCTACTCTCAATGACTTTGTGCGCCCTTTCGGATGCACGAATCAGGCAGCAGGCGCCCCGATCCGTTTCATTCCAACATTCAATTAAAACGGATTCATGGTGAATTATGCTTGAATTTTTACAGACACTAAGCTGGGCCGCTGTATTTCAAATTATCCTGATTGATATTCTGCTGGGTGGCGACAATGCAGTTGTCATTGCGCTGGCCTGCCGCAACCTGCCGAAAAAACAGCGCATGCAGGGTATTCTATGGGGCACGGCTGGTGCCATTATCCTGCGGGTCGCACTGATTGCGTTCGCACTCACGCTGCTGACCGTACCTTTCCTTAAAATTGTGGGTGCGCTGCTGCTGTTATGGATCGGGATCAAACTGCTGATTCCGGAAGAGGACGCACATGGCAATATCAAGGGCGGCACGACGGTTTTCGCTGCATTCAAAACCATTCTTATTGCCGATTTTGTGATGAGCCTGGATAACGTGATTGCAATCGCCGGTGCCGCTCAGGGCGCAAATCCCGAGCACCAGATTGGTCTGGTTATCTTCGGTCTTGTCGTGAGTGTGCCCATCATCATCTGGGGCAGCACGCTTGTACTCAAACTGATCGACCGGTTCCCGAGTGTCGTCCTGTTTGGCGCCGCACTGCTGGGCTGGATTGCCGGTGGCATGCTGATTACAGATATCTTCATTGTGGAACGCTTCGGTGAGCCTACCACCATGATGAAACTGACGGCCGAAATCATCGGTGCCCTGCTGATCGTTGTGGTGGGACGCACGCTCGCACAGCGTAAAAAATCCGCTGCCCTGAGCAACAACACTTAAGGGCACCGGATGCCCGCAGCGGCCTGGCTGCTGTGGGCATGCCGCACTACAGAACAACATAAAGGAACCATGCCGGAACACCGGGCCGCCACAGGCGACTGCCCGGTCAGCAACAAACATCACGGCACCTTTTGACAATGACATATGCCTTAACGCATATGTCATTTTTTTGCCTGCAACCTTTGCGGGCAGCGACGCCCTTCCTGGTTGCCGCCAATCCCTGATAGGCTTCTGGCGACAGGCGCCAATACGGCATGCGAAGGATACTCATATAAACATCTCCGGTTAAAAATAAACTGAACCGGCTGCCACAACAATACATCACAGAACACGGATTCGCACTTTTTTGTCCGGGTCGCCAGATCACGGAATCGATATTAGCGAGCCAGTGGCTTTGCGTACAGGGGCAGGAAACCGCCAATTATATGGTCCACATTTCATAAAAAACACGTCATTTTTTTGTCATTTATGCCTTTGGTTGCATATTCACTTGAAAGCATATATCATACCCACCTTAAAGATGCAGAACAGATTCCACATTTGACCAAGTGCCATGCATTGCGGTCCATATGATCAGCCTGGTTGCTCGGGCATGTTCGCATTCCAATTTACGCTTTTCATTTTTGCAGAAGCCAGATCATGCCAAAAAAATCCAGTAAAGAGACAACGCCCCGAATTGATCGGGGTGCCGATAAACCCCAGAAACGCACTCGGTCCGCGTCCGGTCAGGTGGTGAAAGTGGCCACGCTCAAAGAACTGCGCAAAGCCACCGGACACACCCAGGAAGACCTGGCCATTGCACTGGACATTGGCCAGGGCACCATCTCGCGCATAGAAAAGCGCAGCGACATGCTGGTCTCTACTTTGCAGCACTACATCGAAAGCCTGGGTGGCACGTTGCAAATCGTCGCTGCATTTACCGATCGTCCATCCATTGTGGTGGAGCGCCTGGGCAAAAAAATTCCGCCTCATCAAAAAAACACTTCTATGAGTTCTTCACAAGTAATGACATCTGTTGACACCTGATACACCATGCAAATGCCTTCTACTCCTTACTACCTGATCGACAAATCTGCGCTATTGCGCAACCTGCAAGTGATCGATTACATCCGCCAGCATTCGGGCGCCAAAGTATTACTGGCGCTCAAGTGCTTTGCGACCTGGTCGGTTTTTGATCTGATGCGCCAGTATATGGACGGCACCACCTCTTCGTCCCTGTATGAAGTCAAGCTCGGATTTCAGAAATTCGGCGGCGAGACGCATGCATACAGCGTCGCCTTCGCCGATCACGAGATCGATGAAGTCGTGGCCAATTGCGACAAAATCATTTTCAACTCTATCAGCCAGCTCACGCGCTTTGCCACTGCCGCCGGTGATAAACCGGTAGGCCTGCGCCTGAACCCCGGTATCAGTTGTGCCGGCTTTGATCTGGCCGACCCCGCCCGCCAGTACAGCAGACTGGGCGAGAGCGACCCGGCCCGGATTCTATCGGTGCTGGACAAAATTGACGGCGTCATGATTCATAACAACTGTGAAAACAGCGATTTCGCCCGCTTTGATCAGTTGCTTACCCAGGTTGAAAAAGACTATGCCGCCATCCTGCCGCAGCTTAAGTGGGTCAGCCTGGGTGGTGGCATCAGCTTTACTGCCCAGGACTATCCGCTGGATGCGTTCTGCGAGCGCCTGCGACGCTTTGCCCAGCAATATAACGTCCAGGTGTATCTGGAACCCGGAGAGGCTGCGGTGCGCCACAGCACGACGCTACAGGTCAGCGTTCTGGACATTGTGGTGAACGAGAAGCAACTGGCCATCGTAGACAGTTCTACCGAAGCCCATATGCTGGACTTACTGATTTACCGTGAAACCGCACCGGTAGGTAACGACACGGGCGACCACACTTATATGATTTGCGGCAAAACCTGTCTTGCGGGAGACATTTTTGGCGAAGGCCGATTTGACCAGCCGCTGCAGGTGGGCGACCGCATTGCCATTGGCGATGCAGGTGGCTACACCATGGTCAAGAAAAACTGGTTCAACGGCATTCATATGCCGTCCATCGCCGTCAAAGACGAAGACGGCTCCGTGCGCGTCGTGCGCGACTTTTCCTTTGACGATTACGTCAACAGCCTGTCTTAAGACATCGGCTGCTTATATTTAACATTTGGGGGATTATCCAATGAAACGCAACGTTCTGATCATCGGCGCCGGCGGCGTCGCCCACGTAGCAGCACATAAATGCGCACAGAACAATATTTTGCTTGGTGACATACATATTGCATCACGCACCCTGGCCAAATGCGAAGCCATTATCGCATCCATCAAAGAGAAAGGCAGCAAGCACGGCCCCGGCCGCCTGCAGGCACATGCCCTGGATGCGCTCGACATCGAAGCCACCAAAACGCTGATCCGGGAAACCGGCAGCCAGATCATCATTAACGTCGGCTCGCCCTTTCTGAACATGTCTGTCATGACAGCATGCATTGAAACCGGCGCAGCCTATCTGGATACCGCTATTCACGAGGACCCGGACAAGGTTTGCGAACCACCACCCTGGTACGGTAATCATGAATGGAAACGACGCGATGACTGCAAAAAAGCCGGTGTGACCGCCCTGCTCGGCGTTGGGTTCGACCCCGGCGTGGTCAATGCCTATGGCCGTTTTGCTGTGGATACCTATTTTGATCAGGTTGACGCCATTGATATCATCGACATCAATGCCGGCAGCCATGGCCGTTACTTCGCTACCAACTTCGACCCGGAAATCAACTTCCGCGAATTCACCTCAACCGTCTGGTCATGGGAAAACAACCGCTGGAAATCCAGCAAAATGTTTGAACATCGCCAACAGTGGGACATGCCCGTGGTTGGCAATCACACCACGTATCTAACCGGACATGACGAGTTGCACTCCATGTCGAAAAACCTGGGCGTGCCCAATATCCGCTTCTGGATGGGTTTTGGCGATCATTACATCAATGTATTCAACGTCCTGAACAGCCTGGGCCTGTTGTCTGAAAAACCCGTTCGTACCGCAGAGGGTGATGAAATCGTACCGCTTAAAGTGGTTAAAGCTGTGCTGCCCGACCCTGCGTCACTGGCTAAGGGATACACCGGCAAAACCTGCATCGGCGACCTGGTAAAGGGCACGAAAAATGGCATCGCGCAGGAAGTCCTGATCTATAACATTTGTGATCATGAAGAAAGTTACGAGGAAGTAGGCAGCCAGGCCATCTCGTACACTGCCGGCGTGCCGGTTGTGGCAGCAGCCATGCTGATTGCCGATGGCATCTGGGATGTGGGGCATATGGTCAACGTCGAAGAACTGGATCCTGCTCCGTTTATCGAGCAAATGAATAAGATGGGACTGGTTACACGTGTACGCGATGCCAAAGGTGATCGTGTGCTGGAACCACAAAGGGAGCTGTTGATGAATGCGCCGGTAGAAGAACTAGAAGACACGGCGACATACGAGTACTTTGCCCATGACCAGGCTCTACTTACAAAAGGCCAGCCATCCCGGCAACATGACATGAGGTAATATGACGGCAGAACAGCAGCGCACTGGCAGCGGGCTGTTCGCCCAATTGCTTATTGCAAACAGTGTAACAGGCCACCCCTGCCTGGCTCGCCAGAGTCAGGGTTGGCACCCACCTGCCACGACACCACCTGCCGTTCGCTTACCGCTCTATTTCGGCCTTCAGCGCTTCGTATTCACAGGGATCCGACTGCTGCAACAGCGCCAGATATTGTTCTATAGACGCCAGTTCCTTTTGCGCCGACTCCAGATACCCGCCCTGCTTCAGCCGTTTGTAGATATCAATCTGATTTCTCAGTGCTTCGCGATCGAATGATATTTCCACGTTCACGAGGTTACTCCCACCAACTCTGTTGAACTTGAGCACAAAGTCTATTACGCAGACAAGTCACATTTATGAAAAAAATAATGCTTCGCATGATGCCAGACAACTTGCCGCAATAAATAGATGCTCTGTACGCAAAAAAAGTATAAATCAACAGCAATGGCAAGCCAGGCCACGCCAGTCATAGCGGAAAAATCCGGTTATTGAATCTGTCATTATCATTTTGGAAAGATGCGCTGCGGTGCGATTTTCTTTTACCGAAAATTCGATTCCAGGCAGCGCAAGCGCCCGTGAGCACGGACATCGGGATCTTCGGCAACTACGATAGCCGCTGAGTGTTACCTGACCGCCCGGAGCCACTTCTACAGCAAACCCCACAGGCCTACACAATTACCTTATCTGCCACGGATGCGCTTGCACCCAATGACGCGCAATCGCCTCACGGGTGGTAATCCACACAAGATCATGCTGCTGCACATAATCAAGAAACCGCTGCAGGGCGGCAAAGCGCCCTGGCCGGCCGATGATGCGGCAATGCAAGCCTACCGACATCATTTTGGGCGTCTCCTGCCCTTCTGCATACAGCACATCGAAAGCGTCTTTGAGATAGTTGAAAAACTGCTCGCCGCTATTGAACCCTTGCGGCGAAGCGAAGCGCATGTCATTCGTATCCAGGGTGTAGGGAATGATCAAATGCGGTTTCCTTTGATTGTTCCCCATATCCACTTCTGTCCAGAACGGTAAGTCATCGCCATAATAATCCGAGTCATACAGAAAACCGCCCTCCTGCGCGAGCAGCCGACGGGTATTGGGGCTGTCGCGGCCGGTGTACCAGCCTTCGGGATGGCGGCCCAGCAAGGCTGACACGACCTCGATGCACTGGCGCATGTGTTCACGCTCGATGTGCTCGGGCACATCCTGATAATGTATCCAGCGATAGCCATGACAGGCCACCTCATGTCCCAGCTCCACAAACGCACGTGCGACGTCCGGATTGCGCTCCAGCGCCATGCCCACCGCGAAGATGGTCAGCGGCAGGCCACGTCGTTCAAACTCGCGCAGAATACGCCACACCCCCACGCGAGCGCCATACTCGTAGATGGACTCCATAGAAAGATGACGGTCTGCATAAGCCGCGGCGCCAATGATTTCCGACAGAAACTGTTCGGAGCCGGCATCGCCATGCAGTACGGAGTTTTCACCCCCTTCTTCGTAATTCAGGACAAACTGCAAGGCAATGCGCGCCTTGCCCGGCCAGTTCGCCTGGGGCGGGTTACGGCCATAGCCGACCAAATCACGGGGATACGAAGGAGATGAAGTCATGAGTAAATTTCCAAAGAAAAAAAGGCACTGCAAACAGGCTCACGTCACCAGTACGACCGCCATTGTAGTAGCGATACAGTGTGTAGGGTTAACGGGCTTGGATAAAGCCCGATGTCAGAAAAAAAACCCAGGTTGGACATATCAGCCGACATTAAGCTTGCAAAAAAGCAGAACGCTCCGTTGATTTCTTTTCATAGCTGCGACAAGCCAGTCTCCTAAGATACCTGAAAACAGATTTGATCAGGAGACAGTCAATGAAAGATAGTAGCAAAGTATTAGGTTTTATCGGAGTCGGGGTCATGGGCGAGTTTATGTGCGCCAATTTGATTCGCAGTGGCAAAGGCGACGTACACGTTTTTGATGTCCAGCCTGAACCCGTCGGGCGTCTTAAAGAAATAGGCGCGATTGCTTCAGAATCGCTGCATCAGCTGGCACAGGACACCGACGTTGTATTTCTTTCCCTGCCCAGCATCAGTCAGGTGGAGGACGTCTGCCTGGGCAAGAACGGTCTGTTCTCGGGCGACAGCAGCCGTATTAAATATGTCGTCGACATGAGCACCAGCGACGTCACCCGCACCCGTGAACTGGCACTGGCATTACAAAAGCGGGGCGTCACACTGATTGACGCTCCCGTTGCGCGTATGCGGGAGGCGGCAAAAAACGGCACACTACTGATTACCGTTGGCGCCGAGCCTGATCTGTTCGAGATGATCAAACCCTACCTGGAGACCATGGGCAGCGACATCGTCCTTTGCGGGCCGACCGGATGCGGCCAGGTCGTCAAAATAATGAACAATATGATTGTGTTCATGACCGTACAGGCGCTTGCCGAGTCACTGGTTATTGGCAAACGCGCCGGGGTTGACCCGGCCCTGATGTTCGATGCCCTGACCAAAGGCTCTGCCGATAGTTTTGTATTGCGCAATCCGGGACTCAAAGCGCTTTCGAAAGATACCTTTCCTGAGAAAACCTTTCCTACAGAATACGCCATCAAGGACATCAGGCTGGCGCTCACGCTGGCCGAAGACGGCAAGGTCGATGCCAAGGCCGCAAAACTGACCCACTCACTGCTTGAACAGACACGCGATGCGGGGTTCGTCAAGGAGTATTACCCGGTCATGGTCAAGCTGATCGAAAAAGGTTACGCATAAGCGACGACGCCCCCTCAAAGGAAATAACCATCATGAATAGAAAGACGTTCGGCGCCGGGCTGCTGGCTGCGTGCGCGCTCTCCTTCTCTCTGCCAGCGGCTGCAATCTATCCGGAAAAGCCGGTGACGCTGGTTATCGGCTTTTCGGCGGGTGGCCCCACCGATATCGTGGGGCGGTATCTTGCCCAGGGTCTGTCCAAAAAGCTCGGGCAGACCGTCGTCGTTGAAAACCGCCCCGGCGCAACTGGGGTTCTGGCCCTGCAGTCGGTAAAAAAAGAAAAACCAGACGGGTATACGCTCATGCTCGGAAGCAGCAGCACGCTGTCGATCGAACCCGTATTCAAGAAAAACGTGAAATTTGACGTATTCAAAGAATTGACGCCCATCGCTCCAGTGGCCAGCTATCCCTATCTGCTGGTTGTTCCCGCCTCATCCCCTTACACGTCCATCAGTAGCCTGGTGCAGGGCGCAAAGCAACAACCGGGTAGCCTGAGCTTTGCCTCTGCGGGTAATGGCGCCGTCAATCACCTGGCCGGAGAATGGTTCAAAAGCCAGACGGGTATTGATATTACCCATATCCCTTACAAGGGCGATTCTGCCGCGGTATCTGATCTGGTGGCAGGCAGGGTTGATATGGCCTTTCTGAGCATTATTGCAGCAGATCCCCTGATCACATCAGGGAAAATGAAGGCGCTGGCGATCGCCAGTAACGGCCCGTCCCAACTGAAACCCGGAATGCCAACCGTTGCCGCCGAAAGCGGCATCAATGACTTTAGCGCAGAGCCCTGGAATGGCATACTCGGCCCCGCAAACATGCCCGCGGAAATCGTCACAACACTCAACACTGCCATCACAGAAGTCATGTCAACGGACCAGGCAAAAGAAAAACTCGCGACATTGGGGCAATCGCCCTTCATCGGTACCGCCGATGAACTTGCAGCGCATATTCGTTCCGAAATGAAGCGCTGGTCCGGTGTCATCAAGAAAGCTAACATAGAACAAGTGGAGTAAACCCATGCAACATACGCAACTTGCCCTCTATATTGACGGGCAGTGGATTGATGCAAGCAGCAGGAAAACGCTGGATGTCATTGACCCGGCAACAGAACACGTATTGGGACAGTTGCCAATGGCAACCTCGCATGACGTGGCCTGCGCCATTGCGGCCGCCGACAGGACATTCGCTCAATGGCGGGACACCCCCGCGCTGGCCCGGTCGCAGGTACTCAGACAAACAGGCGCACTGCTGCGACAACGGCAGGAACACATTGCCAGAATCATCACCTATGAACTGGGCAAACCCCTGGCGGAGGCCAGGGGCGAAGTCATTGTTGCAGCAGAAATGTTTGAGTGGGCTGCCGAAGAAGCCCGCCGTCTGTACGGACGCATTATTCCCAGCCGCAATCCCGATATTCGGCAGATGGTCATCCAGGAACCCGTAGGACCGGTTGCGGCGTTCGCCGGCTGGAACGCGCCGGCCATCACGCCCTCGCGCAAAATAGCCGGTGCACTGGCTGCCGGATGCACCATGGTTATCAAGCCGTCCGAAGAGACTGCCGGCGTAGCGCTGGAGATCGCCCGTGCCGTCGTGGACGCCGGCTTGCCTGCTGGCGTGCTTAATGTCGTTTTCGGGGATCCCGGCAGTATTTCAGAACAACTGATGGCGGCGCCGGAAATCAAAATGGTCACCTTTACCGGATCGACTGCGATAGGTAAGCAACTGGCCGCCCTGGCGGCACCATCCCTCAAGAGACTGACGCTCGAACTTGGCGGACATGCGCCGGTACTGGTTTTTGACGATTGTGATATTGACGAAGCAGTCAAACATATCACCGCCGCCAAATTCAGAAATTCGGGTCAGATTTGCACCTCGCCCACCCGCATCTATGTGCAGGATACGGTGTATGAAACCTTCATCGAAAAAATGACCGTTGCCGTCAGCAGGATCAAAATCGGCAATGGCTTTGACAGTGGCGTCACAATGGGGCCGATGGCCAACCCGCGCCGACATGCCGCGATGAAGCAGTTCATTGATGATGCCGTCGATCAGGGCGCCACCATTGTTGCTGGCGGCAAACTGCCCGAAGGCCAGGGCTGGTTTGTGGAACCGACGTTGATCCGCGACTTCAACAATCACTGCATCGCTGCCAACACCGAACCTTTCGGACCGATGGCGCTGATCCGCCCGTTCTCAGGCTTTGACCAAGCCATCAGCGAAGCAAATCGACTGCCCTTTGGTCTGGCCTCCTACGTATTCACACTGAACAGCAGGACAGCCAAACGCGCCTCCGACCTGATCCAAAGTGGTGTGGTTTGTATTAACCACTGTCAGGCCTCCCTGCCTGAGACGCCGTTCGGCGGCCTCAAAGACAGCGGACTTGGCAAGGAGGGCGGCATTGAAGGGCTGGCGCAGTTTCTGAATATCAAGTACATCAGCCAGCTGTAAATAACAGTACCAGCGAGGAGACAATGATGAAAATGAAAAAACTGACCCTGTGTATGGCCGCGCTTTGCAGTGGCTACGCAAGCATCGCCAGTGCCGCCATATCCGATGACGTTGTGAAAATAGGCGTACTGACCGATGTATCCGGCACCTACGCCGGTAACGTTGGCCCGGGCTCCATTCTAGCCACCCGGATCGCTGTCGAAGCGTTTGGCGGCAAGGTTCTGGGTAAGCCAATAGAAGTCATCACCGCCGATCATCTGAACAAGGCAGACGTGGGCTCAGCCAAAGCACGGCAGTGGCTGGACCGCGAGAATGTTGATGTGATTACCGAACTGGGCAACAGTGCAGTCGCGCTCTCGGTCATGAATCTGGCCAAAGACAAAAACAAAATGACCATCGTGACCGGGGCAGGTGCATCGCGCATCACTGGCAAAGATTGTTCGCCCACCAATCTGATGTGGGTCTACGATACTTATGCACTCGCCAAGGTCGGCACGGTACCGCTGGTGCAGGACGGCGCAAAAAAATGGTATTTCCTGACCGCGGACTACTCTTTTGGTCATGCGCTGGAAAGCGATGGCCAACGCTTTATCAAGGAGAGCGGCGGCCAGGTTATTGGCAGCACCCGGTATCCTTTCCCCGGCAATGATTTCTCGTCATTCCTGCTGACCGCACAGCAAAGCCAGGCAGATGCAGTGGCCTTTGCCAGCGCCGGCGCCGATTTGCAGAATGAGATAAAACAGGCCAATGAATTTGGCCTGACCGCCAGCCAGAAAATCGTCGCCATGCTCATGAGCATCACCGATGTACATGGCGTGGGCCTGCAGGCAGCACAGGGCATGAACTTTGCCGAAACGTTTTACTGGAATATGGACGATGAAACCCGACAGTTTTCCAGCAGGTTTTATAAGGAAATGAAAAAAATGCCAACTGCATTGCAGGCGGGCCAGTATTCCGCGGTGTTGAATTACCTGCGTGCCGTTGAAAAGGCAAACAGCGATGAGGTTTCAGATGTGATCGACGCCCTGAAAAACATGAAAATACACGATGCCTTTGCCAGAAACGCCTCCTTGCGCGAAGATGGCAAGCTGATACACGACGTGTACCTGGTCTCTGTCAAGAAACCAGAAGAATCAACAAAACCCTGGGATTACTACAACATAGAAAAAACAGTTGCCGGTGTCGATGCTTTCAATCCGCTCTCCGAAAGCGAATGCCCGCTGATCAAGGGGAGTAAATAGCGGTGGACCGGCACTATGAGGTGTATGCCCTGAAATATGCAACCGTGATGCGCGATGCGGCAGATAATTTTCTGCACAAAGACGCGCACGATGGCCCGATGCCGCTGGATTTTTACTTCTGGGTCATCAAAGATCAGCAGCACACCATTCTGGTAGATACCGGATTCAGCGGCTGCTCGGCACGTGAGCGCAACAGGCAACTGCTGCATGAACCCATAGACCTGCTGGCGTCCCTGGGCATTGAACCGGAAGATATCGAGCACATTGTCCTGACGCATCTGCACTACGATCACGCGGGCAACGTGGCGTCTTTTCCCAACGCGACCATTCATCTGCAAGAAGCTGAAATGCACTTTGCCACCGGCAAATGGATGTGTTTTGAGCATTTCCGTCACTTTTTTTCTGCCGACGATATTACACAAGTGATTCGAAAGGTATACACCGATAAAGTGCAGTTTCACAATGGCAACGCGACGCTGCTTGCCGGCATCGAACTGATCCATATCGGCGGCCACACCCCCGGCCTGCAGGCAGTCCGGGTCAATACCCGCAGAGGTCCGATCATGCTGGCCTCGGATGCCATGCATTACTATCGCAATTTTGCAACTGACAACCCTTTTCCCGCGATTGTCGACGTCACAGAAATGCTGCAGGGGTACCGTAAGCTGCGCAGTCTGGTGCCATCCGACAATCATCTTATTCCCGGCCATGATCCGCTGGTGGCTGACATTTATCCGTGCCTGGAAACACACTCATCGATATTTCGCCTGGATATCTCGCCGGGCTAAGGAAGACACATGCTATCTGATGAAGATATTATCGCGGTCTGGCCCGCCCGACTGGCTGACAGAGAACATCTGGTCTGGAAAGGACGGCACCTGAAAACATCGTTTCTGTTTGCTCTGGGAGAGCGCCGCTATCTGGTCGCCATACGGGAGGGTCAGATGCATGTGCGCGCCGCCTCAACAATAGTGATGCCTCAATGGGATTTTGCACTGCGTGCCGACGAGCATGTGTGGCATGCGTTTTTCCAGCCGGTCCCGCCACCTGAGTATCACGATCTGCTGGCGATGATGAAATGTCGGCGGCTGATCATAGAAGGCAATATCTATGCGTTCATGTCGCATTTGCTGTTTTTCAAGGCACTCTTTACGCTGTTGCGTTCCACGGAGAAATAACAATGACGGCTACCTTCGAGCCAGTCACCGGCAAATATCTCAATGTTCAGCTTCATGGCAAGCCGCATCGCATCTATATCGAAACCGCCGGCCAGGGCATTCCGCTGCTTTGTCTGCATACCGCAGGTGCCGACACCCGACAATACCGGGCATTACAAAACGACACACGTATCACGGATCGATTTCAGATCATCGCTTTCGATTTGCCATGGCATGGCAAATCATCACCGCCGCAAGGCTGGCAGGATGAATGCTACCAACTGACCTCAGCCCAATATATCGAAACGATCCTGACCGTGATGGATGCGCTGTCGCTGGATAAACCCTATGTCATGGGTTGCTCTATCGGTGGGCGAATCGTGCTGCATCTTGCCCTGCACCATCCGGAGAAATTCTCCGGCCTGATCGGTTTGCAGTCCGGTGCTCATGTCGATCCCTATTACGACCTTGACTGGTTGCACCGTTCCGATGTGCATGGCGGCGAGGTGTGTGCGGGCATCGTCTCCGGCCTGGTAGGGCCCTGCAGCCCGGATCGCGATCGTTGGGAAACGTTGTGGCACTATATGCAAGGCGGTCCTGGCGTGTTCAAGGGGGACTTGCATTTTTATACGATAGACGGCGATATTCGCAGTCAGGTCAGCCAGATCGACACCAGCCAGTGCCCGCTCTGGCTCTTATCAGGCGCTTATGACTACTCCTGCACACCCGCTGATACCGCCTTCCTTGGCAACACCATTGACGGCGTGAAATGGCGCATCATGGACGGACTGGGCCATTTCCCAATGAGCGAAGACCCGGCGACATTTGCCGGCTATTTGTATCCAGTCCTTGACGAAATTTATGCAAGCGATCACAACAAAGGTAGTGCCTGAATATCCGGTCAGGCCGATAAACCCTCCAAGTCACAGTACGCCGCAAAAAAAAGGCTGACCATCAGCCTTTTTCCTGCTGCATCAGAAAACAGAATCCGTCTCCGATGCCCTGCGCGCAGATACCTTAGCCCAGTCCCAGCAGGCGCATGGCCTGCTCGCGCTCGAGCACCGTCGCATATTTCTGCCTCATGTCGAACAGATTGGCCTCGTGTGGCGCCAGCGCCCTGTCGCCGACACAATCGGCCACGACCAGCGGACGAAAGCCCAGTTGCATGGCGTCGACCACCGAAGCCCGTACGCAACCGCTGGTCACCGCGCCGGCAACCAGCAGGGTCTTGACACCGCGTTGTGTCAGCCAGGCGGCCAGCGAGGTACCGAAAAATGCCGAAGGCACATTTTTGCGCACGACCAGTTCACCCTGGACCGGCGCCAGTTGCGGCACGATCTGGCTATTGGGTTCGTTTTCCAGCAAGCCCAGCATACCGGGAACCTTGATACTGAAAATATTGTTATCCGCGCCATCGTCGGCATACACTATGCGCGTATGAGCCACAGGCCAGCCCTGTTCTCTTGCGGTTTGCAGCAGCTTCTGCGTATGCTCGATCGCCTGGGGAATATTGCCGCCGCCAAATACCTCAGGATCGGCAAAGCCATTCACCAGATCGATAATCAACAAACCATAAGGCGCTACCGGCTCCAGCTCGGCGCCAAAGCCCTGCTGCTCATAGACCACGTTTTCCTTACTCATTGACGCCCCCGTCCAGTACCTTGCCGTTACGCACCACATCTACACCGTCCAGCTTGACCGTGCAGTGACGCAATGGAATATCGATATGACATGCAGTGGTTCGGCTGCCGCCGGCTTCGTTATTGGGCCCCAGAGAAAACAGGAAATTACCCTCGAACGCCCGGGCATCCATGCCGATTGTGTTTTCCCGATCATACAGGTCCAGCGTGGACCAATGGGCGCGCGGCTGCAGTCCCCAGCCGATATGGGAAATGGCATAGCCTTCCGGGTCGTTGAATGATTTCATGTATTCATCCAGCAGCTGCGCGTCGATACCGCCTTCTATACGCGTGGCATATCCATTTTCGACCGTCAGGGTAATGGGTTCGGCAACGTATTTTTTCTGCGGCAATAAAATATCGCCCTTATCAATCACGATACGTCCTGTCGCCCCGCCTTCATTGGGCCAGGTCAGGGTAAAGCCGCTGGGCCAGTGGTCCCAGCGCCCAGGTTCATCCACATAACCATACTCGCTGATGGCGGGAAACTCGCCCAGGGGGCAACGCAGGTCCGTGCCAGCCTCGGAGGTAATGTGCATCTGTTTTGATGCGGCAATCAGCGCAGAGGCCGCCTTGACGCGCTTGCGGTCTGCTTCGATAGGCACGGTACGGACCAGAATTTCCGGTGGTTCCACGGCCAGCAGAATTTTGGTGCCGCTTTCAAGAATGTCATGCTGTTCAGGTGAAAACAGCAAGGTCATCAGGTCCAGCACAAGATCGCTGGCCTTGAGCGCAGCAATGGCGGCCTTGTTCCCGGTCAGTGGCGTGGTACCCAGATACGCCAGGGCGTCCCGGCTCAATGCCTTTTCGGCATTCACCGGCGGCAGATCCAGCCGGTTGACGATGGCGCCTTTTGATTGTGCCGCAATCGTTGCGCACGACAGCGTTTGCGGATGTGTTGACGGACTGGTCAGAATGGTGACGGTCTGTCCGGCTTCCAGTTTGGACAGGGTCAATACTTTTTGCCATGCCTCTATAAGTTGGTAATCACTTACTGCCATAATCGTTCCTCATGCAAGTTGTCGGCTGCAGGCAGCAGCCTGCAGCATCGGTGCGACAGCCTTAATCGAGCCGGGCGCCAAGAAAGTCGCCAAAGGCGGCATAGAATCCGGCTTCGTTGTCCCAGGGGATCATGTGTCCCGCATCATTCACTCTGGTTTCCGTCAGGCCAGGAATCAGACCGGCGATCTCCTGTACGTCTTTTTCAAGGACCACGTCGCCGCGCTCGGCGGTCATCAACAGGACAGGCACCTTGATTTGCGCGAAGCTCGCGTGGACATCATCGTTCTGAAAATCATTGAAGCTCTGGATGATGGCCCGCTCATCACATGTGTGCAGCCATTGCGCGCGAAGCTGCAATTGCTCTTGCGTCCAGGTCGGACAAAAAGCGCGCATCGCTTCGGCATCGCAGCCCTTGCGTGCCATGGCCATGGAATCAACATACCAGGGCAGCTTGGCAGGATAGGCACGGCGACCAGGGCCAGAGACAGGCGGATCGACCATGACCAGCGCTTCAAGCCCGGCCGGGCTGGTGCTCGCTGCGCGTGCGCCGATACGCCCGCCCATGGAGTGGCCCACCAGGATATAACGTGCCAGACCCAACGCTTTCGCAAACTCAACCACATCGGCTGCCTGGGCATCCAGACCATAATCCAGCGCATCGGACGCCTCGCTCAGGCCGCGGCCCCTCACGTCCAAGACGTATGTGTCAAACTGACGGCCGAAGCGCTCGCCCACAAAGCCCCAGGTCACCGCCGGACTGGTAATGCCTGGAATAATGATGACCGCAGGACGATTCGCCCGCTCACCGTCGGTTCCGCCATAGCGCAGATAATGCTGACGGATTCCGTTGGCCGAAATATTCGCGCCGTATAAATAGTGACTCATTCAATCTCCCTTAAATAAAAATGACGGCCGGGCCAGCGCGGGCGTTGCGCCCTACAGGCTGGCCCGTTGCAGCGCCTCGCGTACTGTCTGTGACGTAAAGGGCGCCTGGTAAAAGCGCAGGCCACAGGCATCAAACAAGGCATTGGCCACGGCCGAGGCGCATGGCACTGAAGCCGATTCACCCGCTCCCATGGGCGGTTCATCCTGCCTATCCATCAACACCACATCTATCGGTGGAATGGCAGTAAAGTCGATAATCTTGTATGCGCCCCATTCGGCCTGCACGGTGCCATTGGCATCGAAACCGACCTGCTCATATAGCGCCCGACTGAGCGCCTGAATCACATTGCCATGCAATTGATGACGTACCCCGGCAGGATTGACCATTTGTCCGGTGTCCTGGCCGACCACAATATGGTTCAGCCGGATCTCCCCGCTACGGGCATTGACACTGATATCGATGATCCATGCCGACCAGGCTGCCCCAAAGCCGGGAAATTTCGAATGGATATAGCGAGCGTAAGCAACGCCCCGTCCGTGCAGCCACCCATCTTTATCGGGCGAGCCACGACTCCCGGGTCTGCCAGGCTGCCAGTGCGCACGCTCACCCACGGCCAGAAGCAACGCCTGGGCGCGCGTATCCGCCGCCAGGTTCTTGACCCGGAATGCCAGTGGATCGGCTTGTGCCTCGAACGCCAGTTCGTCGATGAAGCAGTCATGGGCAAATGAATTCGGTAACGCCGACACGCCTCGCAGCCACGAGGCGCGCACAATGGTCGCCATATCATTGCAAACAATTTTCTGACGCCGATAGCCGTAAGGCGGCACGGCAGTACGGTCACCCATCTGCAGGCTGCGCGGCAACGCCGGTTCCTGGCCGGTAAGCAGCAACGCCAATAACGGCCCGTCGTTTGACGGGTAATGGGTGCTGAAGTCGTAATCCAGCAAATTGCCTTGTGCGTCAATCGAACCCTGCACATCCATTAGCTGAGCGGCGCCCTTGGGCTCCCAGCCATGTTCCTGCTCGCGGCTCAATTGCACGCGAACCGGTACGCCGGTCTGCTGTGAAAGAAGCAGTGCATCACCACAAACGTCATCCGCACAATTGCGACCATAGCAGCCGGCGGCCTGCAGCCGGATAATTTCTATCTGCGCTTCATCGAGCCCGCTGAGCTGGCTAAGATGCACTCTCAACATATGGGGGTTTTGCGAACCGGACCAGACCCTGACATGCCCGGGCTGATAATCGGCAACCGCGCAGGATGGGCCGATGGACGCATGCATCTGATACGGCCAGACATAGGTTCTTTTGATATCGATGCCGGCCGGTGGCAGGTCGGGATGTTCACCACGGTTATCCTGCAGGATGCGTTCGCTCATGGGCTGGCGCCGAATGGCCGCCTCCAGATCCTGGAGATCCTCCAATGGAGCTACCGGTTTCCAGGTGATCTTCAACTCGCGTGCGGCGCGGATCGCATGCTCTTCGCGACGCGCCACGACACCCACGAAATCACCCTGCACGACCACTTTGATGTCAGGACAAATATGCGAGACCGACGCACTATCGACTGCAACCAGGCTGTGACCGATGAACGCGCCTGTATCACGTCCGACATAGGGTGGTCGTACTACACGGCCATGCCACATGCCAGGAACACGCATATCATGAACATAGATAAACCGGCCTAGCGCCTTGGCCGGGATATCCACGCGCGGTTGCGAGCGCCCGACAAGTTTCAGATTCTTGGCTGCCTTGGTCTGAACCTCATCCTGCAGGTATGCGCGATATTGTTTCCCGGCCAGCAACGTCCAGTAATCAACAGCGTGACCATGTGCAGACGCGATCCGGCCTTCCTGAACAGACAAGTCTGCTGCCGTCAGATGCCACATATCTGCAGCCAACGCCACCAGCATATGACGCGCCTGGGCAGCGGCCCGCCGCAAGGGCTGGGCCGTGATCTGGATTGACGCACTGGCAATGGTGGGGCCCTGATTGGGCGAGGCATCGGTGTGCCCCAGCACCATCTGCACGACAGACATCGGCACATCCATTTCATCGGCAACGATTTGCGCCAGCGCGGTCTGAATGCCGGTGCCCAGGTCCACATGACCGCAAAAAGCCCGCACCCAGCCCTGCTCAGACACCGCGACGAACACATCGTCATAGTCCTGCAGGTACGCAGAGACCACGCCCGGCTGCCCCGCAGCCGGCGCAGGCGGCACCACCGGCGCACGCAATACCAGCAGCGTGCCGGTAGACGCCAATAGCGATTGTTGCTCGGAACGTGGTGCCAGGTACGTCATTAACAAATATCCAATTCAGGCTTGCGTTTCAGAAGGCGGTTAATTAGGAGCACGATTAAATAGGAACACGATTAAATATAGTGTACACGCTATATTAAAATAATAAAACAGCAAAAGCGCATGCTGAAGAAAATGAAAAAAGATCTGCTTCCTGCAGTGTAAACTCTGGTTATACTAAGACAATACTAGTAAAAACCCTCAGAAGAAAGTACGGATACAGTGTTATCCTTCCATATCGAATTCTTTGTTTGCTCAAAAAATTAAAGTGTGTAAACTTATTATGAGTAAACACATACTTTATGCCATTCCAACTATGAATCCTGCTGCTGCCCGCCCCTTCACCTTAAAAGTTAATCATCAAAGCCACGACGTCACGGTTGAACCCGATACACCCCTGCTTTACGTATTACGCAATGACCTGGCCCTGAATGGGCCGAAGTTCGGCTGTGGACTGGGCGAATGTGGTGCCTGTACCGTATTGGTGGATGGAGTCGCAGCGCGCGCCTGCGTCATACCGACAGGCGTCATAGAAACCCGCGAAATCACCACACTTGAAGGGCTCAGTGAGAATGGTCAGCCTAACATAGTACAGCAGGCCTTCATTGATCATCAGGCCGCGCAGTGCGGCTACTGTCTGAACGGCATGATCATGACAGTCCAGGCACTATTGAACCGCAACCCCAATCCCACCGACGCACAAATTCGTAACGAACTGCGTCACAACCTGTGCCGTTGCGGAACCCATGTGGAAATCATGGCCGCCGCCATCGCAGCAGCCAGGGGCCGGCCATGAGCACGGACCTGACCTCCCCCACCACTGCCGACCTCTGTCATAAGCCAAACGATAGCGACAGTATGGATCTGTCAACCCCAACGGGCAGCCTGCTGTTGCATGGCGTCGTCCTGCGTCCGCCCCATTGGGCACAGGACATGCAAGCTAACCGGATCGCCCGGCTGCAGTCCCTGGACAGCGAGCGCGCCGCCGCTGTGCCGGGCGTCGTCCGTTGCGTATGCCGCGGCAATTTTGTGGGGGTTGTTGCCGTGCAGCGCACGCAGGCGCAGCAGGCTTGCGCCTTACTCAAGGCCGACTGGCTGACGCCTGTCGCTGCCAGCGCCGATGTGCACTATTCAGCGAACCAGACAAGCACCCCAGGCACCATCCACTCGGCAACCCGATATGAATGGCGCAACCAGCTGGCCGAAGACACACCGGACTGGGCGATTGCCTGGCACCGGAACGATCAGCTCACTGTCTGGGTCAATACCCGGCGTCAGGCGGCGCTCAGACAAGAGCTAAGCGCGTTGCTGGACCTGCCGCCCGAGGCCATCCGCATTGTACAGCATGGCCAGCACACTCAAGACGGACTCGACACCGCCGTCGAAGCAGCGTTGCTGGCCTGGGACCTGTCCCGACCGGTACGCGTGCAGGCCGCCTACGCCGCTACCTCATTGGCAGTCCAGATCGAACAGAAACAACAGACTGCGGACCACACACGCAGGGAGCGAACGCAATGGAGCATCAATGCGCTGGATCCGCGACGCCCGTCCATTGCCGGTCGCTTATGCGGTCTTGAAACAGATCCGCGCTCAGGCATGGCGCTGCTGACCGATTATGTCGACGCCCCCGTACAGAAAAGCGATCGCAATCTGACCGCCACGGACCCCTACAGTTATACCGCAGCTGCGGTGTTTGCCCAGGAATCACACTTTGACGAATATTGCGCAAGCCATCAACTGGATCCGGTGCAAACTCGTCTGGCACGCATCGGCAGCGAACGCGGTCAGCAACTCTTAAGAAGGGTTGCGCAACAAAGCGGCTGGGATCAGACCGCAAGCGGCCCGACAGCCAGGGCAGCCGGACTGGGCCGTGGCATCGCCTATAGCCATACGATTGATAACGATTGCAATCCGCCGCAGGAAGTATGGTCGGCCTGGGCTGTCGAACTGGCCGTAGATGCGCGCAGCGGCGGTCTGTCAGTGAGTCGGCTGACAGTGGGCCATGATGCAAGCCACACTGAACGCACCGCAGAGACCACAACTGAAACCCAGCGCGCCCTGAAAGATCGGCTGGGCAAGTGGACGCAATTACTTTTGGGGCAGGCCCGACAAGGCGTCGAAAACACGGCCGCTCCATCCGACGAACAACATCAGTTGGCCCTTCCTGAAGTACAAGTGGTCAATAGCGCACGCTCGCTGGATCAGCCCCTGGCATGGGGGCCGGGTGTGGAACTGCCTGCTGCAGCTGCCATTGCCAATGCCATCTATAACGCCACCGGGCTGCGCCTGCGTGAAACGCCATTTGCATTACCCACCCTGTCACTGGATGCACCCCCAACAACAAAACGTCGCAAACGCTGGCGTAACAGCTGGCTGGGCGGACTGATGGCCGCCGCAACCGGCGCCCTGGTGGTTGCCGCCCCCTGGCGTAGCAGCATTCCACCGGTCAGCCGCGTAGATACGTCCATTTTTTCCGCGCAGGCCATCGAACGGGGCCGGCTTGTCGCGCTCAGCGGAGACTGCATGGTCTGCCACACGGCGCCCGACGGCCAGACCAATGCCGGCGGCCTGGGGCTGGACACACCGTTTGGCACGATCTATACCACCAATATCACGCCCGACCGGGAAACCGGCATTGGCGCGTGGTCGTACAAGGCGTTCGAACGCGCCATGCGTGAAGGCATCCATCGCGACGGCAGGCATTTGTACCCCGCCTTTCCATACACTGCCTATGCAAAAATGTCCGACGAGGACTTGCAATCGCTGTACGCCTATTTGATGACGCAGCCGGCCGTGTCCTCACCCAATAAGGAAACCCGCCTGCCCTTCCCCATGAATGTGCGTCCCCTGATGGCCGGATGGAATACGCTGTTTCATCGGGACCGGCAAGCCTACACGCCGGATCCAAACCAAAGTCCGCTCTGGAACCGTGGCGCCTACCTGGTCAACAGTAGCGGACACTGCGCCGCCTGCCACTCCCCCCGCAATGCGCTGGGCGCCGAAAAGTCAGGTGAAAACAACTTCCTGGGCGGTGGCTTTGCCGACAATTGGGAAGCGCCGGCGCTCAACAAACGCTCGGCCGCCCCCATCCCCTGGACCGAGCAGGAGCTGTTTCAGTATTTGCGTACCGGCTACTCACCTTTGCACGGCGTCGCCGCCGGCCCGATGGGGCCCGTCGTGGCAGGACTGGCACAACTGCCCGAGACGGATGTCAGGGCCATGGCCCACTACCTGGCCAGCCTGAATCCTGCGACAACCGAGTCGACGGATAACCAGGCCGTGATGGCCGCCAGGCTGGAAGCAGACAGCCAGGCCAGCCAGGACACACGCCTGCTGCCCGGCGAAACGCTGTTCAACGGCGCCTGTGCCGTTTGTCATGATTCGGGCAGCGGCCCGGTGCTGTTCGGCGCCCGCCCCTCGCTGGCGCTCAATAGCAATCTGCACAGCGATCATCCCGATAACGTGATCCAGGTGTTGATGCACGGCATTACCCGTCCCGCACAGGCAAACCTGAGCACCATGCCCGGCTTCAAACACAGCATGAATGACGCCCAAATGGCATCGCTATTGCAATACATGCGCACGCGCTTTGCGCCGGACAAGCCGGCCTGGAACAATCTGCCTGAAAAAATTGCCAACATCAGGCAGCAGCAGGGCCATCCATGAAATAGGGAAACGCCCGCGCGCACCGACGGCCGACAGCTGGACAGAGGCGGCGGATCAGGCCACGCTGCCTGATTAACCCTATGAGATGCGTTGAGCCTACCCGTGTGTAGTCCAGCCGATCTGGCAGCCAGCCTGTCGCTATGGGTCCCTGCGCTGACCGGCAACACGCAGCGCGCACGACCAGCGGCTGCCCTGGTGTTGCGTGGGCACTGCCTTAGCCACTTCAACAAGCGAGCGCTTATTCGCCCTGAATATCGCTGGCATTCATTTTTTGCAAGAGATACAAAATAGCGACCTGTTCGGCAGGATTCAGTTTACCCATAGTGAGCCTGCTGATTTCCTGCGCGCGCGGAATGGTACGAGACAGCAGCGCCTGCCCTTCCGTTGTCAGGCTGGCTATCACCTTGCGTTTGTCCAGCTTTCCGGGCGAGAGCGCAATCAGACCGCGCGCCTTCAGCCTGTTGATAATGCCGCGAATGGTGGCCTGGTCGATAGCGGTGGCCTCCACCAGTTCTGCCTGTGAACTGCGCCCCCGATCACGCAAGGCACACAAGGTAACAAACTGAATAGCCGTCAGCTGGTCATCGCCCACATTCTGTTGAAAAATGGCCGTATGACGCTGCACCGCCTTGCGCAATAAATGTCCAACCTGCTGGGTGACATCGTACGGCGCACTGGAACGCCCCGCTTCTGTTTCAGGTTGCTCGTTTTTCTGGACATGGTTAGGCTGCTCGTTTTGACATGATTAAGCTGTAATGAAGACGCATCGATCATTTTCACCCGTTATTTGTGACTATAAGTATACCGCCGGCGGCGCACAAACCCGGTCGCATCTGCGCAGGGGGGATGATGCAACAGGACCACGCACACCTCCTTCTGTGGCGCCAGGCCAACGCATATTTATAGCCTACACACTATTTAATAGTATATAACAATCATCATTCACCGAGCATAAACAAGGTTAATAATGACATAATCCGGTGCAATTTCGCGACGCGAACTATTCTGGTGCAGTGCAATCTCGTCTATCTTAACGATAGAAAACAACAATAAAAATCGCGCCTGCCAGACATTCAATACCATTGATAACCTTTGGAAAATTTCATTTGTGAACCAAAATCGGGCAACGCAGCATAAGGCAACACTCACGCATCCATCGCTATCGACATCATCTGTTTATTTTTACTTACATCAAAATCAGTGAACTGCTCGTAAACCCCAATTCGTTTTTATTCTAATCCTAATAATAAGTGTGTACACTTTTGTTTATGCGAAATGAACTTGAATCAGATAGTCAGGAGTAATGTTATGAAAGAATCAGTCAAAATTGCGATCGTGGGCGCCGGCCTGGGTGGAGCCGCAGCAGCCACGCTGCTGCAGAACGCAGGCTTTGAAGTCGAAGTCTATGAACAGGCGCCAGAATTTTCGCGACTGGGCGCCGGCATCCATGTCGGCCCGAATGCCATGAAAGTGTTCCGTCGCATGGGGCTGGAAAAACAACTGGAACAAATGGGCTCACATCCGGATTTCTGGTTCAGCCGCGATGGCAACAGCGGCGAATATTTGTCCCGCATTCCCCTGGGTGAATGGGCCAGAAAAGAATATGGCGCATCGTATATCACCATTCACCGCGGCGATATGCATGCCTTGCAAATGTCCAGCATCAAACCAGGAACCGTTCACTTTGGCAAGAAACTGGAAACGCTGGAAGACGATGGCGATCAAGTCCAACTGGGCTTTGCTGACGGCACCCGCGTTACCGCCGATATTGTCATTGGCGCCGACGGCATCTATTCAAAAATCCGCGAAACCCTGCTGGGCGTCGAAGCACCCACCTATAGCGGCTGGGTCGCTCATCGTGCACTGATACGCGGCGAAAATCTGGTCAAGTTTGCCGATGAATTCGAAGATTGCGTCAAGTGGTGGACCGAAGATCGCCACATGATGGTTTATTACACCACCGGCAAGCGCGACGAATATTACTTCGTTACCGGTGTCCCGCATGAAGCCTGGGATTTCCAGGGCTCATTTGTGGATAGCTCCCAGGAAGAAATGCTCGCCGCATTCGAGGGTTATAACCCGACCGTACAGAACCTGATCCGTTCGACAGAGAACATTACCAAATGGCCTCTGCTCAACCGCAACCCGCTGCCCATCTGGAGCCGGGGCCGCCTGGTCATGCTGGGAGACGCCTGCCATCCCATGAAACCCCACATGGCGCAGGGCGCCTGCATGGCGATTGAAGACGCTGCCATGCTGACCCGCTGTCTTGAAGCTACCGGTCTGAGCGATTATCGAACCGCCTTCGAACTGTATGAGACCAATCGCAAGGAGCGCGCTTCCAAGGTCCAGTCGGTCTCGAATGCAAACACCTTCCTGCTCAAGCAGGAAGATCCCGCGTGGGTCTACGGCTACGATCTGTACGAGCAGGATCTGACGACGCAAAACGCCAACGCAACGTCATAAAACACGGCCCGTATCCGGATGACCGCGCCATCCCTGTCATCCGGCATAAACGCCCGCCATACGCCCCCCTCTTTCCAGGAGACATTTGTCGTGAACTCGACCACTTCAAACCCACCATTGCTCCAGACCGGCGAAACAAACCGGGACCTTTATACCAAAATTACCTGGCGCCTGATTCCCTTTCTGTGTTTCTGTTATCTCGCAGCCTATCTGGACCGAATCAATGTCGGTTTTGCCAAATTGCAAATGGTGGAAGATCTGCAGTTTAGCGTCACCGCCTATGGCCTGGGCGCAGGCCTGTTTTTTGTCGGCTACATTATTTTCGAAGTGCCCAGCAATCTGATTCTGGAAAAAGTGGGCGCACGCATGTGGATCGCACGCATCATGATCACCTGGGGCATTCTGTCCGGCCTGACCATGTTCGTTACCACGCCCACGCAATTTTACGTCCTGCGCTTTATCCTTGGCGCCGCCGAAGCGGGCTTTTTGCCTGGCGTCCTGTATTACCTGACAACCTGGTACCCCACTTACCGTCGTGGAAAAATCATTGCCCTGTTCATGATTGGCCTGCCGCTATCGAGCGTGATCGGCGGGCCCCTCTCGGGCTGGATCATGAACCATTTTGACCAGTTGCATGGCTTGCGCGGCTGGCAGTGGCTGTTCCTGCTCGAATCCATTCCAAGTGTGCTGCTGGGTCTCCTGACGTTCTGGGCTCTGCCAGACAATCACCACAAGGCAAAGTGGCTTAACAGTGAAGAACGGGCACTGCTGCAGCGTGATCTGGATCATGACAATGCCGAAGGCAAACACAGCAAGCATTCATTCAAAGACGGTTTTTTCAATCTCAAAGTATGGATGCTGGGCAGTATTGATTTTTCGATTCTGCTGGGTGCCTATGCCATCGGCTTCTGGATGCCCTCGTTTATCCGTAACGCGGGGGTCACCGACACCTTTGATATCGGCTTGCTGACAGCCATACCCAGTATTGCAGGTGTGATCGGCATGCTGGCTATCGGCGCCAGCTCCGATTACTTTCGCGAGCGTCGCTGGCACCTGGCGGTTCCTCTTACCGTAGGCGCCATTGCCCTGACCTTCAGTACATTTGTCTCGAGCAACCTGATCCTGACCGTTGTCACCTTTACCATTGCCTCGTGCACCCTGCTGGGTGCGGTGCCGGTATTCTTCAGCCTGCCCGCGACCTTTCTTAAAGGCACTGCAGCAGCCACCGGGTTTGCCCTGGCCTGCTCGATCGCCAATATTGCCGGCCTGGTCAGCAACTCGCTGATCGGCTGGGCCACCGACCTGACAGGCACGGCACATGCAGCCTTGTGGTTCTTTGCCGTGTGCCTGGTGTGCAACGCCGTTCTGGTGCTGGCGGCCTTCCCGGCCAGGCTGGTCAATCGCTGACCACGACGGTAAACACCGGCTGTCGTCACCAACAGCCCCTGCGATCCGAGCCCGATCGCAGGGGCTTTTTTACATCAGGCTCACAAGGCACTGAAGTGCTCACTGACAGTTTATATTTTGGGCAAAACATTCAACGGCCCGCTGCGCCGATACGCAATGCATTGAGCACCAACGAGAACGCAGTAGACGGCTGGCGACGACTGGGATAATAAAGATGATAACCGGTAAAGGGCGGGCACCAGTCCTGCAATACAGACACAAGGCGACCCGATTCAATATGTGGCATCAGCTCGTCCTCGGGCAGCAAGGTGATACCCAGCCCGGCCAGCGCAGCGTCCACCTGAGGCTGCGTGGTATTGAAGATCAGCGGGCCATCCACACGCACATTGACCTGCTTGCCGCGACGCTCGAAGTTCCATACGTACAGCCCGCCAGACGTTTGCATGCGCTGATTGATACAACGATGCGCCATGAGATCCTGCGGCTTGCGCGGCACCGGGTGCTCTGCAAAATAGTCTGGTGAAGCCACCACGGCCATACGCAAGGGCGGGCCGATGGGTACGGCAATCATGTCCTTGTCAATGGTATTGCCCAGGCGTACACCGGCATCGAATCGATCCGCCACAATATCACGGAGGCCATAATTCACATCAAACTCCAGTTTGATATCCGGATACTCGCGCAACACAGGCACCAGCTTGGGCAACAGGATGGCCTGCAACACGTGATCGCCACAAGTGATCCTTACGGTGCCTGCCGGTTTGTCTCGCAGGGCGGTCAACTCATCCAGCTCGGCCTCGATTTCATCGAAACGATGGCCGATAGCCAGCAACAAACGCTCGCCGGCGGGCGTCACCGACACACTGCGCGTTGTACGCGTCAGCAGGCGGATTTGCAGGCGGGACTCCAGACCGCTGACCGCCTGGCTTAGTGCCGATTGCGTGACACCTAGCCTTGCAGCGGCACGCGTAAAACTCCCTTCGCGCGCTACGGTCACAAAAGAGACAAGATCGTTCAGATTACGCCTGGCCATGCACTCAATTTCCTGTAAATTTTATTAATTAGTATAGCTTATAAGCCTTTTCAGCATTCATTAGCTAGTCATAACGCAGTGCTTTTGCCACAATACGTGCTATGAAAAAGTTGCTCTGTGCCGCCGCGATGCGTTTACGGTACGCCCTGTGGACGTTGATTAGCACCCCGATTCCGGGCTTGCTGGTTTTCAGTTCAGCGAACTTGTCCGGTGCGCCGGGTGCAGGGGCAACGCGCCTGTATAAGGCACGTTAGGGACACCTGCAAGCACACTGCCGCCGCCTCTTGCATGCAATGCATGCCCTGATCCAATTTAACTACGCGATCACCCATCAAAGAACACTATGACAACTGAAGTATTAGACCTGCCCCGCAACGCTACCGAATCCGTCAGCGCAGCAGAAACCACCAGTGCCTATTGGAGCGGCGTTTTCGCGATGACACTGTGCGTCTTTGCGCTTATTGCGTCTGAATTTATGCCCGTCAGCCTGTTATCACCGATCGCCGCCGATCTGCGTGTTACCGAGGGCATGACCGGCCAGGGTATTGCCATATCAGGCGCCTTCGCCGTCATCACGAGCCTGTTTATCTCATCACTGGCCGGCGCGGTGAACAGAAAAACGCTGCTGCTGGTATTAACGACGCTGATGGCCATCTCCGGCGCGATCGTCGGACTGGCGCAAAACTATACGATCTATATGGCAGGACGCGCGCTCATTGGCGTAGTCGTTGGCGGATTCTGGTCTATGTCAACTGCGACAGCCATGCGACTGGTTCCAGCCTCCCAGGTACCACGAGCGCTGGCGATCTTCAACAGCGGCAATGCATTGGCTACCGTGGTGGCGGCCCCACTTGGCAGTTATCTGGGTGCGGTTGTCGGCTGGCGCGGCGCTTTCCTTTGCCTGGTGCCCGTTGCCCTGATTGCATTTGCCTGGCAATGGATCAGCCTGCCAGCCATGCCGGCCCGGCAGCGCAGCGGTGGCTCACTCAATATCTTCACATTGTTTCGCAGCAGGGTCGTCCGGTTAGGTATGCTGGGTGTCGGTATCTTTTTTATGGGACAGTTCACGCTTTTTACCTATGTGCGGCCTTTCCTGGAAACCGTAACACAGGCTCAGGCTCCTGCGGTGACACTTGCGCTGCTTGTCATCGGCATCGCGGGCTTTATCGGCACCACAGTCATCGGTACGGTATTAAAATGGCAGTTCTATACAACCCTTATTGCCATTCCCCTGTTGATGGCTGCCACCGCCCTTGCCCTGATCGTTTTTGGTGGCACTGTTGCTACCGCCATCAGTTTACTTGGCCTCTGGGGCTTCATCTCTACCGCTGCCCCCGTGGGCTGGTGGTCCTGGATCGCCCGCACGCTACCACAGGATGCAGAAGCAGCAGGAGGATTAATGGTCGCAATCATTCAGCTGTCCATTGCACTGGGCTCGACCCTGGGCGGCGTGCTGCTGGATCATGGTGGCTACCACAGTACTTTTTTTGCAAGCGCAGGCCTGCTGCTGCTTGCGGCCCTGCTGATTTACCAGACCTCACGCTCGGATACGGTATAACACGCCTGAGCCTCATCAACTTTTAAGGATGAATACCATGAAAGTCAAAGCCTATGGCGCCCATGCGGGCGATCTTCCCCTCGAATCCCTGGACATTACCCGTCGCGCGCCGGGTGCACACGACGTGCAGATCGACATCGCCTATTGTGGCGTGTGTCACTCCGATCTTCACCAGGTACGTTCTGAATGGGCCGGCACGCTCTACCCCTGCGTACCGGGACATGAGATCGTTGGTCGCGTAACAGCGGCAGGCGCACACGTTTCGAACTTCAAAGTCGGCGATCTGGTTGGCGTTGGCTGCATTGTAGACAGCTGCCAGCATTGCGATGATTGCGCTGAAGGGCTGGAAAATTATTGCGACAATATGATCGGCACCTACAACTTTCCGACAGCCGATGCGCCCGGCCATACATTGGGCGGTTATTCCCAACAGATCGTAGTGCATGAACGCTATGTACTGCACGTCCGCCATCCTGAAGCGCAACTGGCTGCTGTCGCGCCGCTCTTGTGCGCCGGCATCACCACTTATTCGCCGTTGCGCCACTGGAATGTCGGTCCGGGCAAAAAAGTAGGTGTTGTGGGCATCGGCGGCCTGGGCCACATGGGTATCAAAATTGCACATGCAATGGGCGCGCATGTAGTGGCCTTTACCACCTCCGAGTCCAAGCGTGAAGATGCCCGGGCGCTGGGGGCAGACGAAGTCGTGGTATCGCGTAATGCAGAAGAAATGCAGGCCCACGCCAACAGCTTCGATATGATCCTCAACACCGTAGCCGCACCACATAGCCTGGATGAATTTCTGAGCTTGCTTAAACGTGACGGTGCATTAACGCTGGTCGGTGCACCCGCTACACCACACCCATCGCCAGAGGTGTTCAACCTGATCACGAAACGGCGCACACTGGCCGGCTCCATGATTGGCGGCATTCCAGAGACTCAGGAAATGCTGGATTTCTGCGCTGAACACGGTATCGTCGCAGACATCGAGCTTATCAGTGCGAATCAGATCAATGATGCGTACGAACGCATGCTCAAGAGCGACGTGAAGTATCGCTTTGTGATCGATAACGCCACGCTGGCCGCGTGATTCGTAGCATGACATACCGGTGAAGGCACGCAAGAGGCAGCCAGACTAATCAACATCCTGCCTGGTTGTCCTGCAATCGTTGCAGTCAACGCAATTGCTGCGCTATTTAAAACCAAAAAATCGCCCCGGATGACATCTGTCTTCCGGGGCGATTGCTTTTAACCGTACTTTCCTGCTCAGCTCAATTTAAACGGAAGCGTGCGCAAAGGCTTGCCGGTAATACTGGCAATAGCATTGGCAAAGGCCGGCGCCAACGGTGGCAGACCCGGTTCCCCCATGCCAGTGGGAGGCTCCGCGCTGGGCACAATATGCACGGCGATTTCCGGCGCGTCGGTAATCCGCGGCACGCTGAAGTCACCGAAATTACTCTGCTGCACCACGCCATCTTTCAATGTAATGGCAGCGCCCGGCAGGCACATCGACAGCCCCATGATGGCCGCCCCCTGCACCTGAGCTTCCACGCTGCGCGGGTTGACGGTCAGATTACAGTGTACGCCGGCAGTCGCCCGATGCAGCACGGGCTTGCCATCCTTAACCGACGCCTCTACCACATACGCCACCACAGAGCTGAAGGATTCATGCACAGCGACGCCCCAGGCACGGCCTTCTGGCAAAGCGGTCTTGCCATAGCCACTATGCTCTACGGCCAATTGCAACGCTGCCTTGTGGCGCGGGCTTTTGTCGCCAAAGAGTGCCATACGATAGGCAACCGGGTCCTGTTTGGTCGTCCGCGCAATATCGTCGATCAGCGTTTCCATGACGAAAGCCGTATGCGTAGAGCCGACGCTACGCCACCACAATACGGGCACATTCACTTTGGGGTGATGTACCGTCAACTGCATCGGTATTGGGTATGGGTCACGCATGCCTTCAGTTGCCGTTGAGTCGATACCGTTTTTGATCATGGATTCGAGCGGTGTACCGGCGACAATGGATTGTCCCACCAGCGCGTGTTCCCAGGCCAGCACTTTGCCGTTGTCGTCAAAGCCGATACGGGCGCGATGCAAATGCACAGGACGGTAGTAGCCGCCCTTGATGTCGTCTTCGCGGCTCCATAACGTACGGATAGGCGCATCCAGACCTGCCGTCCTTGCGGCCTTGGCCACTTCGCAGGCAAGCACAACGAAATCGCTCGTACCCACACCGCGTCGGCCAAACCCGCCGCCGGCGGTTTGTACATGCACCTGAATCTGCTCAGGCTTAAGACCCAGGACACGGGCAGCAGCCATGGCATCAAAGCCCGGCATCTGCGTACCCACCCACAATTGCGCACCTTTCTCTGTCGTCTGAACGGTGCAGTTCAACGGCTCCATGGGCGCGTGAGCCAGATACGGGAACACAAATTCGGCATCCAGCTTATGTGCCGCTGAAGCCAGAGGTGACATATCAGCTTCGTACAGGCGAGGGCCAGGCGTTTCTGCCATTTCCCGGTACTGAGTCAGTTGTTTTTCGCTGTCTACTTTCTCTACGGTGGACGTATCCCATTGCAGTTTAAGCGCATCGCGCCCCTGCCTGGCTTGCCAGTAGCCCTCGGCAATAACGGCTACACCCTGCCCGCCGCCATCAACAGCAACGCGCAGTACCGCCTTGACACCCTTGACGGCGCGCGCCGCCGCATCATCCATAGACGCCAGCTTGCCGCCGAATACGGGTGGGTGCGCCACCACTGCAGTCAGTTGTCCCGGCAAATTCATATCGATACCGAAATCCTGCTGGCCGCTGCTCTTGGCTTTTGCATCGATCCGGGTCGTTGCTTTGCCAATAATGCGGAAATCTTTTGGGTCTTTCAATGTCACTTTCTCCGGCACAGGCAGCGCCATTGCAGCTTCGGCCAACTCCCCATAACCGGCCTTGCGGCCATCGGAGCCCAGCACAACCCCCTCTTGCGTGCGCAGGCTGGCGACCTCTACATTCCAGCGTTGTGCTGCCGCAGACATCAGCATGGCCCGGGCGCGGGCGCCCAGCTCACGGTATTGGGTATAGCTGTGCTTGATGGAAGTAGAACCACCCGTCAGGTGCATACCAAAAAGCGGATCCTGGTAGGCCACATCGTTGCTGCCGTTGCTGCTGCGCACGAGACTCCAGTCGGCATCAAGCTCTTCGGCCAGAATCATCGGCAAGCCAGTCTGCACGCCCTGACCAAATTCGAGGCGGTTGATCGTCACGGTTACCTCGCCGCTGGGTGCAATATGCACGAATGCAGACGGTTGCTGACCAGGCTTAAGCACTGAGGCGGCAGTGCCTTCCGCTTCCTGCGCCATGAGCATGTGGGGAAACGCGCCTATCGCCAGGCCACCGGCGCCGACGATTTTCAGAAAACGGCGCCGGGCCAGCGGCGGGCGGCTGGCCGTCTGGCCCTGTTCAAGAATATGTTGCAGTGCGCGTGGCAACTCGCTATGAAATGTAGTGTTCGACATGCAAGGCTCCGATCAGGCAAGGGTTTGGGCAGCATCGGCAATAGCAGCGCGGATGCGTGTATAGGTGCCGCAACGGCAAATGTTGCCGGCCATAGCTGCGTCAATTTCCGCAGCAGTGGGCGGATTACCCTTTGGTCTGGTTTTGAGAAAGGCGGTTGCGCTCATGATCTGGCCGCTTTGGCAGTAGCCGCACTGCGCCACATCATGCTTGACCCAGGCCGCATGAACAGCGGCACCCACAGCATCGCTGCCGTCGGTTACCGCTTCGATGGTGGTGATTTTTTTCCCCTGGACAGCCGAAATCGGCGTGACACAGGACCGGATGGCCTGCCCGTCCAGATGTACGGTACAGGCGCCGCACAGAGCAGCGCCACAGCCGAATTTGGTTCCGGTCATATCCAGCGAATCGCGCAAGGCCCAAAGCACCGGCGTACCAGGATCGACGTCAACAGTATGGTCACTGCCATTGATATTGAGGGTACTCATGATGAGATAGCTCTCCGTATTTAAATTGCATCTGAAATTCGCAACGACTGACCGCGAAGCAGAATGGAGGGGGAAGGAAAAAAGGAACAGGCACGTCACTGATCATCGCGCAACGCACAAACCGCCATTGCCTGATCTGCTATTGCAGATGACCGGATCAGTCCGACACGGAGCAAACACGAGGTGGTACCCGCACGCAGCGCCACAGCAGACAGCTTGCCTGGGATGTCAAATGATTATAAATTCGAAAGCACAGGACAAATTGCCCAATTCTCTGTAATTTTTGCCTGATCCGCTGAACCAATTAAATTTTGCAAATACGCGCCGGATGCGCACAATGCTGCAATGCACACAATTGCAATGCACGCAACGACAAGGCCCTACTGAGAAGACGGGCTTGCACTCACTCGCATACGCCGGACATCACGGTGAGGCGGTTCGCCAAACAGGCGGCTATATTCTCGATTAAATTGGGATGCGCTTTCATATCCCACCAGCCCGCCCACATGCCCGGCATCCAGATTCTGGTTGAGCATCAATTGGCGCGCCTGCTGCAGGCGCAGTTGCTTTTGAAACTGCAATGGGCTCATGCCGGTAATGGCGCGAAAATGGTGCCTGAACGTAGATGATCCCATTCCCGCATAGGCCGCCAGTTCATCAACGTGCATCGGAAGGGTGTAGTTCTGTTTGAGCCAGGTGACGGCCCGGGCAATTTTCTGACTGGGCGATCCTACCGCCACCAAATGCAATAATTGCGGACCGTGAGGACCGGTCAGCAGTCGGATCGTGATCTCCTGTTGAATCAACGGCGCCAGGCGAGGTGCCAGCGCTGGCTCATTCAGCAAATTGACCAGACGGATCAGGGCATCGGTCAGTGCATTATCCAGTGCCTGAACCGTAACTGGCTGACAGGTGCTGTCTTTTTCCGGCCGCAGCAATTGCATTTCAGTTGCCATCTGCACAATCGAATGAGCATCCAGCGCCAGCATCAGGCCAAGAAACGGCTCTCGCTGGCTGGCCTGAGTGATGCATGAAAAGACAGGCAGATCCATGGTGGCCAGCAGACACTGACCCGGTCCGTACTCAACGACCCGGTCTGCAAGCGTAACCTGCTTGGCGCCCTGCACAACCACACCCAGGCCAAAACCATAGACGCAATGCAGCGGCTCGGTGGGTGATTGACGGCGATGAAACGAGAGTGCCGCAATAGGCGTCGCGTGATCCCCGTCGATCTGGGCAAAGGCATTAATCGCTTGTGCCAGCGCACTCATGGAATGACCTCTGAAATAGTTGATGTCTTGGAAAAAGCAGATGCAGTGAAGATACCAGGCTGCTTTCGGCTAGCCTCTCACATACTACCAGATCGGCACGCCACCACTGCCAGTGGCAACGCGCGCTGGCCAACATAGTCATCATTCGGACAGAGTCTCTTCAGAACTTGTCCAGCACCGCTCCAGTGCTTGCCGTTGAGGCATTGAATGCAAACTTGGCCTGCACGCCTCTCGTGTAACGCGGCCTGGGCGCCGTCCACCGTGCCCGCCGCACCTCAATGTCAGCCTCGGGCACATTCAATTGCAATAATAGTTGATGTGCATCGATCGTAATGGAATCACCTTCCTGCACCAGAGCGATGGTACCACCTACGGCCGCTTCCGGTGTGACATGACCCACGACCATTCCCCACGTTCCGCCCGAGAAGCGGCCGTCGGTGATCAGGCCGACCGAGTCGCCCAGGCCCGCACCAATCAACGCGCCAGTGGGAGCCAGCATTTCCGGCATGCCGGGGCCGCCCTTTGGGCCCAGGTAACGCAGCACCATGACGTCACCAGCCTTGATTTTGCCATCCAGAATCGCCTGCAGCGCCGACTGCTCATCATCGAAGACCCGCGCCGGGCCGGTAATCACAGGATTTTTCAGGCCGGTAATTTTAGCGACCGCACCCTCGGGTGACAGATTGCCTTTCAAAATGGCCAGGTGGCCCTGCTTGTACAAAGCCTGCTCGATCGTTCTGATCACCTGCTGATCTGCCGCTGGTGTATCCGGCACCCTCTCAAGCATCTGAGCGATGGTCTGGCCTGTAATCGTAATGCAATCGCCGTTGATTAAACCAGCATTGAGCAGAATCTTCATGACCTGCGGCACACCACCCGCCTTGTGAAAATCCACAGCAAGGTATTGCCCGCTAGGCTTAAGATCACAAATCACCGGCACCCGCTGACGCACGCGCTCGAAATCATCGATGCTCCAGTCGACACCGGCCGCATGGGCGATGGCCAGCATATGCAATACCGCATTGGTCGAGCCGCCGGTTGCCATGATAACGCTGACGGCATTTTCGATAGACTGGCGGGTCACGATATCGCGCGGCTTCAGGTCCTGCTCGATGGCCTTGAGCAGCACCCGGGCCGATTCACCGGCAGAATCGGTTTTTTCGTCATGCACATTGGCCATGGTCGACGATGACGGCAGGCTCATGCCCATGGCTTCAAACGCAGAACTCATGGTGTTGGCGGTGTACATGCCACCGCAGGAGCCCGGGCCGGGAATGGCATGCAGTTCGATCTGCCGCAGGTCCTCATCGCTCATGCGACCCGCTGCATTCTCGCCTACGGCCTCGAACACACTGACGATATTCAGATCCTTATTGTTAAGGCGCCCTGGCAAAATCGTGCCGCCGTACACATAGATGGCGGGCACGTTCGCGCGCAGCATGCCCATCATGCCACCAGGCATGTTCTTGTCACAGCCACCGATAACCACGACACCATCCATCCACTGGCCCTGTACACAGGTTTCCACGCAGTCGGCAATGACCTCACGCGACACCAGCGAATACTTCATGCCTTCTGTCCCCATGGCCATGCCATCGGAGATGGTGGGCGTACCAAACACCTGCGCATTGCCGCCCGAGGCCTCGATCGCCGCAATCGCCGCATCGGCCAGTTTCTGCAAGCCGCTGTTACAGGGCGTGATCGTGCTATAGCCATTGGCCACGCCGACCATGGGCTTGACGAAGTCTTCTTCCTTGTATCCCAGCGCGTAGTACATGGAGCGATTTGGCGCGCGAGCCGGGCCTTGTGTAATATTTGCGGAGCGCAGACGTTTGGGCGAATTCATAGCCTTCCTTGAATCGGACAATGTGGACAGGGACCGGTACGACCGGCACACATGAGTGACACCTGTCCAGTTTACATCCTTACCGGTCGCGCAGGTGCGCTATGCAACCGTAAGCATGAAGGCAGCAATCCATTTCGATTGGAATTTTTTGTTTTGTCAGTGGCTGGTACCGCAAAAATAACGCACGCTAAGCACATATTAGCGCACATCGGGATACGGCACACACTGCCCTATCCCGATCTATGTCATACGCAATAGTGCGTTATGGACCGATGACGCCTGCATCCGTCCGACGCTACTATTGCCCTGGCCTGTAATTTAAGGTTGTGCTGTTGGCGCAGGTGACGTTGGCATAGGCTGGGCGGTGGTCCCTGGTGCCGCAGTTGACCCGTCAGATGTCATGGGTGCCTGTGCACTGGCGTCCGTTGATGTAGAAGCCCCGGAATCATAGCCGTTGCCCGCGCAACCGGCCAACCCAACCACGCCAGCGAAAGTGGCAGCCAGAAACAGAGAGCGAGTCATACTTTTCGTCATAGATCCTTCCTTTTTTGAAGATAAGTTTGCAAAGATTGCACCGTCATTCTTCGCGCTTTCAACAGGGAGGTCATTACAGGGCATCTTAAAATAATTGCATTTGTAATCACATAGCAACGCGATTTTTTCTGCTTTTATTTTCTATCTGGATGATTCGCAACAAGAAAAGCGGACTGAGCACCCGCGACGGAGTGTCTTATTATTTAACGATTTGAGCACGAATATGCGTAACATTAAGCGTTCAGGCGCATCGCTTTGCTTTGCTTTGCTTTGCTTTACTTTGCTTTGCTTTGCTTTGCAAACAGGCATATTGCCCTGCAGACGCTCCGGCTTGCGGGAAATCCTGGATAATCCATTGAAGTTGCACAGGCAAAGAGAGGCTTTGCATAGACCGCAGCGATATCATTAGCCATTATTGCGAATCTATATAATGACCAAAACCACTTTTCCCCCGAGGACCTATGCTCAATATCTATCTTATTCTTGCCATTTCCATCTGCGCCGAAACGCTTGCCACCACGATGATGAAAGCCTCTCACGGCTTCACCCAATTAGGCCCGAGCATAGTGGTGGTGATCGGTTATGCCATTTCCTTTTATGGTTTGTCACAAGTCGTAAAAACAATGAATATTGGCATCGCCTATGCGATCTGGGGCGGCATGGGTATTTTTCTTGTATCGATCATGTCATTCCTGATTTACAAACAGCGACTTGATCTGCCGGCTATTGTCGGCATGCTGTTCATTGCACTTGGCATTGTAATTATTCAGCTGTTCTCCAAATCGGTCACGCATTGAGACTGCGCTCACCAGGACAGGCTCACGTGCCCCCGGGGACAGCGTTCATGTGCCTTGGCTATAATACCGGGTCATGCATGGAGCAACGATGTGACCGAGACCGATAAAAACGTAACACTACTCCGGATTCCCGGTGTTGCCGCACTCATGTGGGTGGTGGCGCTGGGTATTGGCAGCTTCAGTATTCTGCTGCCACTGTCGCCAGACTGGGCGATCCGGGGCGGCGCCAGCGAAGCCGCGGCGGGCAGTGTGACAGCCATTCTGATGGCCTTCACCATCCTGACCCAACTGTCTGTTAACCGGGCACTCAAGCGCTTCGGCTGGGGCCCGTTGCTGGCTACGGGCTTGCTGGCGCTTGGCGCCCCTGCTCTATTACAAGCGACCTCGTCTGCCCTGTCGGTCATTCTGCTCTCAAGCGCGATTCGTGGTATTGGTTTTGGTATCCTGACTGTAAGTGGCGCAACCGCTATTGCGCTGCTGGTGCCTGCTGCAAGGCGTGGTGCAGCCGTTGGCATCTATGGACTGGCGGTAGCGGGGCCGCAACTGGTACTGGTCTCATCGGCACCCATTCTTGAGCAACTGATGGGTAAACTGGTGGTCACGCTCATCGCCACCCTGCCGGTACTGGGTTTGTTCTGGACGCAAGCCCTTGGCCGTCTGCTGAATGAGCGCAGCACGCAGCAGCATACATCCGCCATGCACGCGAGCACGCATAGCAAATCCACCTTTGCCGTGATTTCGCCGGTTTTACTATCACTGGTGATTGTGACCAGCAGCGGCGGTGCCATCCTCACATTTGCCAGCCAGATTACCGCCGACGCCTCCTCTGCCACCATCGCCCTGCTGTGCCTGACCGGCTTTGCGACACCTACCCGCTGGGCATTAGGCTCAATGAGCGACCGTTATCCTGCCCGATACCTGATCTTCGGCCTTGCCCTGGCATGCTGTCTGGGCATGGCGGCGCTCGGTGCATCGGTGCACACAGCAAACACCAGTTGGGGTCTGACAGCGCTTTATCTTGGCAGCACCCTGCTGGGAATCTCCTACGGCGGCATGCAAAGTGCAACACTGGTATGCGCCTACCAGCTTGCCGGCAACAGCCGGTTGGCTCAGGTGTCTGTCCTGTGGAATGTAACGTTTGATTTAGGCACCGGAGTTGGCGCCATGTTAACGGGGATCATTGCTGCAAGTACAGGGTTTGCAGCGGCATTCGCATTTTTGAGCGTCGCCGCGGCGCTCAGTGCGATGATTATCCTGATAAGTCTTCGACCGGCGAAAGTATAGGGATTGCGCACCCCTCCATTCCTGCTGAGCGCGTTTACCAGCGCAGCAGCCGGGGGGCCAGCACCGCGCCGATGACAGCCGGAATCAGCATGCCAGCGATATACCAGACGGCCCAGAACGCCACCTCCATCTCCGGACAATGCAGACAGTAGACAATAGTTGCCGCCGAACCGGCCAGCAACCCGGCAGCCGCGCCGGCAACGCGCAGGCGGGTTGGCGCCATGTTCCGGAGCAGCCAGAAGTTGGCGATAAAGCCCGGAATAGACAGAAAAGCAATGTTAAACGGACAACTGCGCCAGGTAGCCCCCAGGACCATGCTCAGCCGTTCTGAGGCAGGCGCAAGCCCCAGCGTCAGCACCGCAGCCACGATCACAACAATCACAGGCAGCGCCATGACCGTCCAGCTTCGACCAACCGATACGCCTGGCCGCGCCAGACGCGCAACCACCATCAATGCACCCACGGCAATCACGGCCGGAAATGCCAGCCTGGCCCAAAATAGCGGCGTACCCAGCATGACCGAAAGGTCCGGGCGCAAGCCATAGCCGATCAATAGCAGAATGAGAGCGCCGCCTGTGCTTATCACCATCGCCTGCCAGTAGCGGCTGGACACCATCATTGGGTCTGCAGCCCCTCCACTATTGCTTAGTAGGCTAACCAGATCATCTGTTTTCATGTTGTACCTCGTATTTTGGCAGCCAGGGCCTTCAGGCCTCGGTGTATGCCAACCTTTACCGCCGATTCCGACAGCCCTGTCTCGCGCGCGGCCTCGGCTACGCTCAAGCCCTTTAGCTTGACATGCACAATAGGCAGGCGGTAGCGATCCGGCAATTGCGACAGCAGTTTATCCAGATCGCGGCACGCCTGGGCAGCCTCGTGATCGGACTCGGAAAAAAGTTCCTGCTGCTGGCTGTCCAGCGGTTCGTTCCATGCTTCATACCGATAGCGACCGCGCAGATAGTCGGCCATTTTGTATCGGGCAATGGCATAGGTCCATGCGGTTAGCGGCTGTGCAGGCAAATAGGTATGCCGGGCGTTGTGCACCGCAATGAGAATTTCCTGCACGATATCCTCAATCTCGTCCGGAATATGACTTAACCGCCTGCGCAGGAAGGCACGCAAATTCCCTCCCAGAGCCTGCAGAAAGGCGTGATAACATTGGGAATCGCCGTCAAGTCCGGCCAGAAACAATGCCCTGAGCCGGCTCTCGGTCTCCTGCGCTTTCGCAGTCCGGGCGGTGCGATCCACCCCTTGCGCGCCAGGCCCTACCATTTTATGCAGATCGGGCCGAATGCAGCGCCGATGCCGGTTGTGATAAATATTGCCGTAATCTGCAGCACACTCCAGGAGGGAACCGGCATATCCGGACAATACAGGGCATAGATGAGCACACCCTGCGCACCGGCCAGTAAACCTGCTGCAGCGCCGGACAGAGCAAGGCGAGTGGGAGCAAGTCCTTTCATGGCATGGATCATGGCAATAAAGGAAGGAACGGAAAGTAACATAGTATTGCCTATTGTCGTGCCCCACAAGTTCCTGCTGGAAACCAGTTTCAAGCGATATTCAGCAGGTGCAGCCATAATAAAAATATCACACCCAGCATCATCGTGAGCATGGGTAAGAGGGTCATCAGCCACGCCGAGGTAATCGCGACACCTGGCCGCACCAGACGCTCCGCCAGCGTGACGGCGACGGCAATCATTGCCAGCGGAAACGCCAAACGCAACCAAAACAGCGGCGTCAATATCTGTTCCGGCATATCGCTGCTGACACCGAACACCACTACAAGCAGAACCGCTCCACCAATCAGCCCCAGCAAATGTGCCCGGGCCAGACGCTTGCCAACTGCATCTGCCCGTACCGGCTTTAGGTTTAGCGCCAGTATTGCAATCAGATCTTCTGTTCTCATACTCGCTGCATCATCATCGGGACCGCAGCCTGCGGTCGCCCAGCAAATAATCAACGGACAGCCGCCCCGGTCCAAAGGCGGCAATGGCCAGCGCTATTGCCACCCAGGTCAGATGAACAGGCCAGCCCTCGGGCACGGTTATCTGAATGACGATTGTCATCAAGACAATCCCCAGGGCGGCAAGCCGGGTGCCCAGACCAAGGATCAGTAGCAACGGCAGGAAAACTTCGCCGCACGCAGCCAGAAAGGCCACCAGAGCAGGGGCCGGGAAGGCGTATGGGCCACCAGGCAGGTGCAGTCGAAATTCATCAGTAAACAGATAAATTACCGTCTCGTTCAATTGCAGGAAGTCGTCCCACTTGAGCAGGCCGGACTTCAAAAACGGCACGGCGATGGCAAGGCGCAACAGCATTTGCACCAGCCATGGTTGCGCGATCCACTCCACCCGCCTGATCACCCGGTCCAGCCGGTTAGACGGCCCCACCGTTAAAGTGGCAGATTCAGTTTGATATTCTGACATAGCCATCACATCTCCAGATTTATGCCGGTGAACACGCCCGCCGTGATCATTGCCGCCAGATTGCCCGACAGGTCAAACTCAGGAGCCTGTTCAAATGCCTTGCTTGCGGACACCCCCAGGGATAGGCCCTGTAGCAATGAGGATAAAAAGACAGCGCCGCCAGCGGGCAGACGTGACACAATAACCTCCTGCTCCGGGCGCGTAATGAGCGCATCCTCCGCTGCGCTCGACTTCATAGAAGACACGGGCCCCTCGCGCCTGTTCATGACAAAAATGGCGACCGCCGGATAAATCGAACGCACGATCCGCGCGGCAGGATGCGCGCAAAACCGCAAGTCTGCCAGTGCGGCCGGCGGCACGGCAGTCAGTGCCCTGGCAACCATTACCGGCCTGTCAGCCGCGTGATAGGCGTCAAGCCACGCACGCTCGATACGAGCCGTATCGGCCAGCCAGGGCATGTCCTGCGCGAACTCATAAGACTCAATAAAGTCGGGAAAACTGCGCCCGTACTCGAACAACAGGGGAGACTCAGGCGGCAGAGCACGTACATAAAAGCGCGCCATCGCACGGAAAAACGCCGTGCCGGTAATCCGCTGCACTGCAGGGTAGACCGCCGCCAGTGCGTCGATCAGACTCACAGTCACATTGTTTCGATAAACGTTGTATCGGCTCTGCACCCCCTTGCCTGCGCCAACCATCATGTCTTCTGGCACGGGAAAATCAGGCCTGAACAGGCCCGTGCTGAATGCTTCTGCATAGTCATATGCCATAACCCGCCTCTTCATACAGGGAATCGTTCGATGTAGCACATGCGAGCAGGCAATCGCGCACCTGCAGTCTGTGCGCTTCCAGAACAGGCCAGGCCGGTAAACGGCTGTCCCACTCGACCAATGTCGGCACAAGCCCCGTACTGGCAATGACCTGCTTATATAAATCCCATACCGCAGGCGCCACTTCAGCATCATGACTATCGATAAGCAATGGCTGCCCTTCATCATCCTCCTGCGCGCAATGGCCGGCCAGATGAATTTGCCCGACCCGATCTAACGGAAAATCAGCAAGATAGGTCTCTGCACTAAAGCCATGATTGATTGCAGATACATAGACATTATTGATATCCAGCAACAGACCGCAACCCGTGCGACGCGCAACCTCGCGCAGAAACCCGGTTTCGCTCATCTCGGATGACGCATATTGAATATAGGTGGCCGGGTTTTCAATCAGCAGTGATCGGCCTATCGCAACCTGGACCTGATCGATATGATCACAGACGGTGTGTAGCGTATCGGACGTGTAAGGCAAGGGCAACAAGTCGTTGTAAAACGTGTTGTCATAAGCTGACCAGGCCAGATGTTCGGATACCAATAGCGGCTCACAGCGGCGCACGAGATCGGCAAACCGGCGCAAATGGTTGGAATCCAGCACTTGCGGTCCGCCAATCGACATGCATACACCGTGAACGGACAGCGGATAATCCCGGCGGATGGCCGCCAGCGCCTGTTGCGGCGGCCCGCCCTCCCCCATATAGTTCTCCGCATGAACTTCAAAGAACGCATCCGTCAGCGTATCCTGCTGTATCGCCCGCAGATGTTCATGCTTGAAACTGACGCCGGCCAGCAGCCGTGTCGTCGCGCCGGCAGGAAGGGATCGACCGCTCATGCCGTCGAACGTGACTGCAGGGGAGTGCTCTGGAAAATCGTACACGGTCGTCCTCTCCGGCTGCCTGGATCAGGCCTTGACGGGCATTAAAGAACCGTGACCACCGCCAGGGACCTCAATTTTGCTGCACGTGCCGGCCTGAACGAATTTCCAGGCGTTGCCCTGAAAGTCCTGGGTGGATGTACCCTGGCAAGTCGTGCCAGGACCGGCGGCGCAGTCGTTTTGGCCCTTCAGCGCAACGCCGTAACATTTTTCTTTTTTCGCGGCAACAGCGGCATCGGCTTCCGCTTTGGTTAGCGGCGCGGCATGAACCGCAGAGGCGAGCATACCGGCAACGGCGCTGGCGAGCAAAGTGGAAGTAACCGTAAATTTAGCGGACATGAATTTCTCCTGAGGTTGAAGTAAGCTGCATCCCTAGCGGACACATTAGTTAGTTCGACCGCAACACGGATTTGGTTACACCGCAGGAAAAATTTTTTTTTGACTTGAATTGCGCTTGTGACTGCCGGCCTCAGCAGCCATGCCGATGACCAGGATGGCTGCTACACAATAAGGAGCCACAAGCGTGCTTATAAGAGCGCGCTTATAAATGAGCGATGAGGAAGGAATGCCCCAAAACCAGCCACCGGAACGGTGGCCGATATAGTAAGGGCGGCTCTTTAAAGCGGCTCTGAAGAACGTAAAACGACTCAGAACAACGACGGCTCAGAACAACGGCCGCTCAGGACATCGAGCCGGGGCTGATTCAGGAGTAGCGTTTTTCCAGCTCATCCCATTCAGGCTTGCTCACCAGACGCTGCCGCTCGGAAAAAGACGCCACCAGCCCGCTGGACTCCTGCACTTCCTTCTCATCGCGCAGCACCGTCAGGGTTTTCTGCATGCCGGCAACCGCGCCCTGCAGGGCTGCGTTGGCATACAACACGATGCCGAAACCCAGTTCGGCCAGTTGATCAGCATTGAAAATAGGCGTGCGGCCACCAATCACCATGTTCATCAGTTGCGGCTTGGCCAGTCGCTGGGGAAGCGCACGCACTTGCTCGGCTTCGGTGACGGCTTCCACAAACAGAATGTCGGCGCCGGCTTCGGCGAACTTCTGGGCGCGCTCGATGGCGGCTTCAAAACCATGAGTGGCCGCCGCATCGGTACGCGCCATAATCAGAAAGTCCGGATCCTGACGCGCATCGACCGCCGCCTTGATCTTGCTGACCGCTTCTTCAGTAGAGATCACTTCCTTACCGGAAAAATGACCACAACGCTTGGGCGCGACCTGATCTTCCAGCTGAATGCAGTCTGCGCCGGCACGCTCCAGTACCCTGACGGTATGACGAACGTTCAGCGCGTTGCCAAAGCCTGTGTCGGCATCAACGATCAGCGGTACATCTACGGCGTCGCGGATCCTTGCTGTGTGATCGGCGATTTCGTGTAAACCCATGAACCCCTGATCCGGCATGCCAAACCACATATTGGTCACGCCCGCACCCGTTACATAAATGGCCTGAAAGCCAAGATCGGCGATCACTTTGGCAGACAAGGCATTAAATGCGCCCGGAACAATAATGCCACGGCGCGCTTCGACGAGTGATCTGAGTTGCTTTCTTGTCGACATGCAGTAAATCCTTCTTTAACAATATTAAAAATTAATCAATTTTCTGGCGTTCTCAAAACGCATCGCCCGGGACGCGCACAAAGCCTTCCATCAGGACACGAGCGCTACGGCTCATCAGCGCCTTCTTCACGGCCCACTGGCCGGCCTCTTGAACCGCCTGCGCACCCACCCGCAACGTGCCGGAGGGATGACCGAAGGTCACAGACTCACGTTCTCCACCGCCCGCCGCGAGATTGACCAGCGTGCCAGGAATCGCCGCAGCCGTACCGATGGCCACGGCTGCGGTGCCCATCATCGCATGATGCAATTTACCCATGGAGAGCGCCCGCACAACCAGATCAATATTGTCGGCGGACACCTGCTTGCCGCTGGAGGCAGCGTAATCCGCAGGCTCACCCACAAAAGCCACTTTAGGCGTGTGCTGACGTCTTTCGGCTTCCTCAAGGTTGGCGATAAGGCCCATGCGCAGTGCGCCATATGCGCGAATGGTTTCAAACATAGCCAGCGTATCGGTGTTGCTGTTGATCGCGTCCTGCAACTCTGTGCCGGTAAAACCAATGTCACGCGCATTCACAAACACAGTTGGAATACCGGCGTTGATCATGGTTGCCTGCAACTTACCCACCCCGGGCACATCCAGCTCGTCTACCACATTGCCGGTTGGAAACATGGCACCGCCCGCGCCGTCTTCGTCTGCGGCCGGGTCCAGGAATTCGAGCTGCACTTCAGCTGCCGGGAAGGTCACGCCATCCAGTTCAAAATCGCCCGTCTCCTGTACTTCACCATTGGTGATGGGTACATGCGACACGATGGTTTTGCCGATATTGGCCTGCCAGATATTTACAGTGGCAACGCCGTTGGACGGGATACGATCGGCATCGATCAATCCATTGCTGATGGCAAACGGCCCTACGGCCGCAGAAAGGTTGCCGCAATTGCCGCTCCAGTCGATGAAGGGTTTATCGATAGACACCTGGCCAAACAAATAATCGACATCGTGACCGGCACGCTCGCTTTTGGACAGAATCACAATCTTACTGGTGCTTGAGGTCGCGCCGCCCATGCCGTCGGTTTGCTTGCCGTAAGGATCCGGGCTGCCGATCACGCGCAGCAGCAGTGCGTCGCGCGCGGCACCAGGCGTCTGTGCGGCGTCGGGCAGATCACTCAGCCGAAAAAAGACGCCTTTGCTGGTACCACCACGCATATAAGTGGCGGCGATTTTAATCTGAGGTGCATGTGTCATTGCGTTTTCCATAGGTGTCATTGTGCCTGGCTGGCGACGGGCGATTCAATGAAATCCTGCGCGAAGCGTTGCAGAACGCCGCCTGCGTCATAAATAGAGACTTCTTCGGCAGTATCCAGGCGGCAAGTGACCGGCACTTCCAGGCGTTCGCCATTTTTACGATGAATCACAAGTGTCAGTGTTGAACGCGGTTCGGGCTTGCCGAGCACATCGTAGGTTTCCGTGCCATCAATGTTCAGCGTCTGGCGATTAACGCCCGGCTTGAATTGCAGCGGCAATACGCCCATACCCACCAGATTGGTCCGGTGAATGCGCTCGAAGCCTTCCGCCACAATGGCTTCCACACCCGCAAGACGCACACCCTTGGCGGCCCAGTCGCGCGAAGAACCCTGGCCGTAGTCTGCCCCCGCCACGATAATCAGCGGCTGCTTGCGTTCCATATAGGTTTCGATGGCTTCCCACATGCGCACCACTTTACCTTCCGGCTCAATACGTGCCAGGGATCCTTGTTTGATCGCGCCGTTTTCCTGCACCATTTCATTGAGCAGCTTGGGGTTGGCGAACGTGGCCCGCTGCGCAGTCAGATGATCGCCGCGATGCGTCGCGTAAGAGTTAAAGTCCTCTTGCGGCAGCCCCATCTTGGCCAGATATTCCCCGGCAGCGCTGTTGGGCAGGATGGCGTTAGATGGCGACAAATGGTCTGTGGTAATGTTGTCACCCAGCACCGCCAGCGGGCGCATGCCCTTAAGCGTACGCTCGCCTGCCAGCGCGCCTTCCCAGTATGGCGGACAACGGATGTACGTGCTTTGCGGGCGCCATTCGTACAAAGGACTGACCGATTCGCCATCACCAACGCTGATCGCAAACATGGGTTCGTACACGCTGCGAAAGTGGTCGGGCTTGACGCTGCTGGCGACGATGGCGTCAATTTCCTCGTCGCTTGGCCAGATATCCTTAAGCGTCACCGGCTGACCATTCTGGTCGGTGCCCAGCACGTCTTTCTCAATGTCAAAGCGGATGGTGCCGGCTATGGCATACGCCACGACCAGGGGTGGCGAAGCCAGGAATGCCTGCTTGGCATAGGGGTGGATACGTCCGTCGAAATTACGATTGCCAGACAGAACCGCAGTCGCATACAAATCGCGATCGATAATTTCCTGCTGTATCACTGGATCCAGCGCGCCGCTCATGCCATTACAGGTGGTACAGGCAAAGGCCACAATACCAAAACCGAGCTTCTCCAGCTCAGGCAATAAATTGGCCTCTTCCAGATATAACTGGACCGCCTTGGATCCCGGTGCCAGCGATGATTTGACCCATGGCTTGCGAATCAGGCCGCGCGCATTGGCGTTGCGCGCCAGCAGCCCGGCCGCAATCACGTTGCGCGGGTTGCTCGTGTTGGTGCAACTGGTGATGGCGGCAATAATGACCGCCCCATCGGGCATCAGCCCGGGTTCGTTTTCAACCACACCTGAAATACCGCGGCTGGCAAGCTCCGAAGTAGGTACGCGACGATGGGGATTGGACGGGCCGGCCAGATTGCGCACTACCGATGACAAATCAAAAGTGAGCACGCGCTCGTATTGCGCGGTTTTCAGGCTGTCGGCCCACAGGCCCGCCTGTTTGGCATAGGTCTCCACCAACCTGACCTGTTCATCATCACGCCCGGTCAGCTTCAGATAATCGATCGTTTGCTGGTCAATGTAGAACATCGCTGCGGTAGCGCCATATTCGGGCGTCATATTTGAAATCGTGGCACGATCGCCCAGCGTCAGGCGCGACGCGCCTTCGCCATAGAATTCCAGATATGACGAGACCACTTTCTGGTCTCGCAAAAACTCAGTCAGGGCCAGCACCAGATCGGTAGCCGTTATGCCTGGCTGCAATTGCCCGGTGAGTTCGACACCGATAATATCCGGCAAACGCATCCAGGATGCACGACCCAGCATCACGCTTTCGGCCTCCAGCCCGCCGACGCCAATGGCAATGACGCCTAGCGCATCGACGTGTGGCGTATGGCTGTCGGTGCCCACCAGCGTATCCGGAAAAGCAATCCCATCACGATTTTGAATCACCGGCGACATCCGCTCCAGATTGATCTGGTGCATGATGCCGTTGCCCGGCGGAATCACATCGACATTCTTGAACGCCTTCTTGGTCCAGTTGATAAAATGAAAACGGTCATCATTGCGGCGATCTTCAACGGCGCGATTCTTGGCAAAGGCGTCTTTGTCAAAACCGGCATATTCAACGGCCAGCGAATGGTCCACGATCAACTGCGTGGGTACCACCGGGTTGATCTGCGCAGGATCGCCCCCTTGTTTGGCAATCGCCTCGCGCAATCCGGCCAAATCGACCAGCGCAGTCTGACCCAGGATATCGTGACACACCACGCGCGCAGGAAACCATGGGAAATCCAGATCACGCTTGCGCTCAATCAGCTGTTTGAGCGAGTCTGTCAGCGTCGCCGGATCGCAGCGGCGCACCAGGTTTTCTGCAAAGACGCGCGAGGTATACGGCAAGGCATCGTAGGCATTGGGCGCAATGGCATCCACTGCAGCACGTGCGTCGAAATAATCCAGCCCGGTGCCGGGCAGTGGCTTGCGGTTTTCAGTATTCATAGGAATCAGCGTTGCTCCAGCGGAACAAATGTTTGGTCTTCCGGACCATTATAGTTGGCCGTCGGACGAATAATCTTATTGTCGATACGTTGTTCGATAATGTGCGCTGCCCAGCCTGCGGTACGCGCAATCACAAACAGCGGCGTGAACATGGCGGTAGGCACGCCCATCATGTGATAGGACACGGCCGAGAACCAATCCAGATTCGGGAACATTTTCTTGATGTCCCACATGACGCTTTCCAGGCGCTCAGCAATGTCGAACATTTTCATGTTCTGCTGCGTTGCCGACAGCTTGCGCGCCACTTCCTTGATGACCTTGTTGCGCGGATCGGAAATCGTGTACACAGGATGGCCAAAGCCAATGACGACCTCTTTATTTTCCACGCGACGGCGGATATCGGCTTCGGCATCGTCGGGGGTTTCATAGCGCTTTTGTACTTCAAAAGCCACTTCGTTGGCGCCACCGTGCTTGGGGCCGCGCAGCGCGCCAATTCCACCCGTGATGGCCGAATACATATCCGAACCTGTTCCGGCAATCACGCGGCAGGTAAATGTGGAGGCATTGAACTCATGCTCCGCGTACAGATTCAGCGAGGTGTGCATGGCCTGTACCCATTCCTCGGAAGGGGTCTCACCATGCAGCAGATGCAGAAAATGCCCGCCGATACTGTCATCGCTGGTTTCAACATCAATACACTTGCCATTATGACTATAGTGATACCAATACAGCAGGGCCGACCCCAGACTGGCCATCAGGCGGTCTGCAATATCGCGTGCATCGGGCAGATTATGATCGTCTTTTTCAGGCAGCACGCAACCCAGCACCGATACGGCAGTGCGCATCACATCCATGGGATGACTGGAAGCCGGCAAGGCCTGTAGCGCATCCTGCAACTGAACCGGCAGCCCGCGCAGGCGGCGCAGCTTCAGTTTATAGGAGGCCAGTTCGGCCTTATTGGGCAGTTTGCCGTGAATGAGCAGGTGAGCCACCTCTTCGAATTCACAGGCCTGGGCCAGATCCAGAATATCGTAACCGCGATAATGCAGATCGTTACCGCTGCGACCCACGGTACACAGCGCGGTATTGCCGGCAACCACGCCAGATAACGCCACTGATTTCTTTGGTTTAAAGCCCTTTGTGTCGGGTGCTTGTGTCATGGTATTGCTCCTCTTCACTACAATGCAAATAATACGCAACAGTCAGGATTCGCAGTTTACGCAAAATCACCAGCAATTGCATCAATAAGAAGGCGAATATTGGTAAACTTCATCTTATCGTTTTGCGAATTTTGCAAATTTTGTGATTTTTCCGCCTTTAGTTTTCCAGCATTCAATGAAATGGCCACCATGCGAAAAATATTTATGGGTGTACGGTTACGTCGCTTGCGCGAGGAGCGCAAATTAACGCAGATCGGGCTGGCGCGCATGCTGGGCCTGTCAGCCAGCTATCTGAATCAGATCGAACAGAACCAGCGCCCCTTGACCATGCCGGTTCTGTTGCGCTTGAGCGAAGTGTTCAATATGGACGTCAACACGTTTTCAGACGACGAACAAACCCGCATGGTGGCCGCGCTGCATGAAGTGGCAGCCACCCTGCCGGCATCGGCGATTGGCGGACACGAAGCGGCGCGAATATCACATGCGGAATTACGCGAGATCGCAACGAATATGCCCGCTGTGGGTCGGGTCCTGATTGATCTGCATCGCCGCCACCGTGAGGCGGCAGACCGGCTGGAAGCCATGGCAGAAAAAATGACCTATACAGATTCCACTGACCCCGCCGACGCGCTACAGCTACAGACACAACCCTACGAGGAAGCGCGCGATTTTTTCTTCACGCATCACAATCATTTTGCACAGCTTGATGCGCACGCAGAGCAGTGCCACACCGACTGGGGGCTTGCGGACATGACCCCGCCCGGCCTGGCTGAACGGCTGGAGCAGCGTTTACGTGAGCAGCACAACGTCGTGGTAGATATCCTGGCCGCAGAAAAGGGCCTGCAGCGCAAGTACGACCCCGCGCTGCGTCGGCTGAGCCTGCCACCCCACATCACGCCCGGACAGCGGGCCTTTCAAATGGGAACACAACTGGCCTTTCTTGAACTGGACAACATGCTGGCGCGTATGGTGGACGTGCCGCGCTTTTCCAGTCAGGCAGTACGCAAATTGGTACGTCTGGGTCTGGCCAATTATTTTGCGGCTGCGCTGATCCTGCCCTACAGGCAGTTCCTGACCGCTGCCGAACAATTGCAATATGACATTGACCTGTTAGGACACCGCTTTGGCGTCAGTTTCGAAACGATCTGCCACCGCCTGAGCACCATGCAGCGCCCGGAGGCAACAGGCGTACCGTTTTTCTTCATTCGGGTCGATCGCGCGGGCAACATCTCAAAGCGGCAGTCTGCGGCCCACTTTCATTTCTCTCGTGTCGGTGGCGCCTGTCCTTTATGGAACGTCTACGAAGCCTTTTCCAGTCCCGGCCGAATCCTCCGGCAACTGGCGCGCATGCCGGATGGCCGCGTTTACCTGTGGATTGCCCGTACGGTATGTCATCAGACTGGCGGATTCGGACAGCCGACAAAGGATTTCGCGGTAGCGCTAGGCTGCGATGTCGCTCATGCCCATCGGCTTGTTTATGCAAAAGGACTGGATTTCGGCAATCCGGATATCCCCACACCCATCGGCATGGGCTGCCGGGTATGCGAGCGGCCTCAATGCGCCCAACGCGCATTCCCCTATATTGGCCGCGAACTGGATGTGAATGAAAACGTCAGCAGCGTATCTCCGTACCCCATGAATAACTAGCGCGCCAGGACGGCCGATCAGGAGAGATACCCGGTCATTCAAAACGCGCTGCACCTTTACGAGCGTTTACGAGCGGCAGATGTCTGTCCGGCGCGGTAGCGTTGCGCCTCGTGCCAGAAAGCCTGGGCGACCGGAGACAAACGACTCTCATCCAGACACGCTAAGCCGATGTGCCTTGAAGCACCGGGTGAAATCGGACGAAAAACAACCCCGTTATATTCATCGGGTAAGGCGAGTTTTGCCAGAATGGACACACCTTTTCCACTTGCAACCAATTCCAGTATCGACATTAATTGGAGCAGCTCATAATTGACGCGTGGCCTGAGTCCATGTTTCGCAAATAGCTTGCTCACCAGGGCCTGTGAGCCTGCCCGGGTCAAAATAAAAGGATCCGCCGTCATCTCAGCCAGCGCAACCGTTTCCCGTTCTGCCAGCGGATGACCGGACGGCAGCACCGCGACCAGCTCATCAACAGCGAGCGTTACCGAATCAAAATCGGGTTTGGGCAGTGTGACCGCTGCCAGTTCCAGGCGCCGTTCGATCAGGTCACGCGCGGTTTGCTCGTCGGGCTTTTCGGTAACCATCATTTCCACACCCGGGTAACGAACCTTAAAGCGATCCAGCAGCACAGGCAGCACTCTGATCGTCGCACTTGCACCGAACGAGCCCAGATTCAGCAAGCCTGTCTTTAACTGCGCGCCGGACAATGCAGTCGCCTGTACAAGCTGCAAGGCGGCAAATACATCTCGCACATGCGGAAGGATCTGTTGTCCGGTGTAAGTCAATGTAATACCAGCGGAGTGGCGATCAAGCAATTCGGTCCCCAGCGCCAGCTCCAGCGAGCGCAAGGCGTGACTCGTGGCGGATGGCGACATACCAAGCTTGGCCCCCGCCCCGCTACGCCATTTGAAGAGACAAGCGCTAAAAAAAGCTCTAATTGCCGAAGCGTCGGTGTCGCGGTGCCAGGTGGTCTGCTCATTACTATTTCTTTCAGTTTTTCAAGATGAGCGATCCATTCTAGAGACAAGGGCGCACGATAGCAAGCAGATGGAGTGCGCAATAGCGGCTTTCCGGGCGCATCAAGCATGATCGTTCAATTGAATTTTATTTCAATTGAGAGTGATCAATCTGAATCTTAAACTCAACGATATCAATTTATATCGTTGTAAAAAGGACAGTCATGAAAGCTATTGATTATCACAACACGATCAGGCGCCTGATGAACGCGAATGCCTGTCGGAAAAACAATCTGCACGGTGGACCTGTGGCATGAGCGCAGATCAGTTAACAGCGCTGGCCGGGATAAAAGTGCTGGACTTGTCGCGTATTCTGGCAGGTCCCACTGCGGCGCAACTGCTCGGCGACCTGGGCGCCGATGTTGTCAAAGTGGAAAAACCCCTTGAGGGAGACGACACCCGCAAATGGGGTCCACCCTACGTCGCCGACCGAAGCGGGGAGAAAACCGACGAAAGCGCATACTACCTCTGCGCGAACCGCAACAAGCGCTCTATCGCGATTGACATCACATCCGCATCCGGCCAGAAACGGGTGCATCAACTCATGGCGCATACAGACGTCCTTATTGAGAACTACAAGGTCGGCGGTCTTTCCAAATACGGCTTGGCGTACGATCAGATTAAAGACCGCTATCCTGATCTTATCTATTGCTCGGTAACGGGGTTCGGACAAACAGGTCCCTATGCCGCAAGACCGGGTTATGATTTTCTCATTCAGGGCATGGGCGGCATTATGAGCCTGACCGGCGAACCTCAAGGCACACCCATGAAAGTCGGCGTTGGAATTGCAGATGTCATGACCGGGATGTACGCGGCGGTGGGCATTCTGGCTGCGCTCAGACACCGGGAACAAACCGGCCAGGGACAACACATCGATATTGCTTTGCTGGACACGCAAATAGCCTGGCTGGTCAATGGCGGCACAAACTATTTAACCGACAGAAAGCGACCCGAAAGGCTGGGCAACGGGCACCCAAACATCGTGCCTTATCAGGTGTTCTCCACTGCCGATGCACCAATGATCCTGGCTGTCGGCAACGATGCCCAGTTTCGTCGCTTTTGCCAAGTGGCTGGCGAAGCGAGCCTGGCATCAGACGAGCGTTACGCAACCAATATCATGCGCGTACGACATCGCATAGAACTGTGCCGGCTTGTCGACAACGCGCTACGGAAACGCACTCGCTCGCATTGGTTACAGACACTTGAGGCAGCCAATGTGCCTTGCGGGCCGGTCAATAGCCTTGAAGAGGTATTTGCAGATCCGCAAGTAATCGCACGTGGCGCGCAATTGACTATGCCTTGCGAATGGGCGGCGGGAGGACAAATCAGTCTGCTGGCGAACCCGCTAAAGATGTCTGCAACACCGCCGACCTACAACCGTCCACCACCGAGGCTCAATGAACACGAAGCCGAGGTTCTGGCTGACTGGCTTAAAACTTGTAAAACAACCTAGGAGAACGCTATGTATGAACTGACCCCCGAACAACGCACACTTCAGACGCAAGCACGAGAGCTGGCGCAATCTGTTTTCGCCTCCACGGCTGTTCAAACGGACCTGACCGAACAATATCCCTGGGATAATGTCGCGCAACTGCGTGACGCCGGCTTCATGGGCATGATGCTGCCCACGTCTGTTGGTGGTCGCGGCTTGTCCACGCTGGACACCGTCATCGTCATTGAAGAAATGGCTAAAGCTTGCGCCACTATGGGACGAATAACAGTGGACTCAAATCTGGGCGCAATCGGAGCCATTACAAAATATGGCTCCGAGGAACAAATCAAACTTGCGGCTGACCTTGTTCTTGCAGGTGATAAGCCGGCGATCTGTATATCAGAGCCCAATGCCGGCAGCGCAGCCAGCGAAATGACGACACGCGCTGATAAAAATGGCGATCACTATATTCTCAACGGAGAGAAATACTGGATCACCGGTGGTGGCGTGTCAAAGCTGCACCTGATTTTTGCACGCGTATTCGATGATGGCGTCGAACAGGGTATTGGCGCGTTCATCACCGTGCTGGACGACCATGGCCCTGAGGGACTCAAGGTAGGTCGCAGGCTATATGCCATGGGCGTGCGCGGCATCCCCGAAACCCATCTCGAGTTTCATGATCTGAAGATTCACAAATCTATGATGATCACTTTCCCCGATGGACTCAAGCGCGGCTTTGCAGCGCTGATGAGCGCATACAACGCGCAACGCGTTGGTGCGGGTGCAGTGGCACTGGGTATTGCACAATGCGCCTTCGAAGAGGGCGTAGCCTATCTTAAGCGCCGAGAGCAGTTTGGCCGCCCCCTGGCGGAATTTCAAGGGCTGCAATGGATGGTCGCAGACATGTCAGTCCAGCTGGAAGCGGCACGCCTGATGCTGCGATCGGCCGCCGTCAGCGGCGAGACATTCCCCGATATAAACAAGGCAGCACAAGCGAAGATCTTCGCGGCGGAAACCGCCAATAAGGTGACTAACGATGCACTACAGTTCTTCGGATCGTCTGGATATGGTCGACACAACCCAATGGAACGGCATGTCCGGGATGCCCGGATGTTTACCATCGCAGGAGGAACCGCGCAAATCCTGCGCACGCAAGTGGCTTCCAAAATACTGGACATGAAACTGCCGCAGACGCGCGATGGCTATCTTAAAGCAGCACAAAACAGCAAGCGCTGACCAATCAAAAAAAAACGACACCAAAGGAGCATATTATGACGACAACCGTCGCATCCCCCCGTTTTCAGCAATTCATCGAATCCTTCACGCAACTTATCGAGCAATCTTCGAACAATGAAGCGCAGATCCTTGAGTCCGGGCGATCGCTCTTAGGGGACCTGGTGGCCAATGACGTCTGGCTCCCTGAGCAATTTGCACAGCCCCATCCTCAATACTATCAACAGTATCTGCTGCACGCCGATCCTCTGGACCGCTATAGTGTCGTCAGTTTTGTCTGGGGACCAGGTCAAAAAACACCCATTCATAACCATACCGTTTGGGCATTAATCGGCATGATGCGCGGCTCAGAACGCTCAGAACTGTTTGCGGTCCCCAAGCCTGACGAGCCCATGCAATTGGTGAATACAGACACGCTCTCACCGGGCGACATCGACATGGTATCGCCGCGTCTGGGCGACATCCATCGCGTATCCAACGTTTTTGACGATCGTGTCTCTATCAGCATTCACGTCTATGGCGGCAATATCGGCCGAATTTCGCGACACGTTTATGATGCACTCACCGGGAGGACAAAGACCTTTATTTCCGGCTACAGCAACGAACCTGAAGCGCCCGCCGCCTGAGACCGTTCCTATTGCTACATTCCACCAAAGGCAGCGCTCCATCATTGCCGTCGCAATACTGAAAGCAATCTAAACAAAGCTGAACATGACTACCAACACCATTGAACTTACTGCGCTCTGTACGTCCTTTCCTTCAAATCTGGTCGACCATGCACCTGAGCTATTCACTGTTTTTAAAGACTACGCCGAAGTCGTCAGGGAATCTGCCGAAGACGCCTTATCGCCCCGTCTTTATGCGCTGGTGCGCCTGGCGGCGGCCACCGCGATTCCCAGCCCTGCGCTGGCCAGACATGCATTGGCGCTTGCCAGGACGCGCGCCTCTGAAGTGGACATTGCCGGCGCCGTTAACGCAGCCTGTCACTTGCGCAGCGGCGCGGCCATTGCTTACGGTCGGCTGGTATTCAAACTCATGGAAGATAGTGGATCCGCTCCGCCGGAAACGGGCGCTCGCTCACAGATCGCGCTTGATCGGGAGTACATGACAAAACTACGAAAAGCCAGCCCCAGACCCTTTGACGCCATGGCGCGACTCACCACAGCCCGGCAAAAAAACAATGTTCTTGCAGAACTCGATTACGAATTAATCGCCATCGCAGTCGCTACCGTCACCCAGTGCGTCTATTGCCTTGAGATGCACGGCAATAAAGCCAGGAAACTGGGGGCGAGTGATCAGCAGATCGCAGATGCCGTCCATATCGCAATCTGCGCCAGATATGAAGCGACGCTTTGCGAATGGTCGGACGTATCTCCGGATGCCAATCAGTCGTTTAAATGAATGAACCGGCGATGCCCGCAGATTCCTGACGTGCAATGTAACGGTGCAGGAACCGGCGCACCCGGCAAGACAGGTCAACATTATTTTTATAATAAACAGGAGTCAACAATGTATCTGCAAAAACGTGCAGCAGCGGCGGGTTTATTTGCCCTGATCATGGGAAACGCGCTTCCCGCCATGGCCGAATGGCCAGACAAGCCTATCACACTGGTCACCCCCTATACACCCGGCGGAAACGCTGACATCCTCGCTCGGCTCATTGCACAGCCACTGAGCAAGCGACTTGGCAAACCCGTCATCGTAGAAAACAGGCCCGGCGCTGGCGGAATGATCGGTGCGCAATATGCCGCAAGAGCTAAGCCTGATGGATACACCCTATTACTTGGCAGCGTGGCCAATGTGCTGTATGAATATTTCTACAAGAACGTCCCCATGGATTTTGGTGCCGACCTGCTACCGGTATCACACATTGCCAGCTTCCCGAATTTCGTCGTTGTGTCGCCAAACGCGGGGATTGACAGCATTGAAGAGGCCGTGCAGCACGCCAAATCGAGCTCGACTGGCATCAGTTGCGGCAACCCGGGCATTGGCACCACTCCGTATCTGACCTGTGAAATCCTTAAAAACCGGCTGGGTATCGCGCTCACTAACGTGCCATATAAGGGAAGCCTCCCCGCCATCACGGATGTCATCGGCGGACAGATTACCCTGGCCGTTGCAAGCGAAGCGCTGCCATATATGAAAGACGGCAGACTAAAACCGCTGGCGGTCAGTTCCCGATTGCCTACGCCTTTGGCACCCGAGGTGCCTCCTCTTTCCCATACAATTGAAGGAGTGGATGTGGTCGCCTGGTTCGGCGTTTTTGCGCCGCGCAACACCCCTCAAGCCATTATTGAACGCATCAGTTCAGACATAGCCGCATCCCTTAAATCCGCAGACATGCGCGCAAAGCTGGCCGGATTAGGTGCAACCCCGGTAGGCAGCACGCCCGCAGCGTTCGACAATTATTACAAAGCCGAGGCAACGCGCTGGAGGGAGGAAATCGCCGCCATGGGAATCAAGCCGCGATAATTTTCCCCCGCTACGCTTCCCTATTGCGTCCGTTATCGGGAAGCGAATAGCTATCACCATCGTCATTCACGCACTTTATCGATGGATAGGTTCATACAGCCCGTTGCGTCATAAATTCCGGCACGCAGAACCACATTCACCGCCATTATGTGTTTGAAATGATTGCCTTTATAATTGCCGTTTACCCGCATCGACAGGCAAGCATTGCCTGCACCAATAACCAGAGGCAACGAATGAAAAACATGCTCAGTCCAATAAAACTTATAAACATCGCGCTCCTGGCGATCGCACCTTGCCTTGCCCATGCTGCCAGTAATTATCCAGACAAACCCATTAGCATCGTGGTTCCCTATGCCGCAGGCGGCTCGACCGACCTGATTGGGCGCGCGCTGGGTGAAAGTATGGGTCGATATTTGAAACAGACCATTGTTATCGAAAACAAACCGGGCGCAGCAGGGTCCATGGGCGCCCAGGAAATGGTCCGCACACGACCCGATGGCTACAAGCTGACACTGGCGCCTCATGGTATTTTCAGGCAACCCTACTTGCAGAAAACCCGCTATGACCCGATCAAGGATCTGACTTATATCGCATCATTTTCAACCTATGATTTTGCCCTGGTGGTGGATGCAAAATCACAATTGAAAACCGTCAATGAATTTGTGGATTATGCCAAGCAGCATCCCGACCAGATCAGTGTAGGCACACCCGGGCGCTTTACCGGCAACCAGATGGTGATGGTCGAGCTGAGCAATGCCACGGGCGCCAAACTCACGCATGTTCCATACAAGGGTGATGCCGAAGCGATCACGGCACTGCTGGGAGGTCATATCCAGGCTGCCATCACCACCAACAGCATTCTGCCCTATATGGAAGCGGGGACCGTTCGTGTCCTGGCGGTCGCTTCCGAGAAAAGGCTGGCAGCATTTGATGGCGTACCCACATTTACAGAAGCTGGCTATCCAGTCGTGATCCCCTCGCCACTCGGGCTCGCAGGGCCCAAAGGCCTGCCGCCTGAGATCGTGGAAAAACTGGATGACGCCGTTCATGCCGCTGTTCAGGACCCGGTATTTTTGAAAGCCATCGGCGCTTATGGCATTCAGACCTACTATATGAATCACAAGCAGTATAGCGAGTTTGCGGTGAAGACGTTCGCGGAAGAAAAAGACATCGTGGGCAAAATGAACGAAGAGAATAAGTGAATATCGTAAAGTAGATATGCCATCGCCGATTTATATCCAGTATGGCAAATTGACTTCAGTAGCAGGGTGTGGCGCGCTCCGCAACCCTGCTTATACATAAGGCCCTTACCCACCGGCGCCACCTTTCTTTTATATCGGCGATGCGCTCCCTTATGCCTGTAGGCCGCGATAACCCGTATAAAACATGTAGGCCGCCACCAAAAACAGAATGCACGCAAAAATGCGTTTCAGTTTTTTGACCGGCAAGGCATGCGCGGCCCTGGCACCGAAAGGTGCAGTCAAAACACTGAAAGCGGCAACCACGACCAGGCCAGGCAACCATACATAGCCGACCGCGCTTTCGGGGCGCTCGGCGATCCCCTGCCCACTGAGCAAATAGCCCGTCACATTCGCAAGGGCTATAGGAAACCCCAATGCCGCAGAGGTTGCCACTGCATTATGAATCGCTACATTACACCAGGTCATGAAGGGCACACTCAAAAAGCCACCGCCTGCTCCCACCAGCCCCGACAGAAAGCCAATTGCGCTACCCGCAGAGAACTTGCCCACCATACCCGGCATCGCGCGCGTTGATGCAGTCTTTTTGTCAGAAAACATCTGTGTTGCTGAAAATATAACAAACACGGAGAAAAACAGAGCAAGCCAGCTTCCTTTTAGCAAGGCAAAGGCCCCCAGACTGCTGACTAAGCTACCGACTACGATTCCCGGCGCGAGATGCATCACAATGCTCCAACGGACAGCCCCACGCTTGTGATGCGCAATCACACTTGACATGGAAGTAAAGAGAATAGCAGACATGGATGTTGCAATCGCCATTTTCACCGCCAACTCAGGTGCTGTTCCCAGTCCTGACAGTAGGAAGGTCAGGACCGGGACCATGACCATGCCTCCGCCGATGCCAAGCAAGCCAGCCAAAAATCCGCTCCCTATACCAAGAAGGGCAAGCTCAAATAAAAGTACGAAGGACATATCCGACATAAAGACTCCAGAAAGATTCAAACCACCAGTGACGTTCAAAAACCGATTGCCATTCCGTCACGCCTTCCATCGGAACCGCCCATAAAAACACCCCGATCATGATCAAGCCATATTGCGTGGCAGGTACCCAGCGGATTTTCTGTAGCAACCGGAGCATGCCCTTTCTGTCGCAGCCCGGCCCAGATGGATTCAGGCACCGTGCTCTCCAGCTCAAACGAATCACCGCGCGCCAGCATGCGCGGATGCTCAATCGCCTGCTGGATAGACAAGCCATAGTCGACAATATTCGAAAGCACCTGCAGTTGTCCCGCCGGCTGGAAATGACCACCCGTAACGCCGAAGGACATGACTGCCTCTGCCCCCTTAGTCAGCAATGCGGGAATGATGGTGTGCATGGGGCGTTTGCGTCCTGCAATTTCATTGGGATGCCCCGCTTCCAAAGTAAAACCGCAGCCCCGATTATGCAAAAGCACACCAGAATCGCATGCGACCAGTCCACTGCCGAAATCATCAAATAGAGAGTTGATGAACGCCACCACGGTTCCATCAGCATCGGCCACCGAGATAAAAACGGTGTCTTTGTGTTCCGGCGTGATCACACACTGCACGTCTTCGATTCGTCTTTCCAAACTGATGCGCGCGACCAGTTGGTCTATATGCCGTGCCGACAGCCAGTACTCCACATCAACAGTCGAATGTTTCGGGTCGCACAAAAAGGCGTCCCTTTCGGCATAGGCGATTCTGGACACTTCCGCCTGCAAATGAAAGCGCTCCGTACTCAAGGCACCGTAGGCAGAGAGATCGAAGCGATTTAGCATCGCGGCAATTTGCAGCGCAACAATACCCTGCCCGCTTGGCGGACATTCCCAAAGGCGATAGCCGCGATAGTCCGTTGAAATAGGCTGAACATATTCGGGATGATAGTCGGCCAGATCCTCAAGCTGCATGACACCGCCGTGTCGCTGTAATGAAGTCACAATATCTTCAGCGATCCAGCCTTCGTAGAAGACATCGGCACCATCTCTTGCTATGGAACGCAAAGCACGACCCAGCTTCGGATTAAAACGCCTATCGCCCACCACGGGACTGCGCTCGTCAGGCATAAAGATCGCTTTCGCTTGCGGCGTTGCGCATACCTTATTGGCGCTGCGCGCCCAATCACGTGCAAGGCGCTCCGTAACGAGATAACCATCCTCCGCGGCAACGATAGCTGGATGAAATAACTCATTGAGCGGTCGCGTACCATGGTCGCCGAGCAGCTGTTCCCAGGCACGCACGGCGCCGGGTACCGTTACTGCATGGACATTATCCGCCGGGATGTTCGCCAGGCCCGATTCGCGCAGCTGCGCCGCACTGGTCGCTTGCGGCGCCCACCCCGCTCCGCTGAGCGCGACAGGCGGCTGCCCCCGCTTCTTGAGCAACACAAAGCAGTCGCCACCAATGCCCGTTTGGGTAGGCTCGACCACGGCAAGCATCGCTGCAACGGCGACAGCTGCATCCACGGCGTTCCCCCCTGAGCGCAATATATCAAGACCAGCCTGAGCGGCTGCAGGATTTGAGGTAGCAACCATTCCTTTGGCGCCGACCGATATCGGGCGGCCCGGAAGTTCAAAGTGACGCACGTAACATTCCTTTTTTAAAATTAGAACCCAAACTTCTCGACAATGGCGATAAAGCCGCTGATAAGACACACCACACCGACCACAGCAATCAGCACATTCATGAAACGGCCTTTATATTGCCGCAGAACCGGCACTTTCCGGAATGCGTACAGAGGAAGAAAATACACGACAAAAACACTCACCGGAACAAGCGCAACTTTAATCAGATTGATGGCATTAAAATTTGCGATGGCGAACGCAGTGGTGACCAAAAAATAAACATCGCCAGAACGCTGGAAAATCCTGGACTACTCAGTTTCTGTTCGGATAAACCAAGAACAAATCGCCCAAAACTCTTCGCACTCTCTGCCGTCGCGAGATAATGTGCAAGAAAGGACTTAATGACCGCAGCGAACACAATGGCTTGTGAAGCAATCGCCATAGCGGGCGTATCAAATTTTCGCGCCAGGAAAGACACAATCGTCAGGTTGCTCGATTTTGCCTCAGCCAATTCCTCAGGAGACAATGCAAGAATACTGCTCCAGGAAAAGAAAAGGACTGTTGCAATGATCAGAAAAACCGCAACGGCCATGATTTGCGTCACTTTACGACTGGCTTGATGTCCATAATGGCGTTTTTGAGCGACGACAAAACTGGAGGTTATCGACGTAAAGCTGAAGGCAAATACCAACATGGGTATGCCCTTCCAAACGTCGACCATTAATTGCCCTGCTCCCCCGAAATTGACCGCTGTCGCCAACATGGACGGATTCCAGTGCGGGATGGCCAGGAGTCCGAAAATCACAATCGAGATAATGAATGGAAAAACGATTACCCCCATGATTTTGACAATGGTGTTGGTCCCATACCTGACCAGCATCATCAACACAAAAACAGCAATCGGAGCAACCACCCAGCGGGACGGTTCAGCCAGTCCCAGTTGTGTCCGCACAAAATCAATAATGGTGTTGGTCAGCGTGATGGTGTAGACGGTCATCGACGGAAAGACCGTGGCGAAATAGAGCGCTATGAGGATTTTTCCCCATGTAGAACCCAAATGTTCGATTGTCGTATCCAGAATATTCCCGTCTTTCCCGCCTTCTGTAGAGCCGGCCAACACATACCGCCCCAGCCCAAGGTACGGGATAAAGGTGATAGGAAAAGCCAGCAATGACAAAATGATCATGGGCCACAGACCTGAAAGCCCCAGGCTCACTGGCAGAAACAGGGTTCCACCGCTCACTGCAGTGCCGTAAATGCCCAGCACCCACAAGCTGTCATGCCTGCTCCAACGTATATTTGAGGTTGATGCCGTACTGTTGGTTATTACGTTAGCAGTCATCCCCGCGCCCCACCATTGTTGAAAAATGACAGATGTTCAGGCACTTGCCTGAGATGATTCCGACGTGCGAACGCCTTGGTCGGCTTGTTGGTGAACAACAAAAGCAGCATGGTTTGTCTCCATTGATAGGGTTAATAAATCCATTTTTGAGGCGCACAGCCCTACCGTCACCTGCATCGGGTGACGACTATAATTATGAACAGGTATTTTTCGACTCACTCCAACGCCTGACAGGTTCCTCGGCACGAGGAGAAACCCGTCAAGACGATTGCTTAGAAACGTGAGTGTCGAGAATCAGGAAGCATGCCAGGATGCCTGTCGGGCAGCGATCGTCAAGGCCGACTGCCCGACAAGCGCTTCATAGACAGACGGTGCCGTTGCGCCTTCAGTATTGATCATCAGCACGCGAGAATGCGCATCGATACCCACTTGCTGTGCCAACGCCGGATCTGTGCGCAATACGCTCATAGCAGCCAGACCAGCCGTGCCGGATTCGCCCGCCACGATAGGGATGTCGATATTGCTCCCATTGGCGAGCAAGCGCATCGCCTCAATGGCCTGCTGATCGTCGATGGTCATGAAGTAGTCGACGCCGGGTTCCAGAAACTTCCAGGCGAGCATCGACGTTTCACCGCAAGCCAGCCCTGCCATCACAGAATCGACCGAGCCAGTGGCTCGGGCCGGCCTCCCCTGGATCGCGCTTTGGAGCAGACAATCGGCCTGAACCGGCTCTACCACAATGAACGTCGGACGCTGCGCGCCCTGGAATTCCCAGAAGTAGCTAACCAGCCCTGCCGCCATGCCGCCCACACCGCCCTGCAAAAAAACATGCGTGAATGCGCCTGCCAACCCCGGCTGAGCACCGGTCTGCTCGACGATTTCCTCCGCAATGGTGCCATAGCCCTGCATCACATCCCGAGGAATGTCCTCGTATCCGTCATAGGACGTATCAGATACCACTTGCCAGCCATTGACCGTTGCCAGGCGTGAGGCCTCTTCCACCGAATCGTCATAGTTACCTTTGATTCTCACGATCTGAGCACCATAAACCGCGATCGCCTGCTCACGCTCCACACTCACATTGGCGTGCAGCACGATGACGCAACGACAGCCCGCATCGCGGGCAGCGGCAGCCAGCCCCCGACCGTGGTTTCCGTCAGTCGCGCTGATGACGGTATAGTCCTGCAACTGTTGAGCGTAACGCCCCATAAGAATGAGTGCCGGATCGAACGCCGGGTGCAAGCGCACGATCTGTCGCACCAACGCAATGGGCGCCCCAAGGGCCTTGAAGCTGCCCAGCGAAGAGCGCACCGATTCGTCCTTGACGCTGAACCGGGCAATACCCAGCTGCTGAGCTATTCCGGGCAAGTCATAAAGAGGCGTGGCCTGGCGTGCGATGCCAGGCCAGGCACTCAGCCAGCGGCGACATTCCTGAGCACGCTCGATATTCATGATCGAACGAAGTGGCGCCGGATAGGGCTCACGTGTCGCGCGCGGATTGGCAAACAGCCGCGAGTGATCTTGCTCGGCTGAGCCGGAAGGAGCGAGTGCTGAGATAGACATGCAGTATCCTGAAAATAAATAACTGTTTAGAGATATGAAATAATACTTCCCATAACCCCGTAGTTTTTATTAAAATTTGCCACTTAAGTGGAATTTTTTATCGTTTTATATTCAAAATGTAGGCCGTATTTGAGATGACTAATAAAATCGACAGTTATGATCACGTCCTGCTTGCCGCGATTCAGGACGACGCACGTTTGTCCCAGAGCGAGCTGGGAGAGCGGGCCAACCTGTCCACTGCAGCGGTAAACCGCAGACTTAAGCAACTGGCTAAAGATGGCGTCATCGAGCGCTACACAGCCAATATCAACCCGAAGTCCCTTGGTTACGGACTGACCATCGTGGCCGAGGTCAAGGCAGAAAGCGAACGTGCCGATCTTCTCGACGAAATGCGGGAAGGTTTCAGGGCCTGCCGCCAAATCCAACAATGCTACTATGTGACCGGGGACTGCGACTTCGTGCTTATATTCCTGGTGCAGGACATGGATCAATACGTCGAACTGACCCGTCGTCTCTTTCATGGCAACAATAATGTAAAGGCTTTCAAAACGCTGGTCGTGATGGATCGCGTAAAAGCAGGGATGCATGTGCCTGTTGATAAATCGGGCGAACGCAGTTAATGAGTCTGGTCGGGCAAAGTACCAACAACATCACGTGCCTGCCGCGTTCGCGTTCACGTTTTAGCGGCAACGTTGACATGACGCGCTTTAGCAGCTTGCCTGACACCTGCTCTTAAGCAGAGCCGCCATTCTACAACTTACCGTACCGCCAGCGAACAGACGTTGTGCAGTGCTCCCGCTTTCAGAAGCCGAATCGGATGAACCACATGCTTTCCCGTTCAGACATTATTTAACAGTCGCTCGCCCCTGCTTCACCTATCACGCAAACATCAGGGGCGGGGCAGAACACATCTGCACCGCCCCTGTCCATTCAAGAAGCGTAACGCCAATCAGGCAACGCCTTGCAGCACCTCACCAACGACATCAAACAAACGATCCAGTTCCTGCGCAGTCGTGGTAAATGTAGGACCGAACTGCAGTGTATCCCCGCCAAACCGCACATAGAAACCTTTTTCCCACAACCTGAGTCCCGCTTCATAAGGACGAATGGCCGGATCACCGTCGCGTGGAGCCAGTTGCAGCGCACCCGCCAGACCACAATTGCGAATATCAATAATGTGATTGGCGCCCTTCAGCCCGTGCAGGCTCTTCTCAAAAGCAGGCGCCAGCTGCGCAGACTTTTCAATCAGATTATCTTTGCCCAGCAGATCCAGCGCCGCGATCCCTGCCGCGCATGCGACCGGGTGTGCAGAATAGGTATAGCCGTGGGTGAACTCAACCGCGTGTTCAGGGGCATTCTGCGACATGAAGGTATTGTAAATTTCACTTGAACTCACGACCGCACCTAAAGGGACGGCACCATTGGTCACCTGTTTGGCAATGTTCATGATATCGGGGGTAACGCCAAAATATTCCGCCCCGGTCTTTTTGCCCATGCGGCCGAAAGCGGTAATAACTTCATCAAAGATCAGCAAAATACCGTGCTGATCGCAGATTTCCCGCAGGCGCTGCAGGTAGCCTTTAGGTGGCACGATCACCCCTGCAGAACCGGCCATCGGCTCCACAATCACAGCTGCGATATTGGATGCGTCGTGCAGTTCAATCAACTTGAGCAGTTCATTGGCCAGTTGCACGCCCCCCGTCTCGCTTTGACCCTGAGTAAAGGCCTGATCTGCCTGCAGGGTATGCGGCAAATGGTCTGCATCCATCAATTGCCCGAACACCTTGCGGTTGCCACCGATGCCGCCCACGCTGGTGCCGCCCATGTTCACGCCATGATAACCGCGAGCGCGACCAATCAGTTTGGTTTTGGAAGGCTGACCTTTCAGACGCCAGTAGGCGCGCGCCAATTTCAGGGCGGTATCTGCCGCTTCAGAACCCGAGTTGGTGAAAAACACATGATTCAGATTCTCGGGCATGAGATCAGCGATTTTTTCCGCCAGCTGAAAAGCCAGTGGATGGCCGAACTGGAATGCCGGTGAATAATCCAGGGTACCCAGTTGCTGGCTGACCGCCTTCTGGATTTCCACCCGATTGTGTCCGGCACCACAACACCACAGGCCCGAGAGGCTATCGAAAACCTTTCTGCCCTTGTCATCGACCAGATAATTACCCTCAGCCCCCACGATCAGGCGCGGATCCTTATGGAAGGCACGATTCGCACTGAACGGCATCCAGTGGGCCTGCAAATTCAAAGTATCCCGAACAGGGGTTGGCACGGCGCTTAGATCGGTCATGGTTCTCTCTCACATAAAAGTGGTTATCTCGCCTATTGTCCACTTTAAATTAGATATATAAAATACAATTTTAATGTTATATACATTCATAAATACTCACGTAATGAACAAACCGCTGGCCCCTATCTCGGATTTTGACCTGCGACTGATTCGGGTCTTTCGTACCGTTGCCGAATGCGGCAGTTTCACCGCGGCAGAAAGCACACTGGGCATCACCCGGTCGGCGATCAGTTTGCATATGAGCGATCTGGAGCAACGGCTCGGGATGCGGCTGTGCCAGCGGGGTCGCGCAGGATTCGCCCTGACAGACGAGGGCCGCGAGGTATTGCGCGCCAGCGAGTCCATGATGGCCTCCATCGAGGATTTCAGACGTGAAGTGAATCAGCTACATGACAGCCTGCGAGGTGAATTGAATATTGGCCTGATGAACAATCTGGTGACCCAGCCCAGAATGCGTATTACGCATGCACTGGCAAAGGTGCGCCAGCAAAGTCAGGAAGTTCGGATCAATATCAGTATGAGTCCGCCTGGCGACATTGAACGGCGCCTGCTGGACGGTCACCTGCATATGGGTGCATTTCCGCTTATCAATAAGCTCAGCGGGCTGGAATACCATACCCTTTACGACGAAAAATCACAGTTGTACTGCAGCCATACGCATCCGCTGTTCGCAAAGGCGCAAAAACTGAGCATAAAAGATCTGCAGGGCATACCGGCGGTCATACCCGGCTATCGCCTGAGCCCAGAAGCCATTGCCTTGCACCAGCCGCTGGCCGATGCCGCGCGCGCCTCAGACCGGGAAGGAATTGCCTTTCTGGTCCTGACCGGGCAATACGTGGGTTTTCTGCCTGATCACTACGCCAAGACATGGGTAGAAAAAAATATGATGACTGCCTTCGCGCCCGAACATATCCATTACTCTGTCAGCATTGCCGCCGTCACCCGAAAAAATCGCAGGCAGAACCTGATTATTGATCGTGTGCTGGCAGAATTGATGCAGGAAGAATAAGCCCCCTCCAAAAAAATCGGGCATATTAAACAATATGCCCGACCCTATACACATTATTAGATCAACCCTGTCCGCTCTGCCATCAAAGGTATTCAGCCTTCAATGACAGACCACAGGCAATACCTGATCACTAACAACATGTGATCCGACCTTTGCCGCCAAAGCGCGCCGCCTGGCGCTCTCTGAAGAACGTGTTGTAATCCATGGGCTCCTGATCGGGGTGCATCTTACGCATGTGCTTAACATACGTGTCGTAGTCGGGCACTCCCACCATCAGTCTCAGGGTTTGTCCAAAGTACCGCCCCGTCTTGCTTCCAGCCTGCGACGCAGACTGGGCAAAACTGGTGAAAAGTCCTTTCGCACGTTGCATTTTATTGTGCTCCTGTCAGTGCCTCTGCGGGCAAGGGTTCAAAGGGCGTTTCCGCAGTGGTGTTCTGTGGATTGCGGCGGGCCTTGCTGATGGCGCGCCAGCCAAAGAACGCCATGCTGAGCACGACAAAAATGAACAAGCCGCAAAGAACGGAGTTAACGTAATTGTTCACCACCACCTGCTGCATCTGCGCAAGCGTTTTTGCCGGCGCCACGATGTCTCCTTTGGTCAGCGCTTTGCTGTAAATATCGGCATGCGCCATGAAGCCGATTTTCGGATCGGGATGGAAAATTTTCTGCAGGCCGGCTGTGAGGGTGCAAATCAACAACCAGAGCGTAGGCACAATCGTGACCCATGCGAAACGATCTTTTTTCATCTTGAACAGAACGACGGTACCCAGTGTGAGGGCAATCGCTGCCAGCATCTGATTGGCAATACCAAACAGCGGCCACAAGGTATTGATGCCCCCCAGTGGATCAACCACACCCTGATACAGGAAGTATCCCCAGGCAGCCACGCACAGGAATGTGGCCAGCAAATTGGGAACGAGCGCGTCTGTCGCACGCAGCTTAGGGAAGAAGGTACCCAGCAGATCCTGCAACATAAAGCGACCGGCGCGTGTACCGGCATCAACCGCTGTCAGAATGAACAGCGCTTCAAACAAAATGGCGAAGTGGTACCAGAATGCCATCATTCCCTCCCCGCCAAATACCTGGTGCAGAATATAAGCCATACCCACGGCCAGGGTCGGCGCGCCGCCGGCACGAGAGATAATGGTGTGTTCTCCCACCTGAGCTGCCATCGCAGTCAGATGCTCAGGCTGTACAACAAAACCCCAGCTGGACACCACTTGTGCCACCTGTTCCGGTGTAGTACCGATCAGGGCGGCAGGGCTATTCATGGCATAGTAAATACCTGGCTCAATCACGCAAGCGGCAACCAGCGCCATCATCGCTACAAACGACTCCATCAGCATACCGCCGTAACCGATATAACGAGCCTGCGCTTCGTTCTCGATCATTTTAGGGGTGGTGCCCGATGCAATCAGAGCATGGAAACCGGAAACGGCACCGCAAGCGATGGTAATAAACAGGAAGGGAAACAGACCACCTGCCCAGACCGGACCGGTGCCGTCTATAAATTGCGTGACCGAAGGCATCTTCAGTTGCGGAGCCACATACACAATACCGATAGCCAGACCGGCAATGGTACCGATTTTCAGGAACGTGGACAGGTAATCACGCGGCGCGAGCAGCAGCCACACGGGCAGCACCGCAGCGATGAAACCATAAATAATCAAGGCCCAGGTGAGTTGCTCTCCGGTCAGTGTAAACACGGCGCCCCAATACGGATGCTGCGCCACGTCCTGGCCGTACACGATGGCAGCCAGCAGCAGGATCACACCAATAATGGAGACTTCGCCGATTTTCCCCGGCCGGATGTACCGCAAGTAAACACCCATGAACAGCGCCAGCGGAATCGTCGCTGCGACCGTGAACGTCCCCCACGGAGAACCCGCCAGTGCTTTCACCACGATCAGTGCCAGCACCGCCAGAATAATGATCATGATCATAAAAGCGCCAAACAGGGCGATCACCCCGGGCACCTGCCCCAACTCGGCCTTGATCAGGTCTCCCAGCGAACGCCCGTCACGGCGTGTGGAGATAAACAGCACGATGAAATCCTGAACTGCCCCGGCAAACACCACACCGGCCAGAATCCACAACATACCTGGCAGATACCCCATCTGCGCAGCCAGCACGGGCCCGACCAATGGGCCGGCGCCGGCAATCGCCGCAAAGTGATGTCCAAACAGCACATGCTTGTTGGTGGGCACATAGTCCAGACCATCGTTATATTTCCAGGCCGGCGTCATGCGTTGCGGGTTCAGTTCAAAAACCTTGTTGGCAATAAAGCGGCTGTAATAACGATAGGCAATCAAATAAACACATACCGCCGCAATCACAATCCACAGGGCGTTGACTGTTTCGCCACGCGTCAAGGCGACCGTGCCCAGCGAGAAGGCACCTGCCAGCGCAATGACTATCCAGAGCAGGATAGACATGCCCCCTTGTTTTTTCTCTACATACATACTATTTAGTCCTAAAAAACACTTTCAGGGCGTTATGCCCTGCTCGTCAAAAATACCGTCGGATCCGGCTCACCGACATCCAAAGCGTCGGATCCACATCCATTAGAAAATGTTTGTTTATATAGTCGCAATATCCTTCTCCATCAAAATGAAATGATCGTTTTCGTCGTGAATGGGCTGAAAATGAAGGCATCGGGTTCCCATGACCCTGATCAATGAATGCGGCATGAACACGCTTGTTCTATTTTTGTCATGCCATCGGCGCTGATCGCCGTTTACGCCCATACCTGAGCGCACCGCTGTTGCAGTCAACCATATGGGCAGGCCTTTTAAGACGCGCAGATCGGCAGCGTTCAGACCAGCCTGTAGACTAGCCTTCAGACCAACCATTAAGCCGGCCCGCCACCGTGCCACGAAAGATAAACGAACGCCTATCGTGCGCTTTTTTTGCTTAACCCTACGGTAATACCTAAACACTTTCAGCCACACTACACATTTTTTGGCAATATATTAACATCGCGCCTGAAAAAAATTCTTAGCAGTGCGTCCGCTGTAGCGTTTGCATAGGATTGGTAACGACCAGACTGAAACGCTGGTCTTAAACTGACATCGCCGGGTCATTCATGATCGCTGCGCATCACCCGGCAAAGAGGGATATAAAGAAAATGACTAGGCGCCGCCCTCTACCAGGAATGACGTCATCATGCCGGTATCCTCGTGCTCAAGGATATGACAATGGGCCATATAAGGATGTGCAGCATCCGCTTCGTGCCGGAAACGAACCAGCACCTCACTGAGCGCGCCCTCTACACTCACGATATCTTTCCAGCCACGGCGATGCTCGGCAGGTGGCTTGCCATTTTCCGACAGGATCCGGAACTGTGTACCGTGGATATGAAACGGATGCAGCATCATGTCGCCCTCACCTGAAATCTGCCACACTTCATCCACGTCGCGCTTCACCGTGAATGCCGGCGTTTTCATATCAAATACCTGACCGTTAATGAAATTGGCGCGATGCAAGTCAGGCGCGTCGGCATCCGGCATCGGCATGGTATGGCCTTCCATGCCTGGCATATTGTGGCCACTCATCCCCTGCATATTGTGACCGCTCATATTTTGCATGTTTTGCATATCATGCCCTTCCATCTTTTGCATATCGTGCCCCTGCGTGGAGGACGATTGGGTGTTTGCTGATGGCATCGCGCCATGCCCCTGATGTATCGCCTGATCCATGCCCGCCATTGCCTGAGCACCGTACTTGTCGGTCAGCGCTTTCATGCCAAGTGCATCAACGTTGGGATCCATTGATAGTTTGAATTTACGTACCATCAACCCTTTACGCTCAGGCAGTGCGGGCAATTTCGCCAGGGCGTCAGGCAGTTTTCCCCTGGCTTTGTCGGTGGTGGGAATCAGGCTAAGTACCAGTTGTGGCTGATCAAAAGGAGCGACGCTCATTCCCATTTGTGATACAGGCAACGTCAGCAAATCCAGCGGTTTACCGTCTTCGGTGTTCACCAGCACTTCAAAGCGCTCACCGGCCATCATTGGCAATTCGTGAACCTGTACGGGTTCCGATAACAATCCGCCATCGCTCCCGATAACCAAGAGCGGCCGATGGTCACTGGCGACAAGCCGATAGGATCGGGCGTTACTCGCATTCAATAGACGCAGACGGATCCAGCCCCGAGGCACTGCGTGTTGCGGTGCATGTACGCCATTGGTTAGCAGCAAATCGCCGAACCAGCCAAGCGCAGCTGCCATTACATCAAGCTGATAGTCGATCTGCCCGTTCGCGTCCAGTTTTTTGTCCTGCATAATAACGGGAATATCATCAACGCCCCAGGTGGCGGACAAAGACAGTGCTGCGCTCTCCTGATCTTCGATCAGTATCATACCGCCCAACCCCCTGGCAACCTGCTGACCGCTAATCTGGTGCACATGGGGATGGAACCAGCACGTGGCGGCGGGCTGATCAACGGTAAAGCTTGCCTGCCATTGGGTGCCAGGGGCGATCAGCGCTTGCGGACCGCCATCGGCTCTGCCGGGAATTTCCAGCCCATGCCAATGCACCGTCGTGGGATCGGGCAGACGATTGTTCACCTGCAGCGTGACTTTGCTGTTGCGTTGTAACTGCAGCGCAGGACCCAGTAACGCGCCGTTATATCCCCAGGTAGCTGTCTTAAGATTGTTCCGGAGTACCGACTGCCCCTGCCCCGCTATCAGCTCAATCATGCCCTGACTATCAGGCTTCAGCAACGCCGGAATCGGCAATTTGGGGCGAAGGCCACTGGTTGCTGCCTGGCTCCAAAAGGGATACAACAAGCCGGCGCTGAATGCAGTGCTGAGTTTAAGAAAATCACGACGTCGCATGGCAGAGCTCCTGGCGGTTGTTGGCGTAGTCGGTTATCTTAAGCCTTCCCACAGTGGTAAGGTCAAGCGATAAATAAACCCGGGATGCTTGCTGCCATATCTCCTGTATGCATAAACAGTATATACAGCAAGCGATCCTCCCAAAGCCACCAGCTACGCATACCATATCTGCTTATTTCCTGCTTCTCGGGCCAGAGACGCCTCTCTGTTCCTGGCCCGGCTTGCCAATTTCACTCGTCATCACTTCGTGTTCAATCAACGCTGCCGTTGTTCAATTGCTATTGAGTACCCTATGCTAAACTGCCCCACTTTATTGATTTGCGCCAGGAATCGGCGCTGGCAGGGATTTTTTTCATGAATTTGCTTCACACATTCGGTGCATCTGTACAGGCGATGCTATTTTCCAAACAACAATTAGAAAGCATGCACCGGTTGATCGACTCCAGAAACATCCCTGTTGAAAAAACTGAGGATTTCTACCAGCAGGCAATCTCACTTGAACAGGCCGCCGGATATAGTGACTTCACCCGCCGCTACCAGCGTTTTTCCACCGCTCAGAAAATCATGAACGGGATCGCCTATGTGGTAACAGGCTTTGCCCTGCTTGTGTTTCTGCTTTCAAAATTCGGGCCGCTCAAGGAACCAATACACGCCTTATTCAGCTTGCTCATGAGCGACTTCATGCTGTTTGCTGTCCTTATGAGCGTCATTGCGGGCATTATTCTGCTGATACTGATTGGCCTCTACTTCTACACGCGCACCCTTTATAACAAACTGCTGGGTAGTGAACTGGTCAAATTATGGAAACGAACGATTGAGCACTGGTCGCCGGATATGTCAAATGTGTTTACTAACGGCCAGCCCGATCCTGAAACAGTAGCCACATATGTCAGGCAGCATACAGACGCAGCCTGCGTAGACATCAATCGTTAACGAACACAGGTCACATATGCCCAGAAGCATTGCAATGTTAATTATCGGCATAACCGCATTCCTCAACGGCTTTTACCGTCTTGGTACGCCCGCGCAGGAAGTAGAAAAATCGGGCTGGATATTTCAACATTTTGGTTCGCCGGGAGTCGCCTACGGTACCATTGCATTGGGTGCCGTTTGCCTTGTGGCAGGTAGCATTATGTTCAGAGGGACGTGGAGACGGATCAGGGAATCACGGAAATATCGGAAGTAGGTAAGGCCAAAGTACAACTGTGAAGTAGAACGCGTCAGCTGGATCGTCAGATCGTTTATATCCCCGGAGTGTGCCAATGGTCGGGATGGTTTTTCTTTTTGCTTTGATAGCAGCAGTGCTTTACTATTTTTTAGATAAAGCAGGGATCAGGTTCAGGGTTTTGATATCTGTCGGCACATTTTTGGCACTCTGCGGAGTATTTGCCTTAGTGATGCTGAATATCGGCGATCAGGCTGCTCCGAATTCTATAATTATTACACCTGAAGTGCTGGAACAAGCTGCCAGGCATAGGACGGACTGATCCGAAGCGTTCATAACTTTTTACGCGCATATTGATTTGCCTTATCTTATTTTCGTACTGATCTATTTAGCCTGTACAGTCTCCTATTTATTCTGTCGGGCGGTGCAATACCGCGTGCATGTCCTGACCGATGGTGGCCATTCTGATACGCTCTCTATGTACGCGCTGTTTCTAAAGGCAGATTTACCTTTCTTCCTGACCCGGCTTGCCATCTTGCTTATCTTCGCCCTTGCCATTGCTCTTTATCGCAAAACTGCTGCCGATATCGCTTATTCAGTGCTAATGGTCGTGGGATTGATTTTTATGGCGGATTTGGTGTCTGCCACCGTTTTTCGGATGTTGTCCTGAGCGCACTACGCATAACCGGGCGAACAGGGTCTTAGTGCATTATGCTGACCGGTCGCCCGCTAGTTGTCTATATGTTCTAACGACGAACTAATACGCCACAGAAAAACGCTGACGAATATGTTTCCGCGCTTCCAGCTCGTCAATCATGGCCACAGCGTAATCCTGAACTGAAATACGGCTTTCGCCTTTTTCATCCGTCAACAGTTGATCGCCCCCCAGTCTGAACTTACCCGTTCGCTCACCCGGCTCCAGCATTGCAGCTGGCGCCAGGAACGACCATTCCAGCTCAGGCGAATTTCTTAATGCTTCCAGTGCCTCGCTGGTCGCGCGCGAGCCCGGCTTAATCCATTCAGGAAAATCGGGAGAATCGATAAGTAAAACGCCGGGCGCGACTTCCAGCCCGCCCGCACCGCCCACCCACAACACGCGCTTAATGTTTGCCTTTTTAATTGCGGCAAGAATGGCATTGGTGCCCTGAACCTGCTCGTCATACATCTCGGACCTTACGGTACCGGGCGTCCAGCCGGGGTTGAAGGCACTGATTAGCGCGTCGTGACCCGCGATGTTGGCTGCCAGGGAATCTACGTTGGTCACATCTCCAGCAATCACCGTCAAGCCTTGTTTGGCTTGCAGCTTTGCTACGTTTCTAACAATCGCGGTCACCTCATGACCCCGGTTAAGCGCTTCAGCCAATAACGCAGAGCCAACAAATCCAGTGGCTCCCAATAGTACGATTTTCATAAACAATTCCTTAGATTAAATGAAACTTGCGGTTATCCATCCTGTACGGCTCTCATTCACCAACCGCTAGTCTTTCCAATAAAAATTACATTCGATATATAGTCTCTTTTTGAGATCAAGTCTATTATAGAGATACAATTGCAGATGTAAAGACGGCACTTTTGCGTCACCTGGTTACTTTTTGGGAACCACTAATGGTTAAGGTTGAAGACATCCTGGCACAGGTCCGGGAACAAGACGGCACGGTCAACATCGCCAACTGCCCTATTCGGAATGTATTGGATCAACTGGGCGATAAGTGGAGCATGTTGCTGGTTATTATGCTCGCTCAGGAGCCGCAGCGGTTTGGTCAGTTGCGTAAGCGCCTACCGGATATTTCTCAGCGCATGCTCACGCAAACCCTGCGTATGCTGGTTCGAAATGGTTTGGCAACTCGCACCGTGTTCCCCACCCGTCCGCCCAGCGTGGAGTATGCGTTGACGACGGCAGGCCAGACATTGCTGATTGCACTCAACACGCTTGTTGCATGGGCGCAAGAGCATCATGAATACATTCAGGAATCACGAATGAAATTTGATGCGAGTTGAAATAATGAAGAAGTGAAGGCGACTGGAACGGAACACTGAGCTGTGATGGCTCAGTGCTTCGCTCATCACCCATGACAGCATGGATAGTACCCGACCCGAGATTAAGGACCGCTATCCGCCTGCCCTGGCAATACTCAGGCAGTTGCGCGCACGCGCTCTACTTGTTGATTATCTATTCCATCGACCAGTGAGGTCAGATGAAAATCAAATTTGATTTCTGCGAAGGGCTCAGTTAAACCTTGTGCCTTGATGCTTTCCTCATCAGTGCGTTCAACGATAGGCGGCACTAATCCTTCACGCGTTGCGTAGGCGAAATCATCGTTCAGTAACGGGTCACCATCAATGTTAATTTGCGTTGTCAATTTACGGTGATCATCTGCACTCACAAAGAAGTGAATATGAGCCGGACGGTTGCCGTGACGACCCAATTGGTTCAGCAGCGCCTGTGTTGGGCCATCCGGCGGGCAGCCATAGCCTTTAGGTACGATGCTTTGGAACTTATAGTTTCCATTTTCATCTGTGATAATGGTGCGACGCATATTAAATGGCTTCTGTTCGCCCGTTGGGTCAAAATGTGAGTAGAAGCCTTTGGTATTGCAATGCCACACTTCTACACTTGCACCTGCCAGGGGCTGGCCATCACTCCCTTTCACCTGGCCATACATGACCAATGTGTGTCCGTTGGGATCGGAACCATCGTCCAGACGAGCAAAGCCGTGTTCTACGGGTGCTCCGGCTACGTAGAGTGGCCCTTCAATCGTGCGCGGGGTCTGGTTATCGATGCCCAGGGCAGCATCTGCCGCATCCATGCGCATATCCAGAAAACGATCAAGCCCCAGCCCGGGCGAAAGCAGCCCAGCCTCTCCCCTGGCGCCCAGCGTATTAACATAGGCAACACCCGCCCAATACTCATCGGGTGTGATATTCAGGTCTTCAATGGCACGAAACAAATCGCTAAGCAGGCGATGAACGATCTGTTTGTTCCGCTCATTGCCATCACTATTGTTTATGCCACAGGCAAGATCAAGAAATTGCTGTACTTCCGGGGTGTTAAATAAGTTGGATGTCATTTGGTTATCCTCCTTCTGTCCTTTGTGGTAACTTATGAATACTCAGACAATCTGAGCGTTGTGACTGGCATACATTTACGTTATAAAACTCAATTTGATGTCCGACCAGGTCTCGCCCCCGCAGAGACATACTCGTGGTGCGGGTTCGCGGCAGATTTTCCGGCTCACTTAAATACTCAGCAACCATTGCTGCAGCAGCGAGGCATCGCGACTGTGAGTGAGCGCCAGCATTAGAAAAATACGCAACTTCTGTGGCGACAAACTGCCACCCGCAAGCACCCCTGCGCTTTTGAGAAATTGCTGTGGCGGTACCATGGCTTGTGCCGCCCGGCTTGACTGAACGACCACAATGTCGTTTTTAACGGCGTCTGCAAACGCCGCCGCCTGTCCGTTAGCGGCCCTCCCCGGAGGCAAACCGGCACTAATAATGCCATCACAGCCGCACGCGACCAGCGCATCCACAACCACACGATCTGCGCCCGCATAAGACATGACGATGTCTACCCGGGGAAGATCCTGAATTGTCTCCAGATGGGTCCGAGGTAGGAGCTGTTGCCGGATGGGGCGACGTCGCATCAACACCTCACCATCAGGCGTAACACTTCCCAAAGGCCCGTAAGGTATAGCCTGAAACGCGTTCAGATCAAAACTTGCCGCCTTGGTAACATCGCGGGCACTGAATATGTAGCTGTCCATGACCACCAAAACGCCCAGATTACGAGCCTGATCGGACTGCGCCACGGCCAGTGCCGCACGCAGGTTGGCCGGCACATCACTGCCCGCCGTATTGGCCGGCCGTTGTGCACCGGTCAACACAACCGGTTTATCGATATGCAAGACCAGATCCAGAAACCATGCGGTTTCCTCAAGCGTCGCCGTGCCATGGGTGATGATAAAACCGGCAAGGTCCGGCTCGGATCGTACAGTGTCTTCGATCAGCCGCGCCAGATCAAGCCAGTCTTGGGGCGTAATACCGGTACTGCCCAATGCACGGAAAGTTACCGGTACAAGTTCAATCTCCTGAGCCGGGTCGCCCAGATCGCCCAGATCGGCTAATAATTGATCAATGCCGGTAACAACGCCGCTCTCGCTGTATTCGACCCAGTCGAACGTGTGCCGCGCCCGCATGGCGAAAGTGCCACCGGTTCCTATTACCGCAATACGAGGAAGCGGCGTCTGCCGGGTTGACTGTGCAGGTTTCATCCTCAGCCTCCCGTTTTTTCCGGAACGGCCACATACACCGCGTCATCTTGTATTCTGACCTTATGACAACGTGTCGCGCGCGTAAGCGGCGCGCACATGACCGAACCATCGCGTACATCAAAAAGACCGGCATGCAGAGGACATTCGATACCGTGGCCATCCATTTCACCGTCGGAAAGCAACGCGTTTCCGTGGGTACATAGATCATCCAGTGCGTAGACATCGGCGTCGACACGGAACAGGCCGATGCGATGCCCGTTCACCGTAATGCCGTGGCAATCCCCTTCTGCGAAAAGAGATTCAAGTTCGCCTGCCTTATACCATTGAATGGCATGTTCCTGCACATCGGCGGCGCTTTCGGAAAGTTGGTCACAGATCATGATAGCTCACTATCGGTAATAGAGTGGTTGAATAATGGATTGGCTGATGCGGTATGCGCACGTGAAGACACCAGAGCATCCAGCGCAGCAAGGTTTTGAGCCAATGGCAGCGATGCCAGCCCCAGTGAACACATATGCAATTGTTCGAATTGCATAAAGCAGCAACGCCACTGCTGATCCTGTTCTAGCCGGTAACGCTCTGTTGTGGTTGCGCCCAGAATGATGACATCACCATCATCTTCACGCAGCGCCAGTTGCCACAGGCGCCAGGCGGCACTTGCCTGATTATCATTTACATCAATATGCGCACTGGTGTAATAATGCATGGCAAAGCGCCACGGCGACCGCATGAACCACTGCGTCAACTGTTCGCGACCGCAAATATCACCGCCAAACCCGTCACCGCCGGCCCATACCACATCCTCGGTGAAACACATGGCCTGTTCGTGGGCAACCTGCCTGAGCGCTTCGCTTTCAAGACGTTGATAATGCGGAGTATATTTGGCATCCGCCAGAGCACCATAACGCGCTTTGAGCGCACGAATAGCCTCGACAGCCTCCAGGCGAGCCAGCCGTGATTGCAGGTCCTGAACATTCATGATTGCAGCGCTTTAAAAGGAATGCTGCTGTCTGCTGCGCGCTCAGCCGAAATTGTCGCCGACTCCCTTACCAGTGGCTCCAGATGTTTCCTGTCCCGGGCACGATTGATCAGCACAGCGCCTATCAACCGCTCTTCACGCATCATCAGAACAGCAGACGGATTGGCATCGGCGTCGCGGCGAACAATGTCCTGTGCCCCCGCCAGAGGAAAGCCAAGCACCTGAATATTGGCATCGAACTGATCGGTCCACATCCAGGGGGTTTCCTGATACGGTTCGCTGCGACCCATAATGAACTGGGCAACCGCAAGCGACTGATTTTCAGCATTACGCCAGGTTTCCTGACGCACATGACGCTGGTACATCGGGTGATAGGTCAATGCCACATCGCCAGCCGCATAACACCAGGGAGCGACCGGACTGGTGCAATCAACCCCAATGGGAATACCATCTGCATTGGCAATGCCCGAGCCTTCAAGAAAGTCCACGGCACAATCGATGCCAACGGCAATCAGCACCAGATCCGCGGCTATGCTGGCGTGGTCGTCACCCTGCGCGATCTCGACACTCAGCGCGTCCGATGTCGGCACAATGGCGTTGACCTGTACTCCGGTACGGATGACACAACCCTTATCTTCGTGCACCGACCGTAGCCACTGACTTACTGAACGAGGCAGGCAGCGGGCCAGCACATGCTCACCTGCTTCCAGAACGGTAACATTTGCCCCCATCTGCCGGGCACTGGCAGCCACCTCCATGCCAATGACACCCGCCCCCACAACAACGACATTGCTGGCGCTTTCGATCGCGGACCGAAGGGCAAGACTATCCTCTATCGTTCTTAAGGTAAACACATTGGGTAATGTCGCACCGGGTATCCGTGGCAATCGTGCCCGTCCGCCTGTTGCCACGACCAGTTTGTCGAACTCAAGCTCACGGCCACCTTCAAGCACAAGCCGCTTTTTTTCAGAATCCAGTGAGCTGGCCTTACCACTCACGTATTGAACCTGGCTTTCGTCACTCCAGAAAGCAGCAGGCGCGAGCGCCAGCTCATCAATCTGACGCTGGCCCTTAAGGACTTCCTTGGATAAGGCTGGCCGTTCGTATGGCAAATGTGGCTCATCACCTATCAACGTCAATTGCCCGGCAAAGCCCAGTGAGCGTAAATGCTGTACGACCCGACCACCAGCATGCCCCGCGCCGACCACGACCACATGCTCCCGGGTACTCATAGCGCAGCTCCGCTTTGGTTCTCCAGACTGGCTCGATTGACCACGCGGTATAGACGACCTTCGGCTGAATCACAGGTCCAGGTACGCGCGGCGCCCGGAGGAATAATGATGCCTTCGCCTCTGGACAATTGGTAATGTTCATCGGCGGCCACTATCGTAAACTGCCCGCTCAGGACAGCACCCACCTCTTCACCTGCCACCAGTGCCTCACAAGTGACCGTCTCCCCGACCTGCATGGTGTGAATCGATACATCGAAGGCATCACCCCGGGAGCGGGCGACAGCTGAAGATGTATTTGTATGACCGGCAACGGAGACGGCCTGGCAATGCTTCTCCGTATTTTCTGTCAACGCTTGCTGCTCCGGGACGTGACTCATTTTGCGCCCTCCCGATCAGCCAGCGGATAGTATGGAACGGTATCTTCTGCTCCGTACTCCTTGCGTGCCGGGGTCACGACGTTCAGCCGCATGCTTATACCCTCGGGCTCGAAACGGTTGCTGCCGTAATGCATTAGCTCGGCCGGGATAATCAGCGCATCACCCTGCTCCATGACGTTCTCCCGGTCCCCGGACACACCCATGCCTTCGAATACGGAACAGGCGCCGGAAAACTGGAGCGACGCTTCTTCACCATGATTGTGCGCCTTGGCCGGCAGATTTTTACCCGCGGTTTCGACAAACTTGACTACCGCCACGCTCATGCTCTCTCCGAACATGTGTTTCATATATAGACCATCAGCAACCACTTCCTTGAGATTATGGTCGATGGCAAAGACACGACACTTAGGCATTGTTTACCTCCTGAAAATGAATCACCTGACCTACAATGCAGGCGCGAGTTTGAAAGCGGAATCGGCAATAAAGCGACGCGGATCGAAGCCATCAATCACTGCCTGCTGTCCATAGAACTCAATCGCCGGGGCGACTTCCGCGAGCGCGAGCACCATGCTCATCAAAGCCTGCGCTTGCTCCGGCAATGGCTCCTGCTCAAAGGTATCCAGATAGGCAAGTGCGTCATCCAGTTGCGCAAGCATTGCCTGAGAGAACGCCTCGATATCCTGCATGGACGAACGGTGGCGCATATCGTTACGCAGGGTCTCTGTTGCCAGAGCCCATTGTTTATAGTCGTTAAGAGATGAAAACTGTTCTGGCAACGTAACCGGACGATTGCCTTTTAGCCCATCAATATTGATCTTTTTTTCCATGATTATTCCTTAGTGTTAGGCCGCCTGTGCCTCGGTGAGCAAACGATCCACAACGTGGGCTCCGTGCCGCACCAGTATTTCGCTGTCCTGCAGAATCATGAAGCGCTTGGCGCCTGTCTCTGCTGCGGCCTGGGTGCGCTCCAGTGTGCTCATATCTTCCAGAAGCACATCACGTAACACCACTTTCATATACTCCAGGAAGAATCGGCCACCGGCCGTTGTCATCTCGGGGTAATACACACGGCCTTCGAACAGAATTTTGTTGTGAGCGATCGGGCGGAACGTGTAGGCCTGGTAGTAATTCGGACGCAGCGATACATAGAAATCAGGAAAGATCACATTAATATCAAATAACCAGTTTTTGCTTTTGGTCCAGTTAACACCTTCAGGCAGCGCGTCCAGCGGAAACTGGTGTCGTGCACTGCCCATGCCGGCGCGGAGTGCCGCAGCGGCAATGGGTCGCTGACCACCCGACTCCGACAGCGCTTCTGCAGCAGCAGCACCACCGCTAGTCACGGCTTTAGGGTTGCCATAAACTGATTTCTGGTTGCCGGCAAGCGAAAGACGCCGGTGCAGGTCACCGCAAATGGCGTCCAGCGGACGCATGCTGCCACCGTCGCCTTTATCAATTGCATCTGCAATAGATTTTCCGTGAATATAGGCAACGTGATATGCCTCCTGAAACGCGTCGAGCGCCAGTTTCCAGTTGCAGTTAACCACACTGGTCCATTGGAATCCGCAAGTGAGCTTATCGAATGGATAACCCTCGATATCTGCAAAGACCGGGCGCATGAATTCGCTGAGGGACTGCTCGGGATTTCGCTGCATATTCACAAAGACAAAACCCTGCCACACTTCACAGGACACCTGAGACAAGCCATATTCCTTGCGGTCCAGATCGAAGAAACACTCTTCTTCAGGGACGCCGGTCAGATTTCCGTTCAGGTCATAAGCCCAGCCGTGGAATTTGCAAAAGAATTTCCGGGTGTTTCCGCATTTTTCATACATGATCTGATTCATGCGGTGTGCACATACATTATGAAATGCATTGATTTCGCCCTGCTTATTACGCACCACGATAATTTCGGTGTCGCAGACTTCAAGTTCTTTGACGAAGAAATCACCTGCATTGGGAATCTCTTCCACGCGACCGATTTGAAGCCAGGTTTTCTTGAAAATCTGCTCTTTTTCACGCTCGTAATATTCCGGTGAAATATAGGGCTCGACCGGGACTGGACCTTTGCCTAATTCCGGGTACCGATCAGTAAAGAAAGTCTCTTGGGTTGTCATCATTGCGTCCTTTGAAAGCCGTTAAAGCGATTTTATTCATTTAATAATGAATGCAATTCTATTTTTAAAATTAACATGCGTCAAGTGGCTTTAATGTGATTTGTCCGATTTGAGACTAGGGTAAACACTGAATCAAGTTAATCAAGACACCATTTGTCCCGAAAAATTACGGCCTTGCAGCGCTACAGGAAAATAGGCACTTGTTCGCTGCCAGACCCAAATACCTGTCTCATTGCTTGCTAGCGGTTAAAATCGACTCGCTTTCATCTGGGAATACTATTGAGGAGTTTTTTTTGTGCCACAGGTAAAAAAGGAAGAAGTACGTCAGGCCATCCTTGCTGCCGCGTTCGATTTGTTTTGTCGTAAAGGCTATACAGCCACGACGATGGCGGAGCTCGCACGTACCGCTGGCATGACCGTGGCCAACATCTACATCTACTTTGATTCTAAGCTGTTGATTTTTTACGAAATCTATACCCCGTGGCTGCTTGCTCGCATCGATCTGCTAAGAGAGTCTGTCCGCAAATTTCCAACGGCCCGCACCCGCCTGCAACGTATTTTCCTGGGCTTATGGGAAGACATTCCTGCAGCAGATCATTCTTTTGCCAACGCGATGATTGAAGCGCTTTCTACCGCACCCCGTCAGACGCTGAAACCCAACAACCTGTTGAGTCAATGCGAAAGCGCCATTACCGAGCTCATTCTCGAATGCCTGCCTCCTGAGCGCATTCACATCGCACAAAACGATCTGCTCGCACATGTGCTTTGGATGGCTTATGACGGATTTGCCATCAATGGACGCATGGATGACAAGCGTGACATGGATGCGATTGCCAATCTGATGACCGACCTGCTACTGGGTGCGTCCGCAAGTGATCTCCCGGAAACCTCACCCAAAACACGCAACGGCTCAACAAAAAAAAAGCTCAGACCGTCTGAATAAGCCGGACCGATAGACAACCCGTATGCCTGACGTTTCGACCAGAGATGGAATCCATTCCTCTCTGCCGTTTGCCGCGAACCCATCCTGGAGAACACGTTAAGTAGTGGCCGCAAGGTGCTTTTAGCCGCTACTCGTATATCCGTCATGAAGCGCTTTGAATCGACCTCGGGCAAACACATCCTCCCCTCCTGGCAATTGCCTTCGCACCACAATTGAACATACCCGTAGCGATTGCTGCGCGCTTGCAGTGCATGCGCCCGGCGAACGCAATCGGCCGCTTTCATCAACACAGGGTTTATACGGATATTTATTGATTTAAAAATGAATGATACTTTTTATTAAATATTCAGTTTGTACTATCACGCACCTTATGGCGCGTTCCTTTTTATTTTGATGAATACACACCCAGGAGTTTTTTATGCATATCCCGAGCACTGCGGAACCCTCCGGTGTCGTGCCCCCTAAAACCTCGATACTCGTCCTTATTCTCTGCTGGATCACGATCCTGGCAGAAGGATACGACATAGGCATCATGGGCACGATTGTTCCAGCATTAATGAATGATCCTCAATGGCGGTTAACGCCGATGGAAATTGGCCAGTTGAGCAGTGCAGCGCTGGCCGGCACGCTCATCGGCGCTTATTTTATCAGTCCCCTGAGCGACCTGTATGGACGCAAGAAACTGCTCATTGCCTGTGTCATCCTGTTTTCGGTTTCCATGCTATTTGCCGCATGGGCGCCAACACCTGAAATATTCGCGCTTGTGCGCGCTATCGGCGGCCTGGGATTGGGCGGCGTGATCTCTGTCGCAGCAGCACTCACTGTGGAATACTCGCCGCCTGGGCGACGCAATCTGAACTTTGCAATCATGTATTCGGGCTACCCTATCGGCGCTGTCGTCGCAGCACTGGCGGGCATCGCCTTCATGGAAGAATACGGCTGGCACACCATTGTTCTGATTGGCGCCGCCCCACTGCTTATTGTGCCGATATTGTGTTACTGGCTACCCGAGTCACTTGAGTATCTCGTATGGAAAGGTCATACCGCGAAGGCTGAGCGACTTTCGGAACGGCTTGGCGTAACGCTGCCCGCGACAACAAATCGAAATGCCGAAGTCAAGCACCCGATCAGAGAGATATTGCTCGAAGTATTTTCCGGCAAAAACCTACGCGGTACGATCTGCTTGTGGTCTGCGCAGTTTGCGGCCATCCTGGTGGTGTCAGGCTTGGGTACCTGGCTGCCCCAAATTATGCGTAGCTCTGGCTATGACCTGGGGTCCAGCCTATCGTTTTTTGCTGTATTCAATCTTGCTGCAGCAATTGGCGGTGTCGTCATTGGACGCATCTCCGACAAGCTGGGGCCGCGCAAAACGATCAGTGGCGCCTTTGTGATCGGCGCTGCTTCAATTTTTGCATTGTCCCTGAACAACCCGTTGTGGGTGAACTATATACTCGTCGCACTCTCCGGATTCGGCAGTATTGCCGCCGCGCTTGTATTGCTGGGTTATATTACCAATTACTACGCTCCCTATGCCCGCGCCTCTGCTACGGGTTGGGCCGTTGGGGTAGGCAGGTTCGGTGCCATGACCGGCCCAATTCTGGGTGGTTATGTCGCAGGACTGAATGTCAGCCACCTCTGGAATTTTGCGATCTTCGCGCTCGCAGCCATCGCCGCTGCAATTGCAGTATTAGCCACGCCTGCAGGCCAAACCGAGTCGTCACCAGAGGGGTCGACTACGCCCAAGCAAGCATTTGGTTCACGCGTACCTGCCGGCACCACGGGAACATAAGAAACAGATCGGCCGCCCCTTCTGGCGACGGCCGTTAAAACGAACCAGGCCCCTATCATCCGCCAGGGGCAAAAGGAAAGATTCAGCATGAGCTTAGGTTTTGGACATATCGCACGCATCGGACATCTGTACCCATCCGGCGGCTTATGCGATTTCGAAATTCAGTTAATGGCGCCCTCAGGCGTGCAATTCATTACAACCCGTTTGCCATTTAGCTCTACCTCGCTGGAGAGTGACAAAGAGTTGATTGAAAATGTGGAATATCACAGCAAACTACTCGCAACCGCAGATGTAGCACTCATCGCAATGAACTGCACTGCAGCAAGCATGGCAGTGGGCGCGCAATCAATCAACCAGCGTATCTCCTCTGCCACCGACAGGCCCAGCGTGACAACAACGGATGCCATCCTTGCTGCTTTAGCCGCGGTACCAGCCAGACGTGTTGCGCTAATGACTCCATATCCAAAAGAAGTTGTGGATATGGAGATTAAATTCTTAAATGAAAATGGTATAGAAGTTGTATCACAACTGTCCTATCCATGCACCACTCCAGTGCAGCAAGGCAGCTATTCCGCTTCCCATTGGGCTCAACTGAGTCAACAGCTGGACACCAGTAATGCGGATGTACTACTCATCAGTTGTGCAGGCATTCAAATAAGCAGTGTTATTAAAGAAATGGAGCGCATGGGAAAGCCTGTCATCACGAGCAACCAGGCGCTGCTCTGGCACTGCTTACGCTTACTGAATATAGAACAGCGCCCGATCGGCTTTGGCAGATTGCTTGAGGGCGCCTACGATTGAAGAGTCAGTAATGCTCTTTCCATTACATTTACGCCCTCACACTCATTTCTACCCATCGCCCATCGGTACAACAGGCAGTTCCACTGCAGCAATCAGTACGCACTACTAAACAGACGTTCGATTCAAAAAAAGGCAAGCACTGATGCGCTTGCCTTTTTCCTGGCGCCTGGGCATTCCATACCCAGACGCGCAGATCTTTGCTCTGATACTAAACCAACTCATTTCGTGACCGATGTCGTCAACATGGCAAAATGCCTATTCTCTCCCGTAAAGGCCGGGAATTTCTCAAAATCGGCGCGCATATCGTGCCGAACCGGTGAGTTGAGCGCCGCAGTAAGAACGTCAGGAGAGTCAAATACCAATTTATTGCGTTGCATATAGTTGGCTCTCTGCCACGAAAGCGCATCGATCCAGTCTACTCTCGTGTAAATTTCGATAGCGCGAATGCCTGGAAAAAACTTCATAATCTGAGGGTGATGGCTCAGGTAATAATTCAGCCAACTGAAGAAATCCTCGGCTTCGCCTGGATAATGCACCAGATAACTGCATTGCTGCGAGTCCAACAGATCCTCACGGGCTTCAAGCACTGGAAACGGACGACTCATCATCACCTGGTGCTCACATTCACAGGCCTGCAGGCTTGGCCATTGACCCAGATCATTCAGACCTTGCAGATAGCCATCTTCGGCCAGGTTTGTTTCCAGTTGCTGCAACTCCTGATAATAGGCTTCTACTACAAATACCGGGGAGTGACCGTCGTCTGTATAGTAGTCTTTCGCGGCTGACGGGGTATGGAAATGCGCCCGCAGCAGACCGGGAGAGTCAAGGATGAAGGAACGAAGACTTTGTTCATCGTCTGCGCTGATTCGGCTAGCGGCATCAGCACTGCGAAAGGTAAGAATATGTACGAAATTCATGAATATTACCTGGTTGATCAAAATTGAAGAATGCATGTCTTTATTTCATGCGCAATATTACTAACCGCCCATAAGCGCTCAAAAGGAGTTCACACCTTCGAAACGTATCGGTTCATGATGGCGCATCGCCCCCACCAGCTCGGATACATGGGAAATATCACGGCGTTCGCAAAACGCAATAATATCGTTTATCACCTGAAGCATGGTATTGGGCGAGACGAAGTTAGCGGTACCAACCTGAACGGCGCTGGCACCCGCAAGCAGATATTCGATCGCATCTTCGGCGCTTTCAATACCCCCGCATCCAATCACGGGAATATCGACTGCCTGAGCACACTGATGGGCCATGCGCAAAAGGATGGGCTTCATGGCCGGGCCGGTAATACCACCCATCACATTGGCAACTTTAGGCAGGAATGTGTCGACATCAATTGCCATGGCAAGCAATGCGTTGGATACCACAATCGCGTCAGCCCCCGCCTCCTGTGCGGCAAGGGCGATTTCAACAATATTGGCGGCATTGGGCGTCATCTTGGGCCAGATGGGTACCTGCGTGGCCGCTTTCATGGCTCGCACCACCTGATACGTTGCTTCGGCATCCATACCAAAGGCCTGACCGTTTTTTTTCAGATTAGGACACGATATGTTCGCCTCTATTGCCTGAACGCCCGGTACGCTGATCTTGGCGGCAAGTTCACCAAACTGATCGATGGAGTCGGCAGAAATACTGGCCACCAGTGGCGGCGTGTATTGGCGATAAAATGTAACGGTTTCTTCAATATAGTAATCGGCCCCTTTACTGGGAATACCGATAGAGAAAAGTGTCGAGTTCCTGAATTCGGCAATGCGGGGAGGAGGATTACCCTGGCGCTTATCTGAGGTAATGGTCTTTGTAACGATGGCGCCCAGGCGATTGATATCGATAATCTGCGCCATCCCTTCAGCAAATGTGCCTGATGCCGGCATTACAGGGTTTGCCAATTCCAGAGATCCAATCTTAACGGTTGTGTTTACCATGTCAGTGCCTCCTCCAAAGGAAATACCGGGCCGTCCCAGCACACTCGCCTATAGCTGAGTTCCTCACTATCGGCCGATTGTCTGAATGGCCGAACACAGGCATAACACATGCCAACAGCACATCCCATGTGTTGTTCCATCGCAATCTGCCCGGTGACACCCAGCTCTTTCGACAAAGACTGCAATAGTTTGAGCAATCGATTCGAGCCACAGGTTGTCATAAAATCAACAGGCGTTTGCGCATGTAAACGACGGATCAGGGCCTCTAACTCCGGCACAGCGGAATTGCCTTCGGTATCGCTTACCGCGATGACGTCTGCACCCGCGCCGGTAAGCCGCTCTTTTGACATAATCAGCTCGGGAGAACGCGCACTGAGCATCGCCGTTACTTTCGCACCCAACGCAATCGCCGCCGATGCAAGTGGCGTCAACGTCGCCAACCCAACGCCGCGGGCCACCATCAATACATGCCTGGTTGTATCAGGTATCTCAAAACCGCGCCCCAACGGGCCCAGCATATCCAGACAATCACCTTCGGCCAGGGTAGCCAGGCCGCGAGTGCCCATACCTTGAACTTTGTACAGAAATTCGACAGTGCCCGCTGAAGGATTGACACCATAAAGACTCATTGGTCGACGCAGATAAGGCTGGTCTACTTCCGTTCCCGGACATTTCAGATGAAAAAACTGGCCCGGCTGAGCCGCCAACGATGCCGCATCGCCCGCCACGACCATGTGCTTGTATTCCGCATTGACCCAAGCATTGCTCAGGATTCTGGCTGGATTTTCGGTGATGGGAAAGTGTAGCTTGTCGGGCTGGCGACTGCATTGTGACGCCCACTCCGAATTATCCGCGATAAATGTCGTTTCGATTTTCATAACGTTATTCTCAATGTCCTTGCGCCTTGTTCGGTCTACTGGAAACAAATAGCTAACTATCTTGAATAACGAATATAATTCTATTTTATAAAATTTACAATATTTTTATTCACTATATAAATTACCGTTAACACAACGTTAATCGTCCGTTTATAAATGATCATTATTCGTTATTTAAAGAGAATTTATCGTTTTCTAATGGCCGTGAGTGTATTAACTCAACCAGAATCAGAGAGATGGTGCAAAATGAGGCATAAAAGAGGCCATGTATGACACTCTGGCGCTTGGCGCAGACAGCACGGGCCATCGCAAACGCAATAAAAAACAACCGCTATGCCAAACAACGCATAGCGGCCAATTTCCTTTCTTATATTCCCACCGGCACGGCCGCAAGGACCATTGCAGGACGAATCAGTTTTCCGATTTCTCCATCGACTGCTTCAACCACCCGCCCGGCGCGACGGAGTGTTCGCCCAGAAGAACACCATTAATCTTTTGACCGTAAAGATTGTCACCACCATCGTGATATTTCTTGCGGGTTGTTTCCACATCCGCGGTAAAGCGCGGGTCCTGAGGGCGTTCATGCGAGTTCATGAAATAGGCCACATCCCAGGCCTGCTGGTCGGTAAGTGTGCCGGGATTGCCAAGTGGCATATTGCTTTTTATGAAACCGGCAGCGTTGGGAATCTGGTGCATGCCCGCACCCCAGTTAAATGAATCGTCGCCCCAAAGTGCAGGAAATACCGTTTTCCCAGCAGACTTGCGCCCTTCTCCGTTCTCGCCATGACAAACCGCACAATTGGCCATGAAGACCTGCTTGCCACGCTCCAGATCCATTCCCTGTTCTGGTTTCGCCAGTTTTTTGTAGCCTTGTCCTGCCAGCTTGACGCCGGTAGGTGCCTTGGTGGCCAGCCAGTACATATAGGTGGTGATTGCCAGAATGGCCTTAGAATCCGCGGCGGGAGCCTTCCCGTTCATACTGAATCGGAAACATCCCTGCAGACGTTCGGCAAGACTATTGACGTGGCTGTTTTTCGCGCGATAGGCGGGATAGACAACATAAGCCCCCCACATTGGCGCCGAATCGGCGCGGCGTCCTGCATCCAGGTGGCAGTTCACGCAGTTCAGGGAATTACCTACATAATCAGGAAGCAGCTCTGAGGTATGCATAAAGTAATCCTGTCCCGTGCGTACCATATCGCCAAATTCGTTCTTCGGAATCGAATCCGGCGCAGGAGGAGAAAAGGATTCGGCCTCTGCCGCATGGGCCATATTTACCGATAGCGCCAGCAAGGCCGCAGTCAGCAACCCGCTAGCCGCAAACGTTGTTGTTTTCCTTTTCATTTGGCCTCTCCTTTCTGCTGGGCGTCTGCCTTGGCGACGGGCTGCAATATTGCAGTTGCAAAGTAAGCGCTTACCTGGGCAATCTGTTCATCACTCAGATTCTTCGCCAAATGCGTCATCAGCTTGTGAGTATCTTCACCTCTGTCACCAGACTTCATGGCCGCCAACTGCGTTTTCAAATACTGCTCCGGTTGCCCGGACAACGCAGGAAAGACGGGATCGACACCGATACCACCCGGGCCATGGCATTGCACACAAGCCGGAATGTATGGATTCTCACTGCCGCGATATGCCAGCCATGCTCCTTTGTTTTCCGTAGGATACGTTTCGGATCTCTCGGCAAGTGCTTTCTTGTCAATAACCGGCGGCAAAGAGGCATAATAGGCCGCCACGGCGGCGCGCTGCGCTTCTGAAAGCGCCTTGGCCATCGGCTGCATGATCGGTTGCTTGCGCGAACCGTCGGCGAAATGCATTAGTTGCTGAGACAAATATTCTGCGGGCTGACCGGCCAGAAAGGGATAACCTGCTGCCGGCAAGCCTTCCCCCTTGGCGCCATGACAACTGACACAAGCCGGTTGGCCACTCGCGCCCTTGAGTGCAATCTCGCTACCCTGCTTGATCTGTTCACTGTCTGCACCGTGTGCGGTCCAAGAGACTGGTAGTAAACAGGCAAATAGCAGCCGCCTGCAGATTTTATGACAATATAGTGTGTTGTTCATTGTGCGTCCCCCGCCTTTTTTATCGCTGTAGAAAGAGAAAAATCCAGCATTTTTTCCATCTCTTAATATCTGAATCTCATATACTTATTACATTAAATTATAAATAAGCAATACTGACTGATACCTGACATTTTTACCGGGCGTGAATAATTCGCCATATCGTCAAAGCGGCTTTTAATGTCTTTTGTGATTTTGCAGCCAGTAGTCAGCAAGCGGCGATCAGGCCGAGATTGGGCGATCGGCGTATTGTTTGGGGAGCACTCAGTAGCTGAGTGAGATGTGAAGCGCCAGGTTTCTAAGGATGTTCGCTGCGTATCGCGGGCCGGTTGAGCGCCAGGCCACGTATTTCGATCCAACGTCATACCGAGGAGGTCTGAGTTAATTTAGGAACCAGCCTTCGGCATCAGCATCCTAGCCTTTATCGTCGATGGTGATCGTTTTTCGATCCAGAATTATTTTCGCTATTTCTTCTGGTGATTTACCGTCAAAATCATCTGCGGTGCTCAATCTAAGGCCGGCGCCACTGATGGGGCCTCGTACAGTGGGTGACAATAACAAGATATTGTTTACCCTGATGTATACCGTCTTGCCAACGAGCTTGTCCGTGAACCCTGCCATTAGCATCTGGCTTTTTTCATCAATCTGAACATCAACACCTCGCGTGTCCGTCTGAGCATCGTTAAAAACGTTGGCTTGTGTCACATGCAGGGCAAGGCGCTTGGCCTGCGCAGACAGCGGCAGGCAGGCGATCAGGCTGACAAGAATAATTGAAAGGCGCATCGTGGAATATCCCGGTGGAAAGCATCAGTATACCTATCACAAATAGCACAACTGATCTTTAAGCAGACAATACCCGCTGAAAGTCCTCTATTTACACGGCAGTAAGCGCTCGCCTGGATTGGATCTGGTAGCTGTAGTCTGAAAGAAAAAAGAGGAAAAGATGCTTATCCTCACGCCACTTCGAATAGTCTCGCCACAGAATACAATTGTGTATCCCCGGCTGCTCTGCCTCGTACGCGCTTTCATCCCAGCGTTACCGTTAACCAAAGGAAACCGTTGTTTAGGAAAGCTCTCCGGATCTTGTTATTCTCCCAATTTCTCAAATGCCATAAACCAATCGTCTTTTGCCGGAATGGAACGATTGCCACCTAATGCGCTACGGGACATACAGTAAACAGGCAGAGGCAAAAAACTACTCGATTTAAAATATTCAATAACACTCACATCTACGTGTTGTGCAAAATCACAGAATCGTGGGCTCTTTTCAGGATGAAATCCATCAATAGAATTTAAAACTGCCGATACACATTTTCTATTCCGCCCACACCCAATTCGCAAATAAGTCACCATAGGATCGTCGACAGACACTCTATTGACTGCGGTGTACGCACCCAAATCACCATCAGGGTCTTTAATCCTGTCAGCAAAATCAGAAATAGTGATTTTCCCGGAGACCATTTTCAACGCGGCAACATAAGGATTTTCTACAACCCTTTTTTTATCATTCAATTCAATTTCAAACGTCTCCATACACTCATTTGGCAGTTTTAATGTCATTTTTCCAAGTTGGATATCATCGCTTAAGCGGTATAGAGAATGAAGTACGCTATCGTCAATCAGGCCGCCTTTGCATACCACATTAAGCACATTTTGAGCGCTCGATATTGAAGGAAGAAAACCCAATAAAATAGCGGCCAACAGTAACGAACACGTCTTACTCAGCTTAAACATATTTTGACTCCGTTAGTTTTTGTTTTTGCGCCAGGCAATTCTATATCACCCTTCCTATCGCCCAAGTCGTTCCCGCAAAAACTCAATAAAGCGCTGCGTCTTTGCCGGCAGCAAACGCGTTTCGGTTAACACGTAGACCGGCTGCGGCGTTCCATGCCATTGGGGCATGATGCGCTGCAGCTTTCCACTAGCCAATTCATCAGCGACGATTTCTTCCGGCAGCAGGATGATGCCTAAATCAAGTGTTGCCAGACGGCGGAGCATACCAACGCTGTTGAGCGAGAAACGGCCGCCGACCGCCGCCGTCGCGGTTTGCCTGCCGTCGTGTAGCGTCCACGTACCCGCCGGCTGTATGTTGAAGCACTCACGCTGCTCCAGCTCAGCCGGTACACTCGGCTCGCCAGACAGCTTAAGATAACCGGGTGAGGCATACAAATACGGCGTAAGCGTAGCCAATGGCCGTGCGATCAGTTGCGAGTTTTCGGGTTGGCCCATGCGGATTGCGACGTCGAAGGGTTCACTAACTAGATCGACCCGGCGCGGCGTGAGGTCGAAGTCGAAGGTAATGCCGGGATAAAGGCGGGAGAACTCGGCAATTAATGGTGCAAGGTAGGTTACTGCAAAGTCTACCGGCAGCGAGGCGCGCAGTACGCCGCTGGGTTGAGCAAGCATCTCGCCAAGCTGTTCGTGCGCCAGACGCGCCTCATCAACGATGCGCTTACATCGTTCGAAGTAGATCTGACCGGCTTCAGTCAACTCGATCTTGCGCGTCGTGCGATGCAGCAGTCGCAATCCTATCGATTTTTCCAGCTCGGTAATCCGACGTGACAGAGTCGAATTCGGTATCCCTATGGCGTCCGCCGCGCTGCGAAAGCCCCTGGCTTTGACAACTTCGACGAACAACGCCATGTCTCTCAAGTAATTGTCCATTCCAATTGCTCCACAAACGGATCAATGTTCTTCAAAATACCATATTTATTCCGATAAAGAAATAAATAATAATGTCCTTAATCTGCTCATTCACTACCGCATTCAAGGACTTGAAAATGACAACTGTATTTGATTCCGTTCACCTTGGCCGATACACCCTGCAAAACCGTCTGGTGATGGCCCCAATGACCCGCAGCCGTGCTCAGCCGGACGGCACGCCGGGCGAACTGGCTGCCACCTACTATGCGCAACGTGCCAGTGTCGGCCTGATTATTACCGAAGGCACACAGCCCTCTGATGACGGCCAGGGCTATCTGACCACGCCGGGCATTTACACCGATGCGCATGTCGTCGGCTGGAAGCAGACAACTGAAGCCGTGCATGCCAGGGGCAGTCACATATTCATCCAGCTCATGCACGCTGGCCGCATGTCTCATCCGGACAATACGCCACATCACCGTCAGGGCGTTGCTCCCTCCGCTATCGCCCCGGGTACGGGCATGTTTACCGCTACGGGGATGCAGGATATTCCGGTGCCACGCACACTCACCACAGAAGAAGTGCGCCAGACGGTTGCCGATTTCGCTTTCGCTGCCCGCCGTGCCATTGAAGCCGGCGCCGATGGAGTCGAAATTCACGGCGCGAATGCCTATCTGATTCAGCAATTTTTCGCGCCCAGCGCAAACACACGCACCGACGAATACGGTGGGTCTATCGAGAACCGCGCCCGCTTCGCCATTGAAATTGCAACTGCCATCGTGAAGGAAATTGGCGCTGACCGCACGGCCATCCGCCTGTCGCCCGGCACAACAATGTGGGGCATCGATGAAGGTGAGGAAGGCTCCGACCTGTACCGCTATCTGGTCGCTGAACTCAACAAACTGGGTCTGGCCTATGTGCATGTAATGCACCAGGGCAACGAAGCGTTGCTGGCCGACATCCGCAAGCTCTGGACCGGAACACTGATCCTGAACCGCCCGGGCCGCCCACGCGAACAGATTGGTGCCGATGTGGCCTCGGGCCTGGCCGATCTGGAAGCCTATGGCGCAATGGTGCTGGCAAATCCGGACTTCGTGGAACGACTGAAGGCTAACGCAGCGATGAACGAACCGCAGCGCGAGGGATTCTTTGGCGGCACAGAGAAATTCTATACAGATTACCCGACCCTGAGCGAAGCCCAGGCTGCCTGAGTAACGTCATTATTTAGCTAAAAGGAGTATCACCATGCCTTACCAACGCTTTACTGCCGACAACGCCGCCCTGCTTCTTATCGACCATCAGGTGGGTACGATGGGCTGGGCTAAATCCATGCCTTTCGAAGAGTTGAAACGCAACGCACTCATGCTTGCCAAAACAGCAAAAATCCTAAAGATGCCAGTCGTTCTAACTTCCAGTATGGAGGAATACGCACAAGGGCCCTTGCTTTCCGAGCTGGAAACCATTCTGCCAGCGGAATTCGCCGCCCGCGTCAAGCGACTGGGCATCGTCAATGCAATGGAAGATGAGAACTTCGCTGCAGCAGTCAAGGCTACTGGACGCAAGAGGTTCATTATCGCCGGCGTAACCAACGACGTTTGCACGGTCTATCCCACCCTCAGCCTATTGAGCGACGGTTACGAGGTGCAAGTGGTCGCCGATGCCGGTGCATCACCCAGCAAGTTCGGCGACGACATGGCTCTGCGTCGAATGGAGAAGAACGGTGCCACGATGACCAGCACCAACCAGGTAATCGCAGAACTGACAGGCAGCTGGGCGACACCGGAGGGCACACAGATCGTGTCGGAACTGGTCATGCCTGCTTTGCAGGGCTGAAAGACACGAGATTCAGCCACATGGCACCGTCTGGCCAAGCAGTATTGCAATTGAATACTCGATATAGTATTCGAACGATTGCTTGAAGGCGATTCTGTCCGCCAGTGAATTTGGCTGCGTAATTACATATGCAATTTTCAAATGTCATTACTTATGTCACATTTAATTACCACAAAATACTAAATCTACAGGTCAGAATTCGCTCAGACCCGTTTGCTACAGCGGCTCACAACAAATATAACCACCAGCAATCGCTCATCAGCATAGCGATTTTTTTATGATCCGTCACACGCGTTTCATCAAAAAATGTTTAGATGCCTAACTTCCCATACTCTTAACCTTCTCCTATCAGGTACTCCTGCCATGAGCGTTAAAGCCCTTGATAAGTCAGACACGTCAACTAAAAACACAGATTCCGGTGACTCCTGGAATAGCGCAGTCCAGGAAGCCAAAGACCTTGGGATCCAATGGGAACGGCCAAAATCGGATAAACGTTCAGCCGACGATATTATTGAGGATAGCGAACTACTCAAGAATCTGGGCAATCAAAGCGGTGTGAAGGACATGCTGAAAGATCGCGTGGGCGATTTCGAAAAAGATGCTGACGCCGCCTATCGAGCCGATCAGGTTTTGCACCATGTTGAAATGTTCGACGAAGACGGCAAACGCATCGCCAGCAAGGATGTCAACAATGGTCGCATCGATGGTTTCACAAGTAGTAAAGAAGCCAGGCACGGCACTGAAGCCGGGCGCTTGCAGGACTTCGGCAAAGATGGATTTGGCAGTCTGAAAGGCAAGATGGTCAATACCAGCAGCGCGGCTGATAACAAGGAAGCCCGCGAGAAGGCGGAAAAACTGGGCATCAAATGGGAACGAGAGGACGGTGACGATCGATCAGCCAAAGAAATCATAGACGCCACCCCACTACTCAAGAACCTGGGCAATCAAAGCGGCGTGAAAGACATGCTCAAAGAGCAGGTTGGCGATTTTGAAAAAGATGCGGATGCCGCCTATCGTGCAGCTCTGGTCCTGTCACACGTTGAGCGCTATGACAGCAAAGGTGACCGTATTGCGAGCAAGGATCTGAATAATGGAAAAATAGACGGCTTCACCAGTAGCGGCGAAGCCCGGAATAACACCGAAGCCGGACGCCTGCAAAACTTCGGCAAAAACGGCTTTGACAGTCTGAAAGGAAAAGCGGCCGACTCCGACAAGGTGGCCGACAACTCGGAAGCGCGCAAGCAGGCCGAGAAACTGGGGCTGAAATGGGAGCGCGAGGAAGGCGACGACAGAACCGCCAAAGAGATCATAGACGACACGCCGCTGCTCAAGAATCTGGGCAACCAAAGCGGTGTTAAAGACATGCTCAAAGAGCAGGTTGGCGATTACGAGAAAGATGCAGATGCGGCCTATCGCGCGGCTCAGGTTCTCACCCATGTTGAGCGCTATGACAGCAAGGGCGACCGCATCGCGGGTAAAGATCTGAACAATGAAAAAATAGACGGGTTTACCAATAGCGGCGAAGCCCGCGAGAACACAGAGGCGGCCAGATTACAGGACTTCGGCAAAAAAGGCTTCTCCAGCCTGAAGGGCGAAATGCGTTACGCGGAGGATGCGGCGGGCAACAAAGACGCCCGCAAGGCAGCCGAGAGCAAAGGCATCATGTGGGAGCTGCCCAAAGACGATAACCGTTCTGCAAAAGACATCATCAAAGAATCGACATTGCTCAAAGAGCTGGGTAATCAAAGCGACCTGAGCGAGATGCTGAAAGAACAAGTGGGTGATTTTGAAAAGGATGCAGATGCGGCCTTCCGTGCCAACCAGATACTGGAGCGCGTCGTCATGTACGACGCCGACGGAAAAAGCATGACCGGCGGTACCTCATCGAACTCTCGTATCGATGGCGTGACCAGCAGTGGCGAAGCCAAAAACAATACCGAAGCCGGACGCCTGCAGAATGTTGGGAAATACGGTTTCGAATCGCTACCCGATGCCAAGAAACCGGAGGACATGAAGCTTTATAAGGACTTTCTGAAAGCCAATCCTGATGCAGACGACGCGTCCAAAAAGCTCGCCAAATATGGCGCGACGCTCAGAGAGTACTTCGATATCATGAAAAGCAAGAACGAGGCCAATAAGCTGTTGAGCAAAGACCAGATTCAAAGCTACCGGGACTCCAGCCCGCAGCTAAGCGACGAGGTGAAGGAAGCACTGGATTTCTGGCTGCAGCCCGGCGCCTTTGATGACATTGAAACCACAGCCGATCGCCTTACCAAAGATCACGATGGACTGGTCAGCCTGAAAGACCTGGAAGTCTGGCTGGATAAGTATGCGCCAACAACCCCCAGAGAATCCAGCGACTACGTGGGTGACGTGGCCGTTGCCAACATCACTGCCGGTGTAGACACCAGTGACCTTGACGCCGATATCTTTAAGAACCCGGAGAAGTACACGGTTGAACAAAGAGCCGGCGCCATTCAGGACCTGACCTATCTGCAGGCCCTGGTAGCCCAGGGCAATGGCGCGGGGATGTGGAAAGGCGCAGATGCGGACACCCTTTCCAAAAAACTGGATAGCAGCAAAGATCCCCAGGAAATCATTGATGAAATCTCAGACAAAATAGATAAACTCAAGGACGAGGACGTCACCAAATATCTGGAAGACAATACTGATAAGCAGTTGGGAACTTTGTTTGACAACAACCCAGGACTCAAGGATGCGCTTGAGAATACCTACAAAGATGTCATTAACACGGGCAATGTGATCGATGATTTGTGGGAAACGAATACCAAGAAGGGAAAAACCAATATTCCTGCGGTGCTGACCGACTTTCATCAAACCGCTCAGTCTATGCAGAATGTGCTGGGCATCGAAGGTGAAGAGGCCACCAAGGCCATTCAAAATGCCATTGGCAAATCCGGCCATATTGATGAATTCAAGGACTATTTCAAAGACGAGCTGGTAACCGGCAAACGCTATAAAGATCTGTTGGCTGACGATGGCGCGACCTTTGAAGAGGCAACCAGTACCTTCACCATGGAAGTGGCCACCTTCAACGCAACCATGCCCGCAGAATACACCGAGGCCAAAGAAGAGGAGATGCAAAAGAATTTCAATGAAATCGCACAGGATAACGTCTTTAAAGATGCGACCTTTGACGACCTGAAAGCCGCATTTGGCAAAGACGGTACCGACAAGCTTGATGAGGAAAAACTCAAAAGCATCATCGAGCAGGTAAGCGAACAGAATCCGGACTTCTTTATGAACGGGGACGGCAAGCTTACCACCCCGGATCTGATTGTGGCTGGCGTACGCGGCGTATGGGACACTGTCAGACAAGGCGGAAAATCGCTTGATAAGCTGAATCTCTTCAAAGATTCCGCTGCGTTCAAAGCCGTCGCGGGCACAACCGACAGAGGCGTCATGCACGGTGTCAGCGGCTTGTTGATGGGCGGTATTTCCATTGCCAAAGGTATCGGCGGGTCAGGCAAACTGAGTGAAAAAGACATGGTGGATATCGCCACGGGCTCGATACAGGCTGCCACAACAATGATAGAAGGCGGTGCCAAAGGATACCTGACATACATTAAAGGCGTGCAAGCCAAGGTGGGGGACCTGGATGTCAAACTCAATAAGGCCATAACGGATTTGCTTCAGGGCGTGGGTGATGAAGCGGATGTCATTAAGGTATCCGACGCTCAGAATTACAACAAACGACAAATGAGCATCGCCAAGAATTACGAACGGGCATCAAAAGGCTTTGCTGCAGTCGGCAATCTGGCTGGTATCGCGGCTGGCGCATACAGTATTTTTGACGGTGTGCAGGCCCTGCGTAAAGGCGATAAAGTCACTGGCGGAATAAATATCACATCTGGTGCCCTGGGCATTATGTCCGGCATTGCATCTGGCATAGAAGGCGCGCTTGGCGTATTCGCTATTAGTGTGCCCGCCGCGGTGAGCGCGGCAGCCGGCGTATTGGGTGCTGTGGGCGCCGTTTTTGCGGCGGTCAGCTTTGTGGTTATGGCCATTATCAACGGCATTAAGCACGATCAGAAATTGAATAAATACGGCGATTTGCTGGAAAATTATATGTCGCAGTATGGCATCACGGGCTTGCCAGAGACGGAGAAAGCGAAGGCGGCGTAATAGCCTTCAACTTTGCTCATGGCAGCAACGGGAATCGAATTCAATGCCGTATTTTGATTCCCGCGGTGCTTATATGTGAACTGGAGCTGATCTGACAATTACAACGAAGGTTTTAGAGCAGAAATTTTAAGAGCAAATTGCTCAACAGCTCGCTGGATTCTCTGAACTTCCTGATTACTTTTCGACGGAGCGATGTATACAGCCACTAATGCTGCAATAGCATTTCCGTCTGCATTATTCACCAATGCCGCGGCCGCTCCTATTCCCATTTGCCCTTCCCCCTCGCCACTGGCGGAATTTTGCTCGCGCAGCACTTCCAGGCTCGCTTGCAAACGCGCAGGATCCGTAATCGTTTTTGAGGTCTTTTTCACAAGCAGGCCTTCGAGTACCTGCTGTACAACAGCTTGTGGTGCCCTCGATAGCAACAATCGTTGAGAGACACCGAGATGCAAGGGTAAGCGTGTACCTACCATGCTCGATACCCTTGCTTCCAATTTTGAGCGTGAAACCGCAACGGTCACGGCCTCGAGCCCATCACGCATCACTAACTTGACTGTCTCGCCAATTTTCTCACTGAGTGCTTCAATCAAAGGTGTAGAAATCGAAATAAGATCGCGCGGTACCTGTACCTGAGTGCCCAAACGAGCAATGGTCGGCCCTAGCTGATATAGCCCGTCGGTATTGTCATATTGTTGAATAAATCCCCTGTCACTTAATACCCTGAGTATACGGAACAGCGTTGCTCTGGGTATTTTGCTCTGGGTATGCAGTTCCTGTGCGCTTAGACCTTTCGGATACTTTTCCAATAAGAATAATAAATCGATAGCGCGCTCTAGCGAAGGTACAGAGATTTCAGCCATATTTATCCAACTTGACAATACAGTCAAGGTTTCTTTAGAATGTATCATAAATGATAGTTAATATCATATATGATACTTCATTTTTAAAGGAGACGCAATGAGCACAATAGAAACTTCAAATTCAAATCAACTACAGCGTGAAGCTGGCATGATGGATTTGCAAAAACTAATAGATACCCGTGAAAGCATTTCAGAAACGCAGTTTCCTATTGAGGAAAATGAACTATTAGAGCGATTTGAGTCCACTCAGACTGCAGTTGTATGCGACGTACTGCGTGAGCATTGTTTGCTTGATCAGGCATTCCCTCATCATTTACAAGCGCTGTGCCCGAAGAAAACTGTTGCCGGTATTGCATTTACTGTTAAAAGTTCACCTAACACGCAAATCACCGGTGAGATGACTTTCCGTGGACAAATGCTCGATACATTGCATCGCAACGCCTTCGTTGTGTGGGACACGTCTCGTGATGAACACGCCACGCTATGGGGAGGCGTCATGACCGCGACAGTCATCCATAAAGGTGTAAAAGCCGCAATGGTCGATGGCGGAATTCGCGACACGCGACAGATTCTCGAAAAGGAGTTTCCAATCTTTTATCGATATAAGAGTCCAAATGGTAGTTTGTCTCGTTGTCTTATCACCCATTACCAGATCCCTGTGAAAATTGGCGACGTATTTGTCAGACCTGGAGATGTCATTCTGGGTGATGCGGATGGCGTAATCTGCATTCCACGCGACATCGCTCACGACGTTCTATTACGCGCTGAACAGATCATCAACAATGAAAAAAAGATATTTGACTGGGTGAATGAAGGTCAAAGCATCAAAGAGATTACTGAAAAAGGTGGCTACTTCTAATAACGTATTACCTGTAAGGAGACTTGCATCATGTCCTCAATTTATCGACCCTGGCTAAAGAGAGTATTAATTGCTGCATCGATATTTGCACTAACACTCACCGGGCCTGCAAATAGTGTCAGTGCGCAAACTATGGATTGGCCAAATCAGCCGATTAAAATTCTTGTAGGATTTCCCGCGGGAGGTGCTTCAGACGTCATGGCTCGTATCATCGCGGACGAACTGCGCAAAGAGCTGAAGCAGCCTGTTGTCGTAGAAAATAAACCTGGTGCAGCTGGGACATTAGCCGCTTCAATGACGGCCCGTTCTAAAAGTGATGGGTATACATTATTATTAGCTTCGCCGACGGCAATCACTTTAGCGCCATCAACCATGTCCGACAAAATTAACTATAACCCAGTAACGGACCTGCTACCCATCAGTATGGTTGCGAAGTATCCATTATTCCTGATCGCCAATCCAAAATTGGGCGTTAAAAATGTTTCTGAGCTAATTGAAATGGCTAAGAAGGAACCAGGAAAGATCAATTTTGCTTCTTTTGGTATTTTCACCAGCGGGGGATTAGCCGTGGAGCAACTGAAACTAAAAGCGAAGATCAATGTTCTACACGTACCATTTAATGGTAGCAGCGCAGCCATGCAAGGCTTGTTGGGTGGTGAAGTAGACTTGATGTTCGATACAGCAGTTACGGCATTACCCAATATTGAAGCAGGGAAACTTGTTCCACTGGCAATAGCATCTAAAAAAAAATCGTCATTAGCGCCAAAAATGCCAACCGTATCAGAAACGTTACCGGATTTTCAGGCTGATAGCTGGGTAGGCTTAATGGCTCCAGCAGGAACCCCTGCCGAAGTGGTTTCTCGGATTCAGTCAGCAGTAGCGAAGATAGTGGCAACTGACGTTATTAAGCAAAGATTTTCTAAGCTAGGTGCTGAGACGGAAAGCGCAGAGACCAGTGATTTTGTACAGCATATTAAGGACGAAACGGCGAGGTACGAGAAACTGGTACACGAAGCGAATATCAAATTGCAATAGAGGCTTGATCAGTGAAAGGGTACTAAGATGAAAAATATCAAATGCTTTATCACGATAACGGCAATGAGCGCAATTTTGGCGGTCACTCCGGCAGTAGCTCAGAATGAGTCATTTCCAAACAAGCCCATTAAACTTGTTGTGCCATATGCGCCCGGAGGCGCGTCAGACACCTTGTCCAGGGCAGTAGGGAAAAAGTGGGGAGAAATATTAGGTCAGCCTGTTGTGATCATGAACAAACCCGGTGGCGTAGGCACAATCGGCATTGCTGAAGGAGTCCGCTCTGCAGCTGACGGCTATACCGTTGTATTAGCTGCCGTTCCTTTTGTGATAACACAATACACAATAAAAGCTTTGCCTTACGACGGCAAGCGTGATCTGCAGCCTCTGGGTCTCTTACAGGCCCCACCCATGGTACTGGTTGTCAATCCGAATCTCAAGATTAATACATTACAAGAATATATCGACCAATCAAAGTCCAGACCCGAGGGTTTAACCTATGCTACGACCGGAGTCGGCAGCGTTACGCACTTAGCTGGAGTGCTGTTAAAGCAGCAAACAGGGGCAAAGATCACGGATGTCCCGTATAAAGGCGGCGGACAATCAGTTCTCGATGTGATTGGAGGTCAGGTTGATAGTGCTTTTTTATCTCCTGTTGAGGTTAACCAACACATCAATGAAGGAAAATTGACAGGCATAGCCGTTTCAACTTTAAAGCCATCCCGCGTCAATCCCAACCTTAATACATTTTCTGAGTCGGGAGCACCTGGTTACGACGTAACAGGATGGTTTGGGCTGTTGATCAGAACAGGAACTGAACCGGCGAAAATCAACAAGCTCTCTGAAACCCTGCAACAGGCATTGCATTCGCAAGAAGTTGTTTCGCAACTGGAAAAAATGGGAGAGGTACCTGAAGGTACGGTTGAGGAATTTTCCGCATTATTAGACAAAGAGCACAAGCGTTGGAAGCAAGTAGTAAGTGACGCAAAGATAGCCCCTCAATAAAGGAATACTTGTTATGAAAATCGTAGATATCAAAGCGCGTACAGTCGCTATTCCGCTCAATTGTCAATTGCGCCACAATACCGGAGTTCATCCTGGCTACTTTTTGCGAACAATTATCGAGGTCATAACTGATGAAGGCATCATAGGTCTCGGCGAAGTTGGCGGAGGTGATCAACGCGCGGCCATATTAAAACTCAAACCACGAGTACTGGGGTTAGATCCGTTCCATTTAGAAACGATAAAGCTCAAGGTTCTGCGAAGTATTTATTATTTATCTAATGCCCGCTTATATGCAGCGTTGGAAATGGCATGCCTTGATATTCAGGGCAAAGCCTTAAATCGGCCAATGTGCGACTTGTTAGGTGGTAGCGTACGCGGAAAAATTCCTATGATTGCTTATCTTTTCTGGCGTTATGATCGAGCAGATGGAAAAGATGATACCTGCGCAGAAGATCTAGCCGAATATTGTGTAGAACTATCAGAAACACTTGGTGTAAATGCCATGAAACTTAAGGCTGGCGTGATGGATCCGGAAGAGGAAGCCAGGGTACTTGAGTTGTGTCGCGATCGCCTCGGATCAAACTTTGGTCTACGCATTGATCCCAATGGCGTCTGGTCTGTACCCACTGCAGTCAGAATTGGGCGTCGACTGGAAGCAGTCGCACCGGAATACTTTGAAGACCCGTCCTGGGGGTTGAACGGTAACGCGCAAGTTAGGAAACAAATCAGAATCCCCATTGCAACTAACATGTATCCTGCCCGCTTCGATGACTTAGCACCTGCAATTCAGATAGGCTCAATCGATATCGTTTTAACGGATATTCACTACTGGGAGGGGCCTCGTGGCGTGAAAGAACTGGCTTCTGTTTGCCGCACGTTCAATCTGGGCGTCGCCATGCATAGTGGAGCCGAGTTCGGTATCGAAATGGCAGCTATGCTGCATACGGCATCAACAATTCCTGAAATGACTTTTTCGGGTGATGCTCACTACCACTATTTGACTGACGACATTACCACAGTGGGTTTGATGAAGTATGAAAATGGGTGTCTTAAAGTTCCAGAAGGACCAGGCTTAGGCGTCGAGCTGGATCCTGAAAAGATGGATAAGTACGAACGTTACTATGAAGAAAAAGGTGACTATTATGCCCGTTTTCACGCGGATCCCAGAAGACCGGATTGGTATCCGATGGTTGGAGGGATCTAGGTATACTGCCCAAAACATAATCTAACAGGTACTGCATTACAAACCGGTAACTGTCTGATCATGTTTGAGCTAGTACAGCTGAGCCGATTTGCAATAGCCATGGAACGCTGTTACAGCGAGTAATGATTTTGCTCGATTTCCAGTGCTACTTAATAGCCTCAATTCCTGAATTGAGGCCAAACCACTACTCTCCCTTGGCATCAGCCGCCGCAAGCATGGCATCGCCAAGCAGGCGATCTCCCTTTGCATTCAACGCCTCTCCTGCTCCTCGAATGTCGCGTACCTCTTTATTCTGACCCAGTTTGTACTTACCCACGATACGCGTAATTTCAATTTCCAGCCCGACGATCGCCTTAAGCATTGAATCGATATAGTCCGCGGGCGCATCGGTCATTTTCCAGGGTACGGGCTGACTGGCTTCGTGGATGCGGGTCAGGCGCGCCACCACGCCCCGCACATAGCGCTCGTCATCACGAATGGTGATCCGGCCATAAGCGTGTGCAACGATGTAGTTCCAGGTGGGTACTTGCTTGTGGAACTCATGTTTACTGGGATACCACTGTGGCGAAATATAGGCATCAGCAGCGCGGAAAACAACCATCACTTCGTCGACATTGGCAACGTCTTGCCATACCGGGTTATTGCGAGCCACATGGGCATGCAGCACGCCCTGACTGCCCTCGGCGCGATGTAGATCGAAAGGCAGGTGATTCGCATCCAGACCGCTTTTGCCGTGAGTAAATAAAATACCCATCGGGTGTTTTTCTATAAGATCGTGAAGCACCGCTATGCGCGATTCTTCAAAATGGGAAGGTAGGTACATTGAGCATTCCTTAGGTGATAGACAGGTGCCCGATCATGCATTGATCGACTCCCAACGCAATTTCATTTGATATATTGTATGATGCATCTGGTTTATTATTAAGTACCAGTATCAATCTATTTTTATGGACCAGAATCATGCCAAGAATCCCTCAGCAAATTGACATTCCGGCACTCGGCGAACTGGATAAAACCCAAGGGCAACTGGGGCGCCAGCTGGCACAGGCCTTACGCGATGCGGTGCAAAAAGGCAATCTTCGCGCCGGCGATCCGCTACCGTCATCGCGTGCGCTGGCCCAATCGCTTGGCGTTTCCAGAGGAACGGTTGTCGAAGCTTTTGAGCAACTGCTGGCAGAAGGTATCCTGGAGTCTCATCCCGGCGCCAGCACCCGGGTTTCATGGTCACTTAAAACATCTTTAAATTCGAAGGTAAGTACAGAAAAGCACGGCCAGGCAACGACACCTGTGGTGCTTTCTGCCGCTGCCACTGCTTTTGCCAACGTAGCAAAGGAATTTACTCCCTTACCCCAAGTACCATTTGCCGTTTCCGTTCCATTAAGGGGAGCGCAACCCGACGATGCCTGGCGCAAAATCGGTAACCGTATCCGAGCAAGCCGCGGAAGACCTTCGGGTTATGATGATCCACAGGGCGTACTGGAACTCAGAAAAGCGGTAACAGACTATATTCGACGGTCTCGCTCAGTTCATTGTCGACCCGAACAGGTGATTATCACAGGCGGCATTCAACAGGCGCTGTATATTTGCTGCCAGATTCTTTTTGATGCCGGCGATAAAGCATGGGTAGAAGATCCGGCGTATCGCGGCATTACAGCCATTCTGGAGCATGCCGCAAAACAGCTTAGTATGATCCGTGTCCCGGTTGATGCAGGAGGTATTCAAGTGAACACAGGCATCGAGAGAGCGGCCAATGCACGCGCTGCCTTTGTCACGCCGTCACACCAGTATCCTCTGGGTATGCCAATGAGTATGGCGCGCCGCAATGCGCTGCTTGCCTGGGCACGCACACACAACGCCTGGGTTATCGAAGACGATTACGATAGCGAGCTCCGGTATGCAGGGCACCCGTTCCCTTCCCTGCAAGGACTGGATCCGAGCCGCGTGATCTATCTCGGTACCTTCAGTAAAATCCTTTTCCCATCGTTACGGCTGGGATACGCGGTCGTACCGGAAGCGCTTGTCAAACCGTTTTGTGGCGCCCGCATATTGATGGACCGTCATCCGCCCAGTGCCGACCAACATGTACTGGCCGCCTTCATGCAGGAAGGTCATCTGGATCGACACATTCGCCGGATTCGTAATCTATACGCCCGAAAGCGCAGCCAGCTGATCGAGATGCTGGATCGGATTATTCCACTTGAATTAGGCCAGCGACAACCCAGCGATCAGGGAATGCATATCGTATTCTGGCTGGCCAACGACATGGACGACGTGGCGGTCGCCGCCCAGGCAGTTGCCATCGGCGTGGCCGTAAGGCCCGTATCACCTACTTTCTCGAACAAATTGAAACGCCCTGGATTGATTTTGGGCTTAGGCGATTTTGAAACTGCAAAAATGGAACCCGCTGTGCAGAAGCTGTTGAACATTATTCGTTCAACGCCAAGAAAACCGGTCACCCGCAGATAGCAGATAGCAGATAGCAGATAATATTGCCTCACAACAAATAGGCCATCTGCAATCCGGCTATATTCCCTTCAGAATCCATTCTGCGGCCTTCTCTGCAATCATTAAAGTCGGGCTATTCGTATTGCCGCTGGTAATCGTGGGCATGACACTCGCATCCACCACACGCAGTCCAGCCACCCCACGGACACGAAGATGACTATCCACAACGGCCATCGGATCATCTGGCCGCCCCATTTTAGCGGTTCCGACCGGATGGAAAATCGTGCTCGCGATATCTCCAGCCAGGCGGATCAAATCTTCATCGCTCTCATACTGTACCCCCGGCTTGTATTCCTCTGGCTGAAAACGAGCCAGCGCAGGCTGTGCAACGATACGGCGTGTGACGCGTATCGAATCAACGGCCACCTGCCGATCCTCATCGGTACTGAGATAGTTTGGTGCGATCGCAGGCGCATGATCGAATGTCGAACTTTTTATGCGAACCGAACCACGACTGGTGGGGTTCAGATTACACACACTGGCGGTAAACGCCGGGAAACGGTGTAGCGGTTCACCGAAAGCATCCAGCGACAAAGGCTGCACATGGTATTCGAGATTTGGCCAGTGATAGCTCGACGAGCTACGTGTGAAAGCGCCCAGCTGTGACGGCGCCATGCTCATTGGCCCACTGCGTCTGAGCAAATATTCCAACCCAATCCGCATTTTTCCATGCAGCGATGAGGCCAGCACGTTAAGCGTAGGTGCGCCTGTGATCTTGAACACCGTGCGGATCTGTAGATGATCCTGCAGGTTCTCCCCTACTCCGGGCAAATCTGCAACCACCGGAATATCATGCTGTTGCAGCAACTGAGCCGGGCCAATGCCCGATAGCTGGAGCAACTGTGGCGAACCAATGCTGCCGGCGCATAGAATCACCTCCCGTGTCGCAGAAATGGATCTCACTTCCTGTCCGGTCCACAATTGCGCTCCCGTGCACCTGAACCGGCCATCGTCCTGCTTTTGGGTAATCAACTTCATGACCTGAACATTTGTCATGATTTGAAGATTCTGCCTGGCTGAGCGAATGGAACGCAGAAACGCCTTGGCGGTATTCCAGCGCCAGCCATTTTTCTGGTTCACCTCAAAGTAACCCACGCCCTCATTACTGCCCCGATTGAAATCCGGCGAATGCGGCAGCCCGGCTTCCTGAGCCGCCTGAGCGAACGCATCCAATATATCCCAGCGCAAGCGCTGTTTCTCCACGCGCCACTCACCATTTGCGCCATGCAAGTCGCTTGCGCCTGCGTGGTGATCTTCATGCCGTTTGAAGGTGGGCACCACATTCTCCCAACACCAGGCATCGTCTCCCGTCAGGCTCGCCCACTGGTCATAATCGCGCGACTGCCCTCGCATATAAATCATGCCGTTGATGCTGGAGCTTCCCCCCAGCGTCCTGCCACGCGGGTAACGCAAGCTGCGACCATTCAGCCCGGCATCGGGTTCGGTGTTATAAAGCCAGTCGGTACGCGGGTTGCCGATGCAATACAGGTAGCCTACTGGAATATGAATCCAGGGGTAATTGTCTTTACCGCCCGCCTCAATGAGCAATACTTTTTGGGAGGGATCCTGACTAAGGCGATTGGCCAGCAGGCTTCCTGCTGTTCCCGCACCAATAACGATGTAATCGAAGGTCATGTTGTCTACCATCATTTGTGTTTTTAATTTAGATACGTGCGTGACGTCATGTCTGCGCTTCCGTGTATTGCGCCTATATCACCGAATTCGTGAGTAGTTTTCGCAATCCGGCGACATAACACCCCTGTAAACAGGACTCGTATATAGCGATATCCGGCGTATCCAGGAGGTTCTAACTATTTTCCCTACTCATCCTATTTTTTTGTAAATGCGATTTTGCCCTAAATATTTTGCAGAATCCAATGAGTATTTCTTGTAAGAACTATAAAAATATCAAATAATGCTGTATGAATGAATCCCAGGCAAAATCCATCGATATTCAGGCTTTACGTGCTTTCTTCACCGTGGCGCGTGAGGGCAATGTCTCGCGCGCAGCAGAAAAACTCCACCGCAGTCAACCGGCTGTGAGCCTGCAACTCAAATCACTGGCAGACGCCACCGGGCTTCAATTGCTGGATCGTACTGCGCAGGGCATGATACTTACGTCCGATGGAGCGACACTGCTCCCATTCGCAGAAAAAGTGCTTTTTGCAATGAGTGAATTCGCGCATACCGCCGCGACGTTACACAGCCCGGTACATGGTCACTTGCGTCTTGGAACCATTCTTGATCCCGAGTTTACGCGCCTGGGCGCCTTCCTGAATCAATTGGTCAATACCCGGCCCTTGCTCAAGACACAACTGCACCACGGCATGAGCGGCGACATATTGGCACTCATTAACAAAGGCGAACTGGATGCGGGTTTCTTTTTAGATGTGCCTGAAGAGCCCATCGGCCCGCCAATTATTCGCAAAACACTGACCCGCTTTACCTATCGGGTATTGGCTCCGGCAGGCTGGCGACCTCAGGTAGAAAACAAAGACTGGAAAGCACTGGCCGCCCTGCCCTGGTTGGCAACGCTCCCCATAAGCGTACATAATCGCCTGCAAAAGAAAGTCTTTGGCCCCAACTCACTCACGGGCCTGGAACCCAGGCGCGTGGCGTTGGTGGACCAGGAAGCCTCTATGCTTGATCTGGTGCGTAGCGGAATAGGATTATCATTGATTAGGGATTCGATTGCGATGCGGGAAATGCAAACCCGGGGTTTGGTTATTGCCAATGCTGTATCGCTGGAGTGTGAGCTGAGTTTTTTGTGCCTGGCGGAGCGCCAGGCCGACCCGGTTATTGCAGCGGCGTGGGCGGCGCTGGATGAGATTTGGGGTTAGGGTGATATCATAAATAACACCAGTCCATTCTTAGAGAGAAGGCCATGCATTTAGTCCTATTTCTATCGGCTTTTGGTGCCATTATTGCGGTTGCAATGATCGGTGCAAACTGGCTTGATAAAAGACAACGGGTGGTCTCGGAACCGGTCAAGCCTTTGGTGTTACCAAGTCAGTCCAAATTTGCGAAATATTTTAAGTGATGAACGGAGTAGTTTCTTACTGATCAAATACCTTCCGCAATTCTTCTGTTGATGTTTTGCCGTCCTGGATGGCAAGCATCAATAGAATTCGAGCTTTTTGAGGGCTGCGGCCGCCCGCCATGACGGCCCCCGCATCAAATGTCGTTTTTCCGCCTCCATCGAACCCGTAGACTGGTAAAGTTCGACCGTTGGGAACGCGGGTAGAGATGACAACGGGAACTTGCTTTGCCAGAGCATACTTGACACCTTCGAACATAGAAACATTCATATTTCCCATGCCTACAGCTTGAATCACGATTCCTTTTGCGCCAGTATCTACGGCATATTTAATGTATTTTCCATCTGCTTCGGCGTACATTTGAAAAATATCAACTTTGGGGAAGTCTTCTGCTTTGGCGCTGATGTCGATGTGCTGTCGACGTAATGGCGCGTTCGAGAAAATTACCCGATCGTCCCAAACTTCTCCAAGAAAGCCGAAATCACCCGATTTAAAGGTTTCTACATTTGCAGTATGCGTTTTTGTGACATTGCGAGCCGCGTTGATTTGATTGTTCATGGCAACCATGACTCCTTTGTCTTTGGCTTGATCATTAACCGCAATGCGAACCGCATTCAGCAAATTGCGCGGTCCGTCAAAATCAGACGAAGATGCGTTACGTTGAGCGCCAATCATCACTACCGGTTTATTCGATTTAACAGTTAAATCAAGCCAGTAGGCGGTTTCGTCCATGGTATCAGTGCCTTGTGCCACCACAACCCCGGATACATCAGAACGTGCTAACGCATCCTCGACCGCCTTGGTTAACCGAATCCACCAATCTACCGTAATGTAGTTGGCTGACATTTTTGAAAAATTATTAACTTCAATACGAGCATATTTAGACACATCCGGAACGGTCTGCAACAAATCATCGCCCGTAATCGCAGGCACAACGCCTTTGGTAACCGGATCTACCTTCATTGCGATGGTACCGCCAGTAGCGATAAACTGCACAATAGGCTTGTCTTGCGCATTCGTCACGCCCATTATTGCGGCACAACACATACCCAATATGAATGATGGAATTAATTTCATGTCTACCCCTCGCTGATTTTAGTTGTGTTTGTTTTGAATCATTCTGAACGCCTCCAGGCTTCCGATAATGCCAACAACATGCATCATCTGTTCCGAATCTTGTCCTTAAAGCTAAGTGCTTCGCAGCCCGATACCCTACCCTTATCTCGCCTGAAAAGCGCTAACCAGAATATCTGTCAGGTGCCGTCGGTTTTCTTTTTCAGCATCGCGCGAATCTGTTCTACAGTCATCATACTGGAAGGATCATCTTTTGATTTATCGTATGCAGACACTACTGAGGTCCTTAACCAGTTTTCAATTGCACGATCCTTCGCAATCAGAGCTCGTATGCCATCTGTAATTACCTCATCCTCAGAGGCGTATTCACCCGATATCACTTTATTTTTTATATAGGTAACCATTTCGAGTGGCAAGGTGATACTTAATTTTTGAGTCTTGCTCATGTCTTCCCCTGCGCTCAATAGAATTGAGTTTTATTATACCGCTATCAATGCGGCTCGAAAGAAGCCCGTTATTACTCTAATGTATCGCATCCAGCGCCCATAGCCGATTGTCGGACTTCGGCTACGCACGTCCCCTTCACTCAGGTTCCGACATCACAGCACGTTCACGGAACCAGTGTGCCGTAGCTTCGTCAACCGGAAAAAACGATTCGATCCGCAACTCGTGCACCGTCACGTCCTGCGGGGTGCCCATGGTGGCAATTGAGGTGAACAAATTTAGCGCAATACCCTCCTTGCGAATCTGCATCGGCAGGAAAGGCAGCGCGCGCGCATCGAGGTTAGCCAGGCGGCTCGTCTCGCTGATCCCTGGCAATGCGGTCAATTCAGCGAGCAGGTTCGCCGCCTCGCTCCCGAGGCCATCACTCATCGCTTCATGCTGAATCCAATGCAGCATGTCGGCGCAGACATCTTCCCAGTTCTGCAGGTGCTTGCGAACGCCATTCGGATCGAGCATCAGTTTCAGTACATTGACACCCTCGCGTGGCAGTGGCGCGTCATCAGGCATATCAAGCAGCCAGCGCATCATCATGGCCGCCGGCGCATTAACCATCACGAGATTCCACAGTCGATCGACTACCAGCGCCGGATACGGGGCTTGCTGAGCCAGCATGAAGTCCAGAGCCTGCTTCACTGCGGCCAGTTCCGGATCGGACAGGCGGCGCTCCAGGTAGGCCGGCGCATAACCGGCCGCCAGCAACATCACGTTGCGCTCGCGCAGCGGGATGTCCAGGACGATGCCAAGTTTCAGAACCATCTCGCGGCTCGCCTGCGAACGGCCGTTTTCAAGAAAGCTGATGTGCCGCTGCGAGATACCGCTCTCGCTCGACAGCCGAAGCTGGGTATAGCCACGCTTGTCACGCCAGTAGCGCAATGCCGTGGCGAAATCGGCAAAGTAGCGGCTATCGCGCTCACTCTGCCGGACATGCTCCTGTTGTTCCATGCAATCTCCATGCTCAATTGCTGCCACACGACACGTCGGACTTTCGTTCCAAATGCTAGCACATTGAGCGACAATCCGGGCTGGGGTGCCTGCAATGGCTATCTCGATCGTTTAAGCGATTAGAAGTACACCAAATACACCAGCGCATGACACACGACGTTATTACCTCTGAGGTCATCGACGTACAGGATCGGCTGGTTGACAATGGTCATCACATCGTCGCAACACGTTACGTCGTTGCGCATTTATCAACGCCATCCTCAGGAGTCATTCATGCCAGCTTATGCCGTCGCCATCCTTTCCGAAACGCACCTGAACGACGAGATCCGCGCCTATCTTGAGCAAATCGACTCGACACTCCAGCCGTTCGCAGGCCAGTTCATCATCCACGGCGGGCCGTATTTTCCGTTGGAGGGCGAGCCGACGGCGGACCTGATCGTCGTTCAGTTTCCCGATATGGACCATGCGTCGCGCTGGTATGCTTCAGCGGCCTATCAGGCGATAAAACCATTAAGGGCAGCAAACAGCGTTGGGGCCGTGTTTCTTGTCCAGGGTGTGCCGACAGACCACCGGGCTATGGATATTCTTGCCTGAGCGGTGGGTCAGCGGCCTGATACAGGCGAGAAAGTGCTGTTCTGAATAGATCATACGTGTTCAATGGTTTTGAGCACGTATGGTCTTGCTTATTCTACTTACTGAAAAAGTACGTCGGCCTGATGCTTACGATAAAAGTGAGGAGCACCTCAATATATGTAAGCCATTTTCGGATGCTATTTACTTAACTCAAGTTTTTTCAATAAATCCGAATACAACGCCACTTCCCGATCAACCACTTTTTGGAACTCACTATTGGAAATGGGATTTATACCTAAACCCATGCCCTGATATCTCGCTTTTGCGTCTGGCGTTTGTAAATATTCCTGAGCAGCTTTTTCAATTACAGCAAGGGTCTCGGGAGAGGCGCCTTTTGGAGCCATTAGTCCGATCCAGGATGCTATATCAAAATCTTTAAGTTCTGTTACCTCAGCAATTGTCGGGACATCAGGAATTGATGCACTGCGTTCCTTGGAGGATATACCATACGCCCTGATCTTGCCGGATTTTAATAACCCTGCTATTGAGGCAACAGTATCAAACATATACGTAACGCGTCCGGACTGAACATCAGTCAGCGCCGTCGAACTACCTTTATAAGGTACATGGACAGCCTGAATCCCATTGCCCAGATTGAACGATTCCGCCATCAAATGAGTGGCCGAGCCGTTTCCTGAGGATGCAAAGGTGTACTTGCCTGGATTTTCCTTAAGCAACTGAATCAATTCATTAATATTTTTCGCGGGGAAATCTGCGGCCGTGACTAAGACAGACGGGCTCTTGGCAATCATGGCTGCCGGCACAAAATCGGATGCCCCATACGATGTGTCATTCAAAAATGGACTAATGATGACCGAGCCGGTGGATGCAGCAAGAAGGGTGTACCCGTCGCTCTTGGCGCGCGCCACGTAAGCACTGCCAACAACCCCGCCAGCCCCTGCCTTGTTGGAGATAAAAAATGTTTTGCCCAGCTTTTCTGAAAGCTCATTGGCAAGTGCTCGAGCCGCAATATCAGTAGCTTGCCCGGCGGTCCACGGCACCACAATTTCGACCGTCTTATTAGGGTAACGCTCTTGCGCCCAACTAGCACCAGCTCCCATCATCACAACCGTGAGTGCTACTCTGGCAATATTGTATTTTACAGTACCAAACATTTTTGTCTCCCAGATTAAAATCTTATTGTCCTTAGAATTTTCTTACCTATCGTTCTGCTTGATAAAATCGCGCTTTTAGCAGCGACGCTGCTTCTCTAATTGCCTCAAACGCTTCGGGAACAATCAACCCTCGTGTCACGAACCCATGAATCTGTCCTGTGAATCGGCGCAATGTCACCTTTACGCCCGCTTGCGCTAAACGCAATGCATAAGCCTCGCCTTCGTCCACCAAGGGATCAAAGCCGGCTGTGATAACTAACGCTTCGGGCAATCCTGACAGATCGTCGAAATTGATTGGGGAAGCTCTCCAGTCTTTCTTTTCAGAATCGCTCGTGAAATATTGTGCCGCATAGAACTCAATATTCTTTTTCGTCAGCAAGTAGCCGGATTGGAAACGACGTTTACTTTCGTAATCGTTAAATTGATCAGTAACGGGATATAGCAGTATCTGAAGAGCAACGCTCGGCAACCCAGAACGCTTCATATCAATTGCAGCCACTGTCGCCAGGTTTGCCCCTGCACTGTCACCCATCAGCGCCATTCTGTTTTCATCAATGTCGAGTTCGACTGCATGGGCACGTACCCAGTGAACGGCATAGATAGCGTCCTCTACTGCAGCGGGAAATTTGCTTTCTGGAGCACGACGATAATCAACAGCAATCACGACACAACCAGACTCCTTGCATATTTGTCGGCAAACTACATCGTGACTTTCCAGATCACCTAATACAAAGCCACCACCGTGAAAGAAGATGATCACCGGAGCTTTAGCCATGGCAGCGTGAGCTCTGTAAGTTCTGACTCGGATACCACCCGCAGGTCCATCAATAACAGAATCTAAGACGCTTGGCAATTGTGGAGGGCTGGGTTGCAAGTGTGCCCGCTGTGCATTTGATAGATCGCGCAATTGCGCGACAGGAATCTGATCAGGTGATGGATTATTCTGCTTCTGAGAAAAGTCAATTAAGGCTTGGGCACTCTGATCCAGCTTCATTTCTGGCTCCGTATTAACGAATAATTAGGAGAAAAGCGTATGCTTTTCAGTGAACAGAACCGCTTTACCCTTAAAGCCATTGCATACGCGATACAAAGTGCCATTGAGCGAACCTGTAATATGGCATTAAGGATAGATGAACGAATCGACAATGTCTCTGCACGAATTTAGACAACCCCCATGTTGACCAAAACGCTTCAGGGTAGAAACAAGAGATATTATGGTAATTCGCTTTTAATCAAAGGGAATTAAATTAAAATTAATTCATTATTAACTTTTTATTAACTTTTTATTAACTATTCAATAGATAGAATGTATTGAATAAAACCTTATTCTGGCGCATGCGTTGATTGCTCGATTCGGTACGCTGGGACGTGTCCCGGAACCATTCCTGCTTCGATCCGATAATGGCCTGGTCTTCACCAGCCGCAGCTACACCGCATTGATTCGCAGCTATGGCCTTCGACAGGAGTTCATCACGCCACATTGCCCACAGCAAAATGGCATGGTAGAGCGGGTCATCAGAACGCTTAAAGAGCAATGTGCGCATCGTCACCGCTTCGAAACGCTGCAACATGCCAGTCGTGTTATAGGCGACTGGATACGCTTTTACAACTATCGGCGCCCACATCAGGCGTTGAATATGAAAACCCCGGACGAAGCATTTGCATTAGCCGCGTAAGTTGAGCAGAAAATGCTGGGTCATTACATTTTCCGTTAGGTTCTCAATGCTGAATGAGTCAGCACACGCGACCGTAACGCCACACGCTTCCAGGTTATGAGCAAAAACATGCTGATTGCGGCCAATAATCCAGTGGCATACAAAATATTGGATCTTAGAACTGCATTGTGTCAACTTTGGGAAGATGCGACAGCGACGAATGAAGATTTAATCAAAAGACTAAAGAATTGGTGCCATTCTGCCCAGCAATCCGGCATACCCGAATTGAGCGAGTTTTCACTTCGCTTACGGCGACTCGTCTAAAAATATGAGTTTGAACAACTTTTGTGAGATTTTTCATGTTTTCCCAAGTTTGCTGCTCGGCATCTTCGGATTGCTGTGTAAATGTCGACGTTTTCGAATATCGATATTGAGCTTTCTTAAAAATCAGTCACTTACAAGATAACGGTTTTCTTATATTGATATTCTATTTTTCTCTAAAATGATATTTTACAAGTTTTGGTCTTCATAAAATGAGATCGAGCAAAGGACCAATATCCTAGACCTTATCGACATATACAAACAACCACTCCACTTGTATACTTGAGCTCATATATAGAGGTGAATGCAGATAATCATAGGTGTTTTAATGACGAATTTTAAACTTCAAACCTTACGCTTACCGTCACGAATAACACATCGCGTCCCGTCTAGTATCCTGCGGAAAGAAAGAGTTTATATCACTATTAGTAAAAGCACAGCGATCGCATATGATCAGTATAGTCACCGCCCTCGTCCAGTCAATTTTATAAGATCTTCCCAAACAATCGCAATAGACAGTCGATTTTCAGAGGCTCTTATATTCCTGTACATAAACTCTCCATTTTCTCTAGCGAAGCACTCACACGCAAGTGGAAGAAAACGGCTTCTAGAGTAAAGAAAGAAAAAGCGATAGCAATTACAGAAAGTAGAAAAATTAAATATATTTTAATGACTGTGGATTATTACCAAAAATTAACGCTTCTCATAACCTAAGCTAACAGAGGTAGTCGGCTTTTTAGCGACACGTGATACCTCCCTTGTTAACTTTCGTGCTTATTTAGCGTTGCAAAAATTTATTTTTGGCTGTTATTTGGTCTTCAAAATGTTGATTTAATAACAGCAACCTAGGAAATTCGGTAAATATCTACCGCTTGCAAACCTTTCTCTGAACGCTGAACGCGAAATCCCACTTTGACTCCCTCTAATGCCCATTCTTCACCCCGCACGTCGCGAAAATGAAAAAATAAATCTTTTCCAGCTTGTCTTGTAATGAAACCATATCCTTTCAAGGGAAAATAGCATTTAATAGTCCCAACGGTTTCCTCAGATAATTTCATGATAGAACAACTCCTCTTTATTCAACGGTGGCTTACAAGTCCTTAATATTTCCGCTAACTTGTTGGCCAGACCACTTTGTGTCCGTCGTAGAATGTTTAATCGATAACCAACTTGGTGAAATTTCGCATAGTATGCGTATTTTTTTCTATCATTGACCGAGGACTTTTCCAAGAAGCTCACTAGCTTAATTGTGCGGTGAATTTCATTATCGTCATAGACAGGCAAAATCTCCCGCAAACGTGACCTATAGCACGCTGCTTCTTTATGTCCAAGATAGGTAAGCTTTGCAACTCGACCAGATAAGCTGTTATGCAATTCATGATAATCGATCGACGTTCTACTTAGCTTTGACAACTTTTCGCAATTATGTAATTCTGCGCGAATTAACCGTCGCTCCTGTCGATGCAAGCGGGCCTGACCTCTATTCAGCCAAAGTCCTGTTACTTCCATCAACTTCTCTGGGTTTTTGCGAGAGGTTATCCGCGTTTTCTTGTTTTGCAGTTTAAAACCCTGCTCATTTAACATCTTACGGACCTTCCCAATAAGAGTTTGAATCTGGATTTCGTTTATCTGCTTTTTTGAAGAAATCGATATATCATCAAGAAGCCTGGTATACGTAAATTCTTTATTACGTATATGTTGGACTAAATGATATTCCGCTTCATGTAACGATAGATTTGCAATATGAGAGCTTGTACAAGCGCCTTGTGGTACTCGTCCTCGTAAACAAACCAAATCGGTAAGTAAGGCCGCTACGTCCTCTGGAAATTTAAAAAAAAACTTGAAAATTTTCAAGGTTTTTTCATACGTAATCGATGGATAAAAACCGCGGATGTCTAATGCAATTAATGTTTCTGCAGAGGCATGGGCGTTCGCATTCTTTACGTAGTCTCGCTCCTTAATTCCACCAAATAGGTAGTCAGGATATTTGATCTTGTCAAAAATATTCCTATTAATTCGCTTTTGAATTTTCTTTAAATGAATGCTAGGAATATAAATACTTCGTGACGAACCGTCCTTTTTCGGAACCGAATGTGGATGGTAATGCCTGTCTATGTTTGCCGCAGTACTTTTAAGTACATGTACATCTATCCGTAGAGCGGACGATAGTGCTTGAAGTGATGCAATAGGTTTGGCTAGGTACAAAGGGCGCATAGAAAAATAACAGATATAAAGTTGAATACCTACTCTATGGAAAAAATTGGTCTTTTAGACCGTCCCATAAAGATTTTGAAATGTTGAGTACCCTCATCAGGGCAATAAACACTTCGAGCCTGCGAAAAACGCTGTTAATCATGTTATTTGGCTCACGCTCGATAACATTAGATTTTCTAGTGACATTCCTGCCACGTTTCTTTGACTTGTTTTTTGGCTTTTTGGCCATACGCCCTCCTGAGTTTCGTACTGGACAATCCCAGCACTTGCTCAACATCAAGAGGACTAGTAGAAAACAAACAATCTTTCGCAGACTCAGGTATTAACTTCCAAGCTCAACAACCGACTCTAATATCAGAGATCGCCCCGCCATGCTGTACTCCCTTGTTGCTGCGGGGAGTTAGGCACGACACGCCGGTTAAGTCCTAAAAAGGACGTTTTCCTTAAAAATAAAAGAAAAACCCTGAGTTTTCCACACTCGTCAAAGTCTTCGAAAACCAACAGCTCAGACGAAACGCCTGATAAATACATAGTAACATAAAGATATTATTTGATTCAATATATCCTCAAAATGTATCATCCGCTTATATAGAAACCACAAGGGGGCAGCCTTGAATTTATAAAGAAATCAAACAATTACAGAAAAATATTTTTCAAATAAAAATAATGCTTTTTTCTTTAAAACAACAATCCGCAAGTAACGCGAGCATCATTCAATATGTATAAATGTCAAACAACTCAAAAGTTCGTCATTTCTGATCCGCCTCAGCCTTGCACAGTACAACTTCTTAACTATTGACTAGACAGAGAGCCAATCACAGCCAGATCCGCCATCGTCGTTTTTTTATATACAACGCGGTACTACCAAGTAATTTAAGACCTTCCTCATTAACCTGACTTAGGCAAAGCCCGGGCTGAACAATAACAACGTTGAACCTGATAGGTGTTGTTCTAGAGCGCTCTTTTATAGCAGCCAGATCCTTTATATCGCCTTTAAGAAAGCGTGAGTGGCCACATGATCGCCACAATTCCTCTCGTCGTTTTATATGGTGATACAAATAGGTGAGATTAAGGTGTTTCCACCGGATGCAACGCTGCGCTTGCCCGCAAACTTCGTACAAGTCCTTTAGTCTGGCCCCAGGCTGATCTAAACCGGAGTACTTGCAATGGATTAAGGTCAGTAAAATACAATCATCAAGAATTTTCAATCCGACCAAATCAGCTGATTCACCCTTTCCATCATCGTTAATAACAACGTCGTAATCTTCTTGTATTTCATTGAACCAGCGCCATTGGATAGACGTTCGATCACGCTCATATCCCATGGATTCCTTGCGAATATCCGTCCCTTGCCAATCGAAAGCAACAATCTCGCCTTTATCGTAAAGACCAATATCCTGGCTAACATGAACAATATGAGCGTTGTAAGAAAATGCCCCATCAGAGTAATGAATCATTATCGGGTCAATTTCCATGTGCTCTGAGAGCAGTATGGGTTCAGATTCACCACGTTGTATGAAGACTTCAGGGCCAGATATCAGTTGATAGCCATAACCTTTAGGTGTGGTGTCTCCTAAAATACACAATTTGTACTCGGACGTAACTTCGTCGGTAGAAAATACGAGTCTTACACTACCATCGTCAAACTTACCATCCGTCCTAACCTCCACGATATATAAATGAGCTGATACAGGACCAAAGTGAAAGGTTACTTTATCCTCGAAAGCGGTAAGCAAGTATTCGCCCCATTGCGCTGATATTGGATATTCCTTGTAAGGCTCAAGTAATGGTATAGGGCGCAAAAAGTTACGGGTCAAATTATTCGGATCTGGTTCAGAGCTGAAAATCTTATCCCAAGCTCTCTTTACCCAGTTGCACCAATCAGCGATGCTGCCGCCTTTTTGTGGCGACCAGACTTTACCTTTACGCTGTGAGCACCCCCAGATAACACGATTCCCCAACTCATACCCTAGTGCAGCGATATTACTTAAGCTAGATTGGGACGCTTCAATCAAGGAAAGTCCGTCAGTCACATTTGAACCAAAGTATTGAGTAAAGCTGATAGCCCCGATCTGGGCTGCTCCTAAATTTCTTACTAGAGGATATTCAATGCCATTAAAAACGTTGAACACCTTTTCGCCACTGACAAGTTCACAATTATCGTTGCACAAAGCAGCGACCAAGCTCTCAACTCGAAAGACTTTATAGTCATTTGAAAACACAAACAAAGCAGACCTATCAGGGTCCCAGTGTGCAATTAATATTTTATAGTTCGTATCTTTGAGATCTTTATAGCTACCCCAACGGACAGATGTTGCCTGAACAGCCAGCACTACCAGCAAATTTTCATCATCCGCAATTGCATGCCAGGATTCTTCGAATTTGGGTAGCTCCTCTTTGTACTTTTCCGGCTCCCAGTGGTTGCATGAGGTTTTGAATAACATTGCTGAACAGCTAGGTTCAAGGTTCCAAAGTGAGATTTGATCATGTAAATCGCCTTTTCCCTTTAAGGCGTCAACCACCTCCTGCAACCTGACCTCTCTGGCAATTCTTCCTTCCGAAAGTCGCCTGAGAACGCTGTCCCAATCTGCTCCGATTGAATAGAGATGTTGCAGCTCTCCCTCTACATCAGGATCTGCAATATTCATTACCACACTGGCCTGTCCGAGATTTTGAGCTCGATTAACGCGTGTAAATCGCCCAATGAATTGTAGCGTTACCGCCAGGCTCTTGTGATGATCATGCAAGGCTGCTATTTTCAAGTTAGGTAGATCATAGCCTTCACCCAACATATCTACACAAATTACGATTCTAGATTGTCTTGTCAATAGTTTATCAAGACGACTTTTCACCTCCGATTTAGAATATCCAGAATGCACCACGACTGGATTAAAGTCTGGCACAAGGCTCTGATAAATAACCGTAATTTCTTCTGCCCGATGCTTGTTACTAGTTCTAGCCATAAGCAAGTGATCCAGCCCATTGTTCAGATCTGCTCGCAATTGGTTTATCGCTTTATCGGCTATTGCGTAGTCCATACGATCGGAGTAATACTCCTCTATAGGTAATAGGTTCACGTTCGTAAAATAGCCCGCTCGCTGCGCTTCCCCCATTGTGTAGTTATAGATAATCCTCCCGCCAAGGGACTTTTTATCATTTCTAAATGGTGTAGCCGTAAACTGCACGATACGTTTTTCTATGAAACGCTCTCGGATAGCGTTCCAGGATGATGCCGATATATGGTGAGCCTCATCAACAAACAGGTGCGTGCACGCTCCACACAGCGCAATCAAAGCTTCTTCAGAACAGGAAGACAATACACTGGCCGTTGCAACCAAAACATTGGACACGCTGGCTAACTGCTCAGCCTGTTCAACAAACTGTATTCCCTTTTTAATAATGGCAACATTCGGCAGTGCAGTATTGGACGGGATAACAGTTAGCTCCGGCAAATACCCCAGCTCAATAAATTTTTTTGATATTTGCAACCGAAGTGAGTCAGATGGGACTACGACCAATATTTTCGCGCATCTCTGATATACCATGGTGGCGAGCATGGTTTCCGTTTTACCAGTTCCAGTTGGCAGCACAACGGTTGCTGGTTCCACTTTCAAATCAGTAGCGAAATGGCCAGCGATAGCGTGGAGAGCACCAAGTTGAGGCTTACGAAGTCCTGGAAAATTGCGAATTGAATCTTCCTCTTTAAATTGAAATTGATGACGCCAAAGTTCATGAATTTCATCAGGCTCCGTGCTAAAAACGTGTTCCGGAAACTGCTCCCAACTTAACTGAATATTTTCATGCCAGTTATCTATAGTGAAAGATACTTTGGCTTTAAGAGAAGCCACGCCATTCGGGCATTTTCCTCTGGCATGAGGATTTTTCAAATAGATACTAGCGAAAGGCGGCGGTAGTCCCGTCGCAAGCTCGAAATATCCTTGGGTTGCCGAGTTTCTGACTTGCGCTTCTAATGTAATGGTTCTGAAAAACAGCTTATGTACAAAATTTCCACCGATTTTTCGAGTTGCAGCGCTCTTTGCCGGTAAAGTAAGTTGAATTGTTAGTGGGTCAAACAAGTCCATTTGTAGTTCTCCTACCGGTCCTCGAAAACCCTTTTTGACTTAACGCTGAGAACATATTTTCACGCCAACTCTCGCTTATATCTGAGAATGTAGTTTCTACATGTTTTTCGAATTGCAATTTACCGAAATCATTGTGAATGAATTTCATTCAGTATTCCCGATATTTCCGAAGTTGCCGCCTACATATGGTGGCCGGCTTTAACGAAGAGTGATTACATTCACTCATGCATGACTGTTTGTTAAAACAAATAACACCTATTTTCTAGTCTAAGTAAAGCCTCAAAACCATCACCCCTAGATTGTCTTTCCCCAGCTTGATAGTAGACCCCTCAACCTTGAGCATCGGCTTCGATGACATAATGTCACTCTCCTTCTTACCTATTTCCCCTTCTTCGCAGGGATAGACTTTCCTGGGATCTTGATCGTTTCAACAATTGACCCCTTCTTATCTTTTTCCGCTTCTTTGACTGGTTTAAATCGGCCATTTTCCGCATCTCTTCCAATTTTTCTAGTTGCCATCTGTGTCTCCTAAGACTGAACAATAAGCTATTACACTACCTGTAATGCACTTCACCAAAAGACGCCTGAAAGACAACAATAGGCACCATTGGTTTCCAAAAGTTACATTGTATTCTTATTTATTTACCGAGTCGACAAACAACGGCCTAGGGGAACTACCTATTACTCTGTCCAATCAAACACATAACGAAAGCCAACCCATTTCTTTGGCCGTTCACCCGTATGTCAATTTTTACAGAAAAATCATAAAAAGCGCTCGGACGACAGTCGGGGGAGCCGTGGCATTTATATGCAGCACCAAACCAAACCAATTTAGTATCTTGGTAGATATATTTACATATTCTTTTTCTTGACCCAGGGCTTTTTGAAAGCTATCAATAAACGACTAATGACCGATGATGAATTGCTTATGACGAACAAATGCTTTCTTCAGAGCTGGTGAAGGCGCTGATGGATTCATTAACGCATGAGCAAAACATTCTTGTTGAGCCTTCGATAGACGCACAATTTCAGTATCCTCAATCTCCCGTCGCGCAGCGGCTTTCACGGCCCTAACAACAAATTCGGAAATCGTACTTCCTTGGAGCGCTGCTGCATACTCAACCGTATCGTACAGATCAGGGTCTATCTTGAGCTTAAGACTAGCAGACTTAGATCTTGACATAATTGCACCCATACGAAATTAACCAGGTCTCCCTAGAACTACCTATCAAAGCTTAAATTCGGGTTACCTGGCGGCGAATATTGAAATTCAACGCTATTCTGTAAAATCGACTCTTTGTTAGTTTTATCTGCCAAATCAATAGCTAACTGCAGTATCCGAGCTACTTGCTTCGGCCGTTCAGCGGTGAGTGTCGCATATACTCTAAAAATATAAAACCCGGCGACCAAGATCGACGCAGCAATAAGTAAAATCAAAGCTTTTGGCTCGGCTATTCCGACCAAGGTCACTGCGACCCCGAACAATACCGGAAGCAACCCCTTACTTTGGATAGCGCCAGAAAATACTTGAACTCTGTTTTCAAGCACTAATATGTTACTTTCATACTGTACCAGTGAGAGCTTCAAGTATGCCGTCGGAAATTTAATTAGCTTATTAATATAGACGGCATCCTGAACCGTAGAAGTCGAATATATCTCCAAAAGGTTACTGTAAATTGGTTTGTTATATTTTTTAAAAGTTACAAAAAATAGTGCGGTTAGTGCCCAAGCCACAATACCAAGACCCATTAAGAACCATCGAAAATATTTTTCACCAATTAGTGCTGCCAAGAAGTCATGTTGCATATAGAGACTTACCGCAAGCACCAACCCCAACGCCAAACACATCCACCCTCGGTCAGATTTTTTCTGCTGGTCTTTATCTACCTGTACCAGGTATGACTCATTCGTCATTTCGGTCAAAATATCGGTGATTTCTTTCAATATAGATCCGTCGAATTTTTGCATTATCTTCTAAACATGAGTTATTAAAAAGACAATATAGCCCGATATCGACTGCATCACAGTATTCGTTGCTTTGATATTCATCACTTTATGATCTCTATTGCTCCCTATTCTCTTCTTGTACATAAAAAATTGAACTCAGGTATCAGGGCTTGCCCACGAGCCCAACCTCTCCAATGCCTCAATCTCCGTTTCAAACGGCAATCGATTCCTTGGAACAGGATGGGTTGAAACCCCATTCTCTTTCTCCCAGCTCCAAAAATCGCTCGATTGCTGCATCTATAGCTGGCTGATTTATTACTTCTTTATCTACAACAATATACAATCCAATACCATAGACATAGCTCCGGTCATGACTGTAGGATTCGTAAATAGGTGGTGGCTCATTATGAATAATGTCGGTTTCTAGTTTCCGACACATCTCATGATATGTAAGTCCGCCAAATTTCTCAAAGCGCCTCTCCTCTTTCTCAGCACGAGAATAGCCAAGCACTTCTCCCGTAGGAGACCATTGAACTGGCACAAACTCAACGTTAAATACCTCTTCAAGCTCTTCGTCTGTCAGCATGTCAGTCGCACGATTACGAGCTAAGTCATTGACTTCATCCCAAAAAGCCTTACGAGCAGTTATTATTATGGCGTTCCATATAGTGAGCTTGTCCTTACCTAAAAAGTAGAAAGAAAACGACTGATCGTAAATCTCCGGACGACCAGGCTCATTTAGCATAGCCCTACTAGTAAAGCCCCCGCCGTATTCATAAATATATTGATCAATCTGCTGTTGAAGGCGGGTTGCTTCAGCTTGCCTGTCTTCTAAAGGCAATTCGACAAACGGCCTAAATTTTGCATTTTTTATGCGATTCATAGTGACTTCCTAATTACTCTGAGTCTAAAAAAGAATGCTGAATCCTTAAACACCTCAAGTGACAAACCATAACGCACTAAGCCTTACCTACGATCCTGTGCCAGTGCCCATTCAATCCAAAAGAATACAGTTCAAAAAGCATATTAGATTTAGGGGGTAATTTTCTATTCATGGGACGCTCATCCAAGTATCTCGTGTTAGGAAACCTACCTCGCCTCATTTCTTTTAAAGCTGATTCGTAATTCCTTCGCATTTCAGAAACAGTGAAATCTCCCAATTCGCACAACGATAGAATTAAGAATATTGGAAGGCATTTAAGCTGAAAATTTTCGTCAAATCCCCGTACTTTAAACCGGCCATTTAAACAAGCGCTAGTAATTACATCCTGTAGCTCTAAATAATTGGCTAAATTTTTGCTTTGGATAGGTTTACTCCCTGCGTCACTGAGTGCCGTACCACAACGGTAGCAGAAACCCATAATTGACCCATTTTCTCCACTAACATACCGCTTGTTCAAACGCTTGTTAATATTTATTCTTTGACCGCAACTGTGACAACAATCGAGCAGTTTAATTCTATGTCTAGGGCAGACCTCATAATGTCTGAATCGCCATGTCCACCGCCAATACGGTACGAAATCGGTTTCCAGGCAGCGCGGGCAGTATTTATAATACCCTTTGTCACGATCTGAGCTTAGAAACAGCCAAAGCAAATTTTGCTCCCGCAAATGAGAAAATCTTGTCGTAAAAAAGAAGATGTCATTATCTGTAAGCTGCGTACCTTGTATCAACTGTACCAGATCGGAGTATTCAACATCTAGATCGTAGTCTTTTTTTTGTTGTATAGAGAGGCCTCTCATCAATATCCCCGGGTCAACGGAATGCATCTGACACAGTCGAGCTATATATGAGGCTAACGACTCATCCAAAATAAGTTCTGGTACAAACAACAAATTTCGACTAATCATAAAACATATCCATCTGAAAGCTATTGGTAATGGATTTGTCAATTTTCTCCAGCCTAGCTACCCTCTGGAATAGCAGAGATATCTTTTCTTGCTCTGCTTGACTACTATGAATGCAAATATCCGCTACCTCTTTCAAATGTAAAGAAGCACTAGTGAATCGGTTAGCGCGGTCCTCATACAAATCACTGATTCGTAAAAATGCGCGCTGAACCACTTGCACTGCCTCTTTACTACTTAAAACTCTTGTCAACTTACCGGGTCTGAAATTACTGACGTGCTCTGGCCCACTACTGATACCAAGTGCGCGTATCAACCTAACCAAGACATCGAGCGATAAATTGGCAAGAAATGCGTACGGAATCCCCCTTTCCGGCGACATGCGAATGTCTGACAGTAGGCAGAATAAAGTTGAACTAAGCCACAGTTCTGCTTCACTGGGCGCTTCCAACTCTGCCCCCTCCAAACGCATTCCGCAGTTGCACTCAAGCAAACTTGGTCGACGCCAAGTTAACTTTCTGAAACATTTTGGACATTGATCCAGTAATCTCGTGTAATGCACAGGGCATGCCGTTACCAATGAAAGCTCCCAGAGTGCTTGCGCAAATCCAGTATTAAGTAAACATAGCGGACATACTTGAGTCCAGCTTCTCCGTACGTGATACGGTCGCGTTAGTATGCAGTCTTTAAATACCGTGATAATATGCCCCTTCTCTCGGTAGGACTTCGGTATCGCTTTCCCAACGTCGATGGGATTACCGCCGAATAGATAGGCGATTTTGCCAGCCACTTCATTAGGCAGATATCGATGCCCAAGTGAAGCCATGCTCCGAGCAAGTTGGCTAAACTGTATTCCATTGGCCTCAGTCATTCGCAATGCATAACCATTTCCAGACTCATCGGGTTTCAGGTCATCTTGAATTGGCAGCGGTCGCCCTAGGATTGGATCAAGAAAAAGTTGCAAAGGGGCTCTCCTGAGCTGATTCGGGTCCAAATACCAGCTCATAAGCACGTCGAATTAACGAAATATCTACTTTTTCCCTTTTTTCCGTTACCCCAAGAATCACAATCTGAATGAGCAGAGATTTGAGCAAACGCGGCGTACCATTAGTCGCAGTAAAAAACTCTCTAGAGTACCGTTCATATATATCAGAAAGATCTATTTTCTCGCAGCTATCCGCTAATCCTTTCAGAAATACGAGCCAGTGCTTGTCATAACGGAATAGTCCTAGCCTTATTGAAGTTGGAACTCGAGTGGTAAGTTGAGGATCTATCCCTGTAAGTTGATCAAGCATTTCAGTCCCGATAAGGACAACGGGCACCGCAGTCTCATTCATGAGTCGTTTTACCCAGTCAACCACGATCGTCGAGACTTTTCCTTGCTGCAGAAAAATGTGTTGAAATTCATCGAGAACAATTAGTTTGACACCAAGGTCCTTAATTGAGCGGAGCAAAATTATATTAATTTCATTGTTTGTAGACGAGCGTGTAGTTACGAGTCCAGCATCGTACTGAAAATTAGATAGCAATTCATTCTGAATCTGCGCGACCGTTGGGCTTTCTTTTAGGGATGCATGTATTACGGCGAGCTTGTCCTTTAGGATCGGTAGCCCAATAATATTTTTACGCAGACATTGAAATAGGAAGGTCTTTCCGGATCCAGCGGGCGCAATAATTCGTACACCCGCAGGTGCACCAGTTGAATTACCGATTTGCACGACGTTCGAAATTAACGTTAATGCGTCATTAAACTTAGGATGGCGTACAACCACTTCCCGCATAGCCTTACCAGCCACTAACGCGTCGTAACTATATTCCATAATCAGCCCTCCATCTCGTCTAGACGTATGATTGTTATGTCAGGAAGATCATCGAGAGTTAGCGTCGGCATACCTTCTGGGATTTCGTTCACAAGTGAGTCGATTTGCTCCGAGCTTAGTTTTTTAGCTGGTGATTTGAAGTTGCTTTGTTCGTTAATGATTGCCATTTTTTTCGCCTCCCGGAGGCTGAGTTTTCCGGCCTTGATCTTCTTTTGCCATCCCTTCTTCAGTGCGTAAATCGCATCTTGATAGTGCTCTAACTTCCTGGATCTTCTAAGATCTAATGCCTTACTCATTCGAATTATGCGATGTGCAGTCAAAGATAGGCCGTCCGCGTAAGATTTCTGCAATACCGGAACCCACAGCCATGTTTTTTCTTTGGGCTCCTGAACCCAAATTCCACCTAAATTCTCAGGGTCTAATCGCGCATCCACGTCGAATTTTGGACCATATTTTTTTGCCATTTGGCCAATCCACGACTGCGATAATCTAAATAGAATTTCTCAATCCCTGCTTGGCTAACTTTTACTCTAGTAGGAATCGCCGCAAAAATATCCAACGCTCTCAAATCATCATTGAAAACAGGTGCTGGAACTTTCTTAAGACCCTCCTTCATCCTATCAAATGCGCAGTCTTGAGTGCGATCTGATATTTTGAATGGATAAATGTCTACAGCCCATTTGATTAACGCAGCATGCAAATCGTCAAAAGCAATAGAAGCCGTCTTCTTGGGATCAATGGGCTTATGAACTCCCTGAATCAATTCGGACCTTCCATAACGCGGAAGTGCATTGACGACAGACAACATAGACCGTTCCACTCCGGGTTTAAACCACGGTTTTCTAACTGGAGATCGTTCAACGTCAAATCCCATTTGTAATGCAATAGCATTTGCGTCTGCTGCATGAAATTCACTAGCATTATCAGTCAGCATTGTTTGCCATAAACCTGGAGTAATCCACTCGTTCTTCAGCCCTAGCTCAGCCACAATTTTATTTTTTGGTGTTAACGCAAATTTAATCGCTCTAACTACCCTAGCAACAGTCGTGCCTTCAAAAGAAATAACAAGACTAAGAATATATCCAGTGCACGAATCGATGATGATGGTAATGATTGGTCTTCCGAGCACAATTCCAATCCTGGAATCAATTACATAGATGGACAGTTCAGTATGATCAATTTCCACCACTTGCAACGGATATTCTGCGTTTATTCCACCAATGGCGTGGCGCCATCTTGCGGCGGCAAAGGCGGCTCCCTCGCGAATCTTTTCTCTCTCGTACGGTGAGATTTGCCTAATTATCTTTTTTACCGTCGATATGCTCACATATGCGTCTTCTCCTAACCGAGTTCGCATCTCCGAAGAGAGGAAATTGTATGTGTCTTCTATACTCTTCCCGCTTCGTTGTAAATAGTACCGTGTTATAAACTCATGGATTAAGTCTAACTTTTCCTGTCCTATTCTTTCCCCTATTTTCCGACTCATTCTTGGCTTAGGCAAGAGGCTACGATTGTCGCATCCGCTCTGATTATATATACGTAGCCAATCCGCGACCGTCGTCGGAGCGGGAGGGTTTTTATCATTGGTATTGGCAGCTATAGTGGCAATCACTCTCGTAATCTGTCTTATGCAACCTTGCGTTACGCCCTCTTTTTTACAACGAAGAACATAATTAATTTTGCGTTCATACTTTGCTTTTGCTTTTGCAGAGAATCGAGCGGTGTCAATGATTACATGTATGCTGGATTGCACGTTAGGCAATTTCACCGATATGGCATTACAAACGTGACTTCCTCCTTGGACAATAAGTTCTTTACGCTCAATCTTATCCAGTAACTCGTCTAGTGACATTTTCTCAATCAATCCAGTTTCCACATTTTCAAGCTGTATCAAATTCTCAGGGAGCATTCGCTGGAACTTCAACAGCTGCTTACCTCGTTGCAACACCAATCCATCTTTCAATTGAAACTTCGCCATTTTCCTGTCCTTTATCGTCAATAATTAGTCCGTTTTCATTACATGCATCAATTTGTAGGTAACGATGACCAATTAGGTAATAGATGAATTCAATTGGAATACTCAATCGCCCGACAATTTCATTGACAGAAGCCGGAAGACGTAAGGAATTGATTTTTTCCATTACCTCTGTTCTTGCAGATGACGAGTAGTAAGATTGAGAATATCGATGGACTAAACTGGCAAATTGTTTGCGCTTCTCGATGTGTTGATCTGTAATGAGAAAAAATTTCATGCCGTTTTGATCGAATTGGTGTTTAGCAGCTGAAATTTTGTCTTCGTATTTATCAACAAACACTGATGATTTGACTTCGACTATATACCTTTGTGCATTCTTGTCTAAAAGCAAATAATCAGGCGTATACCTTCCGAATCCAGGTATATCAATTTGTATTGGCTGGGCGACAATTCGCCGGATGGAGGGATGTAGTAAAGCGATACGAACAAAATCGCGCTCAAGGCGGCTTTCGTATTCAATTGGCTCAGATTGAACGTGGGTACAAACCACGTATCCCACTCGCCGATGCGGCGAGCGGTGGACTAGTTTTCTAACTTGTTTCATAATCTTCTCTTTATATAGACGTGACTAACCAGCTTGACACCATCAATAAAAAGAGAGATACTTTACCTGTGAGAGCAGTACCTCCTCACTATGAGGATGACAAGACCGGCGCTTCTTAGAAGTTGTCCGGTTTTTTCATTTACATTTCATTTCTCCTTTATCCCAAGGTCGCCTTTCGCAATTTGGCTCTCTAGCCATGCAGATACTGAAGCGGTCCGAACATACCTTCCCTTCCGCCCATCAAGCTCGATTTCCCGAAAAGGCAATAAGCCCTTACTTCGTGCCTTTCTATATGCGGATGCGGATGTATAGCTGGCTACTTTCCATACCTTTGTTGAATGAATAAAGTAGCCATATTGTTCCAATAAATTTTCATAGATACTTTCGCGTTTGCCATCCATCATCTGGCCCCTACATTCGTCTCTCGCCACATTTCACACTTTAAACAGTAGCGTATCCAATTATTAGAACTTGTGACACCGTCCTTTTTTTTGCAAAATTTAAGTTTCAAATGAAAATTTATTCAATATAATCATAATCTTAAAATTTTCTAAACTAGAAAAATCTTTGGTTATGAAAAAAAAACGATACAAATCATATTCTCAACCAAACAGCTCGGGTTTGGTGCCATGAATTAATGATCAGGACCAATTGCGCGAATTCCTCTCAATTGGAAAAAGTATTAGATAATATTTTTGATTCACCATCAGAACGTTCATCGAATAAATACTATAAATACTGGATGGCATTGCGATCCCCTCGCCCAAGCGTAATCGCCCGATGTGAAAAGAAAGTTCGCGATAGCGCCTGGTTAATGAATAATCTTTTATGGACAGCCATCAATCTAGAATCGCTAGACGACAATCTAGCTCGTCTGCTGCTGTCGAAGCTAGATACCCGTTATTTAAACAATGTAGGCAAGGATTGGTATCGGTCGGTTAACTTGTATCGTGATTCCTTCACGGACAAAATCCTGAGATTAACCACTTTAGATTCACTCGCTATTTTAGTCATACTGATCAAATTGGCACACCAACAAGGCGACCAACTACACGAAGTACGGATCGCGAAACAGTTATATCGTGGATTATTAATGATCGGTGCTCAATTGACAGAGCAAAACTTCATTTTGGAATCTTTCTTTTCCCTATTTGATAAATTCGTATTTAATCGAATAAATTGGGGAGATAGAAAACCGATAATGGATTTTCAGTTTTACCGTTTTGGTGTTCGATATTTAGATAGCCTATACCCAATAAAAGAGAATCTAGGACTTACCTTAGTTGATAAGACAGATAAGCAATACATTCTGGATCGATGTGAGTGTTTACTACCAGGCTTACTGGGTCAACGCAACCAGTCAAATATAGAGTCTCTTAATTTTATGTTAATGCCTAAGGATATCGAATATCGAAATTTATCTGACTATGATAATCTCGACGACTATATCGGTGTTTGGGTAACGGATCTAACAGCAATGAATTATTCTTTTGAGGATAACTCAATGTCATATTATAGAAATCGATACCTACATACAAAATTAATTGATTTTATCTTTAGTGAGCCGGGAATATTTGTAAACAATTCGGCAAATAAAAACTGAAAACGCTCAACAATAGATACTATTTTTTCGAAACATGTTGCTTCCCGACCATGATGTAGAATAGCGTCCATTACCCACAAAAGAGCTTCGAATAATCTATGTTGTATCAGCTCAAACGTGGTCTGGTTCTTCTATACTCAGATTTTTCAGCAAAAAAACAGAGTTAGGCTTCTTATCTTGATATTTTCCGAATTACGAGCTCCATAGCGTCAGATTTTCCGGAACGAGTCATTATGTGCACCCGTGTTTTTCTCCTCTATTAAGAGACAAAAAATCGAATTTTTCGATGAAATTTGCCATTTAATCTTAAGCTATTGATTTAAATAAAAAAATAAATCATCACAAAATAATCGCTCTGAATATAAAGTAGCCAGACTCTGATTCTAAGAAAACTTCGACAGTAAATAGTAATAGCTCCAAACTGAATGACAATCGTCCCCTCCCTCCGTGTCAAAAATGTAACAACCCATCTTTCCCTCTTGAAACTACGCTATTCATCCCTATAATTAGCACTCAGTAGGGTCGAGTGCTAACAGCCGCCCTGACTAACTCAATTTACCAACCTATTTTTATATATTCAGGAGTTTCTCCATGGCATTGCGTCCTTTGCAAGACCGCGTGATCATCAAGCGCCTCGATAACGAACGTAAAACAGCGTCCGGTATCGTTATCCCTGACAGTGCAGCAGAAAAACCAGATCAGGGTGAAGTTATTGCTGTTGGTCCAGGCAAAAAAACAGAAGATGGCAAAGTTATCGCCGTTGACCTGAAAGTAGGCGACAAAGTCCTTTTTGGTAAGTATGCCGGTCAATCCGTCAAAGTTGACGGTGAAGAGCTGCTGGTTATCCGCGAAGAAGAAATCCTCGCAGTAGTCGGCTGATCCGCCCGCAAAAACCAACCTGCCCGCCCTGCTTAAGAAGCAAGGCATATAAGGGCTACCGAGACATTCAATCAAGGAATTAAACATGGCTGCTAAGCAAGTATTTTTCGGTGACGACGCACGCGTTCGCATCGTCCGTGGTGTAAACGTTCTGGCAAACGCTGTTAAAACAACACTGGGCCCTAAAGGCCGTAACGTTGTTCTGGAGCGCTCTTTCGGCGCCCCTACCGTTACTAAAGACGGTGTATCTGTTGCCAAAGAAATCGAACTGAAAGACAAATTCGAAAATATCGGCGCTCAGCTGGTTAAAGAAGTAGCTTCTAAAACATCTGACAACGCTGGTGACGGTACGACAACTGCTACCGTGCTGGCTCAGGCTGTTGTTGAAGAAGGCCTCAAATACGTTGCCGCTGGCATCAACCCAATGGACCTGAAACGCGGTATCGACAAAGCCGTCGCTGCTGCCGTTACAGAACTGCAATCTCTGTCACGCCCATGCACAACCAGCAAGGAAATTGCTCAGGTTGGTTCTATCTCTGCCAACAGCGATAGCTCTATTGGTGACATCATCGCCAATGCCATGGACAAAGTAGGCAAAGAAGGCGTGATCACTGTTGAAGACGGCAAATCACTGGACAACGAGCTGGACGTCGTTGAAGGTATGCAATTTGACCGTGGTTACCTGTCTCCTTACTTCATCAACAACCAGGACAAACAGGTTGCTGCTCTGGAAGATCCATTCGTTCTGATTTTCGACAAAAAAATCAGCAACATCCGTGACCTGCTGCCTATCCTGGAACAAGTTGCCAAATCAAGCCGTCCTCTGCTGATCATTGCTGAAGACGTTGAAGGCGAAGCCCTGGCAACACTGGTTGTGAACAACATCCGCGGCATCCTGAAAACAACAGCCGTTAAAGCACCTGGCTTTGGCGACCGTCGTAAAGCCATGCTGGAAGATATCGCCATCCTGACCGGCGGTACCGTTATCTCTGAAGAAACCGGTATGTCTCTGGAAAAAGCCACAGTGGAAGATCTGGGTCAGGCCAAACGTATCGAAGTGGGTAAAGAAAACACCATCATCATCGACGGTGCAGGCGTAAGCGCAAACATCGAATCTCGTGTTAAACAAATCCGTACACAGATCGAAGAAGCCACTTCTGACTACGATCGTGAAAAACTGCAAGAGCGCGTTGCCAAACTGGCAGGCGGTGTTGCTGTGATCCGTGTTGGTGCTGCGACCGAAGTTGAAATGAAAGAGAAAAAAGCACGTGTTGAAGATGCCCTGCATGCAACTCGCGCTGCTGTTGAAGAAGGTATCGTTCCTGGCGGTGGCGTAGCGCTGATCCGTGCCAAGAAAGCCATTGCACAAGTCAAAGGCGACAACTCCGATCAGGAAGCCGGTATCAAACTGATCCTGCGCGCTGTTGAAGCTCCTCTGCGCACGATCGTTGCGAACGCTGGCGACGAGCCTAGCGTTGTTGTCAACCAGGTAGCCAGCGGTGAAGGCAACTACGGTTACAACGCTGCAACTGGCGAGTACGGTGATCTGGTTGAACAAGGTGTTCTGGATCCAACCAAAGTAACTCGCACAGCACTGCAAAACGCTGCATCTGTTGCCAGCCTGCTGCTGACAACTGAAGCCGCTGTTTGCGAAATCGTTGAAGACAAACCCGCTCCTGCCATGCCTGACATGGGTGGTATGGGCGGTATGGGTGGCATGGGCGGATTCTAATCCAGCCATATGCAACCCGGGCCTGCCTGGTGCAGGCCTGCAGCAAACTAACCCCGAACGGTTCGCCGTTGCGGGGTTTTTCTTTGGACGGCGATCCGAATGCCCGGCGCGCTCACTTCACCGCACGGCACACCCGATGTGATCTATCGCGCCTGACCTGCTTTACACTCCATGATCGTTTGGGTAGTGATAGCGATAGGCGCGGGGGGACATTCCATAAGTCAGATGGAATACTCGGCTGAAATGGGACATATTGCTGAAACCACTTTGCATCGCTACCTCAGTAATGCTCAAATGACTGTATAACGAGCTGGCTAGATAATGACGGCTGCGCGCCAGTCGCTGCTGCGTGAGATAACGCATCAATGAGGTGTCTTCTTCATTAAATAAATTATTGATGTAACGAACCGATAAACCCATGGCAGAGGCAATGACCTCAGCTTTCAGATCCGTATCCGTCAGATTACGGGCAATAAACTGTTTAACCCGTATTAATGCCTGGCTCCGATGGTGGGACATTTGCTTTGTTTTTCCCACAACTTGCTGTAACGATAAGGTAAACAGCTCCAACACCGGTTCTGATAGTGCCTGAAAAGAGGCTTGATCCAGTTGTTCTAATTGATTGACGGTAGATGAAATCATCGAGGCAGTAATAGCTCCCGCTCCATGCACAGTGGATAGCCTGGTTGCCGTCAGCCTGCTGATATTGGCAATGCGTTCGTCAAGCAAAGAACGGGGAATAGAAATTAAAATCTTGGAGAATGGCCCGGGAGTAGTAACACGATGTGGCTCAGTAGCATCGTATATCGTCATTTCACCTGGTTTGAGAAACACTTCCCGACCGCCCTGCTCAAGCTTGTACTGCCCCCTGGTCAACAATACGCCGAAATAACAATCCTGGGAAATATGCTCTGGTTCTTTTGGCAGCCTTTCGATCGTAATGGCATTGGACCGTATGGGAGACAAGCGCATTCCCTGTGACCAGAAGTAAATCAACATATCGTTATACAGATACATCTGATCGGGTGTTCCTACATCAACATTGGCGTACTCCCGACCAATCACTTCCTTGAGCCATTCCAACCGCTGACTGGTCGGTAGCGCTTCAGTACAAAACCGCTGCCCACCCAGCCGTTCAAAATTCGCCAGCAGATTCGAAGAAAATATCGTCGCTGAATGCCTATCAGGATATTCCATGGCATATCACCTTTTCAGTCAAAAAATACAGCCAACCGGAAAAAGTTTCCATAAGGTGGCTGCGGTATATTTTTCTCTGCTAACCATCCAGACAGGACAGCGTGGAACCAATAATACACAACATACCGGTAATGTGCTACTGATTCGAAGCGCCTGTATAGGGATTCTGAAGGTGCGGTTGCAGGCCTGACGTCTGGTTGGAATTCACAATCAAGTCGGTTTCCTTCAAACACTGTTTCCGGAAGAGCCCACACGGGTTATACAAGCTATTAAATAAAAATTCCATTAAACAGACATATGAGAAAAGGAGGTTTCATGCAACAGCTCTATGGCAAACAGCACCGGGCGTTACAACAGGATTTTGATACGGTGAAGCTCGCGGATGCCGTGAACGACAATATCGTTTGCACTGAAATTGGCGAAGAACATCGTGGTTTTATCGAGAGCCGCGAGATGTTTTTCCTGACAACCATCGACCATCGTGGTTATCCCACTTGTTCATACAAAGGGGGAAATCCTGGGTTCCTCAAAATCATCGACAGTAAAACCCTGGCGTTCCCGAGTTTTGACGGAAACGGGATGTTCCTCTCCATGGGGAATATCTCCATCAACAATCAGGTCGGCATGTTGCTGATCAACTTCGACATTCCACATCGCATTCGCATACATGGCAACGCCTCAATTCATCGTGATGAAGAGTCGCTCAAGATGTTCCAAGGCGCAGAGATAGTGGTATTTGTGGATATTGTGGAAATGTTCGTTAACTGTGCACGATACATCCACCGGTACAAGCGCGTCGCCAGCGCAAAGCACGTGCCACAGGAAAACGTGCCTGTTGCACTGCCGCACTGGAAACGGATAGAGGGCCTGCAGGAAGCCCTGCCAGCCCGGGACAAGCAGATCGCCGATATTTTGGGTGGCACGATCACCCCGGAACAATATGCCGAGATGCTTAGTAAAGGCGAGACCTGATACCGCCCGGCAGCGACTCAACAGTTAGCTGGTGAAGAGCGGCTAAAACCGGATTTTATGTATCACTGATGAAAGGATAGTCATGACTCAACTCAATGCAGCAACATTCAGCGCATTTGCACTGACAACCATCGTTCTTTATGTGCTTGGATTCTTCACTTTTATTCCACCGTGGGCCGTGTTCATCACATGGGCCTGTTTCTTTCATATGAATGGCGGGGCCAACCGCAATCTTGCGTTTATCACGACCATCAGGCATATGGCGCTCGGCGCAACAGCGGCATGGATATCAGCAATTGTCCTTTTGAACAATCCCTTCGACAGCGAATGGGGTCAGCGACTCTGGGGACCGGTGTGTATCGGTATCATCATAGCGATTCTTACAAGAATGGGAACAATTGCCCTATTCAGCGTGACTCCGGCAATCATCTACGGATACGCCAGCATCTTTGCCTTTGCCACCACGACGGGATTGTTTGCGGCGGAACACCTGCTATCGGTGTCGTTCAATAATGCATTGCTTGCAATAATGTTCAGCACCGTGGTCGGAGCCTCAGCTGGTTATATAAACGCCGCACTGGTTGCCGCTCTGGTCGGACAGGAAGCGACGAAGGCGTCCAAAATGGAGTCGGTTGTCAGTGAGTGATGTGAAAAGAGTGGATTGAGGATTGAGGGATTGGTAAATTGCAGGAGTAGCTCGCCCTGAGTCCTTTTTATCTGTAGAAAAAGATTGTGTCGTTCTATCATCCACCGAATGGACTACCCAGGGATTTAAGACGCTTACCCGCCTGACGCGCCTTTTGCCGCCCAGATGGTGTAGCGGCGGTTGCTGTTGTAGAAGACGTCAATATAATCGAATACACCAGCGCGGGTCATATCTCGGTTCTTGCAGACGCGTCTGAATGAGCCCGCACAGCGCCGTTTAATCAAGCCGTAGCGTTTTGTGAACTACAATGTCGTTCATGAACCGACCTAGCCATCCGCACATCCGCAAAAATCGAGGCGTACTGCGATTTATTCAGTCGACTGTGTATTCGGCACAGGGCTTTCGTGCAGCCTTTTCCAGCGAAGAAGCCTTCCGTCAGGAACTGATAGTCTGCATCACGCTCACGCCCTTTGCCTTTCTGCTGGGACGCAATTTTGCAGAGATCATCGTATTGCTTGGTGTATTGGTCAGCGTCCTGACGGTAGAGCTGATCAATTCGGCCATCGAGGTGCTGGCCGATACGGTCAGCGCAGAAACGCACCCGCTGATTGGCCAGACCAAGGATATTGCCAGTGCGGCGGTCATGATGGTGATCACTTTTGCGGGCCTGGTCTGGTTTGGTTTGCTGTTTGTCCGTCTGTTTTCACATTAATTATTCATGACATTTATAAAAAAACTGGAATCCGCCTGGCAAAGCCAGAACTCCCTGCTCATGGTCGGCTTAGACCCGGACCCCGAAAGACTACCGGTGAGCATGAAACAGAACCGCGAATCCACATTCGAGTTCTGCAAAGGCATTGTGGACGCATCGGCGCCCTACGCCTGCGGGTTCAAGCCGCAAATTGCCTATTTTGCCTCTCAGGGTGCCGAAGAACAGTTGTCTCAGCTGTGCGCCTATATCCATAAGACCTATCCGCATCTGCCCATTGTGCTGGATGCCAAGCGCGGTGATATTGGTACAACGGCTGAACATTATGCCCGCGAGGCATACGAACGCTATAAGGCTGATGCGGTAACGGTCAGCCCCTATATGGGATTCGACTCCATCGAACCGTACCTGGCCTGGAAAGACCGAGGCATTATTATTCTGTGCCGCACTTCCAACCCCGGCGGCTCTGATCTGCAGTTTGTTGAGTCCTCCTGCGGCGAACCCCTTTATCTGCATGTGGCCAGCCTGGTCGCGGAAAAATGGAATACGCATGGGCAGTGCGGCCTGGTGGTGGGCGCAACCTTTCCTGAAGAGTTAAGCAAGGTTCGCGAACGCGTAGGCGATGCCATGCCGCTGCTGGTGCCGGGCATTGGTGCTCAGGGTGGGGATATTGAAGCAACGGTGGCTGCCGGCCGCAATGGTGCCGGTACGGGCATGATGATTAATTCGTCGCGGGCCATTCTGTATGCCAGTTCTGACGAGAATTGGCAGGAAGAAGCGGCTCGGGTTGCCCGGGAAACCCGGGATCAGATTAATCAAGCGCGCGGAATCTGAAATCACATCTGAATAAGGCTGCCACAAAACGATAAGGGGCAGCCTTTCTTACATCACAAATAATGTATCTTGGATGGCGACACTATAGCCATCATCATTGTCTGCAGAATCACGCGGCAGGCTTATCCCGAAGCTGATCAACACACGCCACCTCGGCATCAGTCAATCCGCCCGCATCCTGAGCAATAGCCGTCATTAATGTACCGAGTTGAAGGCGCCCCTGCGGCCTGATTGCCTGTTCAAGAATACAAAGAATCTCAGCCTGTATGCCATGCCCATGTTGAGCGGCACGAAGGCGTAATTCACGATGAACGTCATCTGGAATATGTCGAATGGTGATAGATGCCATATTGATACACGCTTTTGGCTGCATTAATAGCAATTATCACGATGGTATCCAGGAAAATCAACTGGCACCAGCTTCTCCTGCTGGAAATACTCGTGAGGCCGTGCCCGAGTAACTTAGCATTGGACTGTATGATGAACGACACGACACAGCAAAAACCGAATCAGGCAAAGCCTGCCCTTCACCCAAACCCGTTCAATTTTCCTCAACAATACGCCGCGTAATTTCCATGGCATAGATTACCGCCTGGGTACGCACCTGGTGCCGGTCCCCGACAAAATGCTGTGAAAATGGCAGGGTGACGATGCCGTTGGCCTTGCGGTAGGAGACGGCGAAGCACACCAGCCCTACCGGTTTGTGCGCGGTGCCGCCATCGGGGCCAGCGATGCCGGTGGTGCTGACCGCGCAGGTAGACAGCGGTGCATTATTCAGCACGCCTTCGGCCATTTCAATGGCCACTTCTTCGCTGACGGCGCCAAATTTATCCAGGGCGCTTTGGTTGACGCTCAGCATATCCATCTTGGCTTCATTGGTATAGGTCACGAAGCCCCGGTCAAACCATTGGCTGGATCCGGGGACGCCGGTGATGGCGCCAGCCAGCAAGCCGCCGGTGCAGGATTCAGCCGTGCCCAGCAGCCAGCTTTTCTTTTTGAGCACTTCTCCCAGCTGGGCAGCCACCTGCCACTGATCACTCAACAACTCTGACATACTTACCCCAACATTCTGGTGGCGATCGCCATGATGAACAGCGTATAGGCCGCTGCCACCACGTCGTCCCACATGACACCGAACCCATTTTTGAGCGTACGGTCAAAGTAGCCGATGGGTGGTGGTTTGACGATATCGAAAAAACGGAACAGGATAAAGGCCACCAGTTGCCAGCCCAGATTCATGGGCGCAACCAGCAGCAGGACGGCCCAGAAGGCGACCATTTCGTCCCAGACAATGCCGCCATGATCATCCACCTGCATTTCCTGAGCCACGCGATGGCAGCAATAGACGCCATAGGCAAAGCTGGCCAGAATGAACAGAGCCATGTAAAAATCGGTGCCCAGCACAAAACTGAGCGGCCACCACAATACCCAGGCCAGCACGGTGCCCCAGGTTCCGGGACCCGGCCTGATCAGTCCGGAGCCAAGCCCGAAGGCGAAGAATCGATGGACATTAGCCCGGATCCAGCCGAAAGTAGGCCATTGCGTTTTCACGTTAGTTTGGGCGCCTGTGGCACCAGGTATCTTTTGCGTTTGAATGTCTTCTATCATGCAATTACGTGTGTGTTACGGCTTACGCCGACGAGCCGGCCGGAAATGGTCGAAACCTACTGGAAGCGCGGAAATATCCTGTTGCGCGGCATCAAGTACCCGCAAGCCCTGCCCAGCGTGAACACGACCAATCCGCGTCAGTGTTACCGACAGGCTGGCAGAAATGGCTTGCAGTGCCGCCCTGGCGGTTTGCGGCGCGGTAAAACACAACTCGTAGACGTCGCCCCCACCCAACACGGACTGACGCAATTGCTGCGGGTCGTCGTCTGGCAGGCTAAGATTAACAGGCATTAAAGATTCATACAATATAGCAGCGACGCCGCTGGCATGCAAAATATGTTTCAAGTCTTGTACCAGACCGTCGGAAAGGTCGATGACGGCATGCGCCAGCGGCCTGAGTGCAAGCCCCAGGCGCACCTGCGGCTCAGGCCATTCCAGGGCGCGCCGGGTGGCCTGCAGCGTCTGTATTTCCTGCTCATTCAGGACTTCGCCCGCCTTCTGGCGCAGCAGCAGATTCAGCGCCCAGTCGGCAGCGCCCAGGGTGCCCGAGACCCAGATGTCGTCACCGGGCTGGGCCCGGCCGCGGGTCAGAAAGGGTTGGGTGACTTCACCCAGCACGGTAACGCTGATGCCGATATCATGCTCGCTGCGGGTGGTATCACCACCGATCAGCGGGCATTGGTATTTATCAGCAAGCCGGTTAAAGCCCCGGGAAAAGGCCTCCAGCCAATCGGCATCGTAACCTGGTAGCGCAATGCCCAGCAGGCAGCCGCGCGGCGTCGCCCCCATGGCGGCCAGATCGGACAGGTTCACGGCCAGCGATTTGTGCCCCAGCGATTCGGGATCAACGTCAGAAAAAAAATGCCGCTCTTCCAGCAGCAGATCTTTGCTGACGGCCAGGGAAGTGCCCGCCGTTGGCGTGAAAATGGCGCAATCGTCCCCCACCGCAATGTCAACAGACGCTGCGGGACGGGTAAAATATTGACGGATCAGATCAAATTCGCCGGACATCGTGCTGCTCTTCTCTTGTGCGAGTAATGCTTCGCTAATGCAGTGGACTAATGCAGCGGGCTAATGCGCCCGAGGAATACCTGGGATGCCTGGGGCGCCTGGAATGCCAGAAGCGCCAGCAATGCCAGGCGCAGGCCCGAACGGCCCGGTTGGCCTACCGGAATCAGCGGCCGGCATTAACTTCAAGCGAACGCACGCGTGCTGCCAGTTTGTCCAGTACGCCATTAACAAACTTGAAGCCATCGGTGCCGCCAAACTCCTTGGCCAGCTCCACCGCTTCATTAATGGCCACTTTGTACGGGACATCGACATGGTGAATGAGTTCGTAACTGCCTATCAGCAGAATACCGTGCTCGATGGGCGAGAGTTCGTCCAGCGGGCGATCAATATAGGGCAGAAATGCTTCACGCAGCGCCGGCGCATCGGCAAAAACGCCATGCAACAGCGTTTTAAACCAGACCGGATCGGCGCTTTCAAATTCAGGGCTGTCCTGAATGTGCGCGTCGATGGAACCCGCCTCGCGCAGGTCAGTGTCGCCACTGACCAGCCAGGCGTAGATCCCTTGTAGGGCGAATTCGCGCGCCCTACGGCGCGCACTGCGATGCATTGTTTTATTATCCTGAGCCACTCGTTGTCCTATCGCCTTGGGGTATTAACTACTTCTTCAGTTTCATCATCTTCGTCGTCATCATCGTCATCGAGATCGTCGAAGTCATCATCTTCATCTTCCGACTCGGGCACCAGTGCAGCCGACAGATTGGCCATTTCCACGGCAACCTGGGCGCAATCCTTGCCTTTCTGTTCGGCACGGGCCTTGGCCTGTTCTTCGTCTTCAGTGGTAAGAATACCATTGGCCACCGGCACATTGGTATCCAGAGACACCCGGGTAATGGCCGCAGCGCTTTCATTGCTGACGATTTCGAAGTGATAGGTTTCACCACGAATAACCGCCCCCAGGGCGATCAGCGCATCAAATTCGTAGGTTTCAGCCATTTGTGCCAGTGTGAGGCCCACTTCGAGTGCGCCGGGCACAGTCACAACCATGATGTCGCGTTCGTCGACACCCAGCTCGCCGAGTTCGGCCAGGCAGGCTTCGAGTTCGGCAAAACCAATTTCCTCGTTGAATCGTGCGCACACGATACCGATATGCAGGCCTTCGCCATTCAGATCAGGGGCGAGTGTATAGGGTTTCATAGCCATTCCTTTAAAGTCAGCGGGGGTCAGTAGAGGTTTCGTAACCTGTCACGGTCAGTGCATAACCGGTCATGCTTGGCATTTTACGTGGAAGTGCAAGCAGGCGCATCTTTCCGACGTTCAATTCACGTAATATTTGCGCGCCGATTCCGTACGTGCGCAAATCGTAGCGATCGTCCTTGCGCGCGGTGCTCTCGGTTTCTCCCCATTTCTCCAGCGCCTCGATCAAACCCTTTTGCGAGCCCTGGCAGTTGAGCATGACCAGAACGCCGGCCGGGCTGGCGGAAATGACTTCCAGCGCCTGTGCAACGCCCCAGCTGTGGGCATTGCGTTCGAGGTCCAGCAGATCCAGTACGGATACCGGTTCATGCACGCGCACCAGCGTTTCCTGCTCGGGATGAATGTTGCCATGCACCAGCGCAATGTGCCCGGCGCCCGACATGCTGTCCTGGTAGGAGACCGCTTCGAACTGCCCGAAAGGCGTTTTCAGGGTCTTGCTGCCCAGGCGGCGGATCATGGATTCGTTTTCGCTGCGATACTGGATCAGATCGGCGATGGTGCCGATTTTCAGATGATGTTCGCGGGCGAAAGTGACCAGATCGGGCAGGCGGGCCATGCTGCCATCGGGTTTGAGAATTTCGCAGATGACCGCCGCTGGCGTGAGCCCGGCCATGGCGGTCAGGTCACAGCCCGCTTCGGTGTGCCCGGCACGGATCAGCACCCCGCCAGACACGGCCTGGACCGGGAAAATGTGCCCCGGATTCACCAGATCCTGCGGCTTGGCGTTTTTGGCAACGGCCGCCTGGATGGTGCGGGCCCGGTCGGCAGCGGAAATACCGGTAGTGACGCCTTCGGCGGCTTCGATGGAGACGGTAAAGTTGGTACCAAATGAAGTGCCGTTGCGCGAGGCCATCAGCGGCAGCTCCAACTGACGGCAACGCTCCTCGGTAAGCGTGAGACAGACCAGGCCACGGGCGTGGGTGACCATGAAGTTGATGGCGTCGGGCGTGACAAAATCTGCTGCCATGACCAGATCACCTTCGTTTTCACGATCTTCTTCGTCGACCAGGATAACAATACGCCCCGCCTTGAGCTCTTCAACAATTTCAGAGACGGGAGAGATGGTGCAGTCGGGCACCAGAGAAACAGGGGCGGCAGAAGTCATGATCGTGCTTGAATCCGGAAAGACTGGCTGGCGCAACGCACCAACAATGAGCAAAAGCGTTATTTTACCCCCGCCTCCCTGTAAAAGGCGACAAAACCCCGATTCAGCCCGAGGATTGTTGCGTGCCCCGCACCACGGCGGTGACCTCGATTTCCACCTTGGCCCGGTCTTCTACCAGCGCGGCCACCTGCACTGCCGTCATAGACGGGAAATGCCGACCGATAAGATTGCGATAATGCTCGCCAATCGCCGGATAGGCGGCCACGTATTCGCGCTTGTCGGTCACGTACCAATTCATGCGGACAATATCGGACGGTGCGGCGCCCCCTTCCCGGAGAATGGCGACAATATTCTCCAGAGTCTGGCGCACCTGTTCGCCCAGGTCGTCTGACTCAAACTGCTGCTGACCATTCCAGCCAATCTGGCCGCCCACGAACAGCAGGCGGCTGCCGGCTTCAACGGTGATCATGGTGCCGTTGGCGTAGCCGCGGGGTTTGGTCCAGTCTGACGGTTGCAATATTTCCATGTTTTCAGTTCCCATTCCTTGATTAGCCATTCCTTGATTAGCCATTCCTTGATTGGCCATTCCTGTTATCGATTCCTTTACCGACCCCATCACCGGATTTCAGTCATTTTTCTCAGGACAAAGCGCTGCAGCTTGCCGGTTTCGGTGCGCGGCAGCTGCTCAATAAACTCAATTTCACGTGGGTACTTATAGGGGGCCGCTTCCTGTTTCACATAATCCTGCAGGGCGGCGACCAGTTCGGGGCCGGCTGTAAAACCCTCGTTCAGCACGATATAAGCCTTGACGATCGCACCGCGCTCAGGGTCGCTGCGGCCAACCACCCCGCAATCGTTCACCGCCGCGTGAGTCATGAGCACGCTTTCGACTTCCGGACCGGCAATGTTGTAGCCAGCCGAAACGATCATGTCATCGTCGCGGGCGCGATAGTAAAAGTAGCCGTCGGCATCCATCACAAAGGCGTCGCCGGGCAGGTTCCACTGCTGTTGCACATAACGGGACTGGCGCTCATCATCCAGATAGCGACAGCCGGTAGGACCACGCACCGCCAGGCGGCCCAGCGTGCCGGGCGGCACCTCGTTCATATCCGCATCCACCACCCGGGCCTGGTAACCGGGCACCACCCGTCCGATGGCTCCATCCCGGATGTCGGTGCCGGTACTGGAAATATACACATGCATCATCTCCGTCCCCCCAATGCCATCTGTCATATTGATGCCACTGGCGTTCTTCCATATCTGGCGCGTGTCATCGGGCAGCGCCTCGCCGGCCGAAACGCAGACGCGCAGGGAATCCAGCGCATAGCCATCGGTCAGCGCGGCCATCTTGCGATAGAAAGTGGGCGCCGTGAAGGTCATGGTCACCTTGTGATCCTGAATAATCTGCAAAAAGGATTCAGGGATCAGCTTTTCTACCAGCAGAGTCGAGCCGCCGGCACGCAGGGGAAAGCACAGCAACCCACCCAGCCCGAAAGTAAATGCCAGCGGCGGCGTGCCGCAGGCAATATCGGTTTCCCGGGTTTGCAGTACCTCGCTGGAAAAGGTATCGCACATGGCAAGCACATCGCGATGAAAATGAATACACCCCTTGGGTTTGCCGGTAGTCCCACTGGTAAAGGCGATGATGCAGGGGTCGTCGCGCTGCGTCTGTGCATCGTATGGGGCAGCGCTTTTACTGTCGGCCCGTGCCTGCATGCTGTCTGGGGTATGGGACGCATCGGGGCCGGCAATACCAAATGTCATGATCTGCTTCAGGGTCGGGCAGTAGTTCGGGTTGTCGGGATTACGACAGTGCGCCAGTTCGTCCAGCAGGCGTTCATCGCAAAGCGCTGCCTGCGCCTGCGAGAGCTGAAGAATCGTGCCCAGTTCCCGGGCACGCAGCAGTGGCATGGTCGGTACGGCGATAATGCCGGCCTTCAGGCACGCCAGCAGCGCGCCGGCCATGCCCACATTATTGGGGCCACGCAGCAACAGGCGATTGCCGGGCACCAGTCCCAGATCGTCAATGAGCACGCGCGCCAGTTGATTCGTCCATTGCGCCAGTGCCTGATAGCTCATTTGTTGCTGCACACCGTCCTGCAGCCAGCGTAGCGCAATATTCTGGCCACGCCCTTGCTGTACATGACGATCGACCAGTTCCACCGCGCTGTTGAGCTTTTCCGGATAGCGCAGTTGCGGCAAGTCGAACAGGTACAGCGGCTGCTGCCGGCTATCGGGCAAATGCTCTATGACAAAGCGGTCTTGCAATCCTGTCTGTGCTGTCATGGGTTGTCTCCTGGGTTGTTGGCTCACCCGTTGTTGCGGCTGAGCCAGGAAGTCTTTGCTTCCGTGTCGGTTCAGTCCCGCAGTAATTCACGTGCAATAATCAGCTTCTGTACTTCGGTCGCCCCTTCGTAGATACGCAGGGCGCGAATGTTTCGGTACAGTTCTTCCACAGCTTCGCCGGCCACGACGCCCTGCCCGCCAAACAGCTGCACGGCCCGGTCAATCACCTGCTGCGCCTGTTCGGTTGCAAACATCTTGGCCATGGCGGCCTCTTTGGTGGTTCTGGCCTGATACACGTCGCGTCGCCAGGCCGCACGATAGGTCAGCAAACGGCTGGCATCCAGCGCAGTTGCCATATCGCCCAGCGCTGCCTGTGTCAATTGCAGGTCGGCCAGCACGCCGCCGAACATCTGACGGGTTTTGCTGCGCGCCAGTGCTTCGTCCAGCGCCCTGGCCGCGAATCCATTGGCCGCCGCCGCGACCGAGGCCCGAAAGATATCCAGCACCTGCATCGCCAGCTTGAAGCCCTCGCCTTTGGTTCCCAGCAAGGCTTCGGCAGGCAGACGACACTCCTTGAATTTGAGTACGGCCATTGGATGGGGCGCCATGACCTCAATCCGCTCAGACGCATCCAGCCCCTGCGCTGTGCTGTCCACGATAAAGGCGCTGATACCACGTGCTCCTGGCTGAAACTCCGTGCGCGCAAAAACACAGTAAAAATCGGCGATACCGCCGTTGGAGATCCAGCTTTTGACGCCATCCAGCACGTAGTCGGCGCCATGTGGCGTGGCCTTGCACGACATGGCGGCCACGTCGGAACCGGCATCGGGCTCGGACAGGGCAAAGGCGGCAATCAGTTCACCACGTGCCACACGCGGCAGATAGAATTGTTTCTGCGCGTCGGATCCGCCCAGCACAATGGCGCCGCTGCCCAGGCCCTGCATGGCGAAGGCGAAATCGGCCAGGCCGTGATAGCGTGCAAAGGTTTCACGAATCAGGCAGATAATGCGTGAATCAATCTGCTCCAGCGCACCACCCCAGCTTCCCTTGGGGCCTGCCGGCACGGCGTAGCGTAGCCAGCCGCCCTCCCCCATTCTTCGCACCAGTTCGCGACAAATGTCATCGGTATCGCCTGCTGGCAAATTGCGCAGATGTTCCTGTGCCCAGCGGTCCAGCTCAACCGCAAGATGACGGTGCTGTTCTGTGAAAAATGGCCAATCCAGAAATTCGTGATCAGACATGCTCAGTCTCCCTCGAATATCGGTCGGCTTTTTGCCACGAAGGCATGATAGGCTCGGTGAAAGTCCCGGGTCTGCATGCAAATGGCCTGCGCATGCGCTTCTGCATCAATCGCATCATCCACCCCCATATTCCATTCGTGATGGAGGCAGTGTTTGGTCATGCCATTGGCAAAAGTGGGGCCGGCTGCGATCTGCGCCGCCATGGTGTGCGCAGCCGCGAGCACCTGATCTGACTCATGCAGCTGGTTATAGAAACCCCACTGGTGGCCTTCCTGACCAGACATGGACCTGCCGGTATACAGCAATTCGCTGGCGCGGCCCTGACCGATAATGCGCGGCAAAATGGCGCACGCGCCCATATCTGCCCCCGCCAGGCCGACGCGGGTAAACAGAAAGGCGGTTTTGCTCTCTGCCGTACCCAGTCGGATATCGGACGCCATGGCCAGAATGGCGCCGGCACCGGCACATACCCCCGCGACAGCCGCAACGATTGGCTGAGGACAACTACGCATGGCCTTGACCAGGTCTCCGGTCATCTGGGTAAACGCAAGCAACTGGGGCATGGTCATATGGGTAAGCGGCCCGATAATCTCGTGCACGTCGCCACCGGAACAGAAATTGCCACCGGCGCCGGTCACCACCACCACCTTGATATCGCTGGCGTAGGACAGGGCGCGAAACAGATCGCGCAATTCTGCATAAGACTCAAAAGTGAGCGGGTTTTTCCTTTCCGGCCGGTTCAGCGTAATGGTGGCCACCTTGTGATCTTCGCTCACCTGCCAGCTAAAATGCGTGGCCCGATAGCCAGCCAGTGGCTTGTGCTGATCCTGCATGGGGTTGATGTCATTTGTGATCGTCATCGAATATCTCCTGTTTTCCTGCTCTGGAAAATGGACCGGTTACGCCGTCATCCGGCCATTTTCTCGCCGCCGTCTACCGGCACGGCCTGCCCGTTAATACTGCCCGATTGCGGCAAACACAGCCACAGCACGGCATGCGCTACTTCCTCCGGCTGCACCAGCCGTCCCTGCGGGTTATTGCTGGCTAACGCCGCCCTTGCCTTGTCAGCCGTCATGCCGGTTTTAGCCATCATATTGGCGACAGCCCCGTCAAGCAGCGGCGTTTCGGTATAACCCGGGCACACGGCATTAACGGTGATATTTTTTCCTGCCAGCTCCAGGGCAAGGGCACGGGTCAGGCCCACCACGCCATGCTTGGCGGCACAATAGGCGGTCACATAACCGTAGCCCTTGAGTCCGGCAACGCTGGCTACATTTACAATCCGCCCCCAGCCCTGCGCCAGCATATCGGGCAGTGCCGCGGCGATGCATTGATACGTGCCGGTCAGATTCACCTGCAGCATCCGGTTCCAGAATTCGGTATCCATGCGATCGAAACGTTCACTTTGCGCCTGCCCGGCATTGTTGACCAGAATACTGATCGGCCCAAAATGCGCCCGCGCTGCGTCAAAGGCACTGCCTATTGCCTTTTCATCTGTGATATCGGCCTGTACCGTATGCACTTGCCCGGAACCCGTAGCCAGCCCGGCCACCGCTGCTGCCAGGCGCTCGCCGTTACGAGCCAGCAGCGTTACCCGGGCGTCGGCATCCAGCGCCAGGCGGGCCACTTCCAGCCCGATCCCCTGGCTGGCACCGGTGATGAGCACGTGACGATTGTCCAAAGATGGTGTAGCAGTCTGCGTTGTCATGATTTATCCGTTCTGCATTGATTGGGCCCGTTCGAACAGCGTCTCGATTTGCCGCTTGCCGGCGCTGTACTGTCGCGGCCAGTTCACTTGCGTATAGCCGATTTTGGCGGTTTCGCTTAATGTCCAGGCCGGGTTGGCCAGATGCGGACGGCCAATGGCGCATAAATCGGCACGACCCGAGGCAATAATACTGTTGACCTGATCCGCTTCCGTGATGGCGCCGACTGCCATGGTCGCGATGCCCTCCTGATTGCGGATTTCGTCTGCAAATGGCGTTTGATACATGCGTCCATAGACCGGCTTTTGATCGGGACTGACCTGGCCCGATGAGCAATCAATCAGATCGGCCCCCGCAGCCTTGAAGGCACGGGCGATAAGCACAGCGTCATCCGGGGTAATCCCCCCTTCCACCCAGTCGCTGGCCGAGATACGTACATTCAGCGGCCGGTCTTCGGGCCACACCGCACGCATGGCAGCAAAGACTTCAAGAGGAAACCGCAGGCGGTTTTCCAGTACGCCGCCGTAGGCATCGCTGCGCTGATTGGTTAATGGGGAAATAAAGCATGAGAGCAAATAGCCATGTGCGCAGTGCAACTCCAGCACATCAAACCCTGCCTGGGCGGCACGCTTAGTGGCCTGCACAAACTCATCTGTGATTTGCTGCATGCCGCTAGGGTCCAGCGCTGTCGGCGTTTGCGATACATCCGGCAAATAAGGCAAAGGCGAGGCCGACACCAGTGGCCAGTTGCCCGATTCCAGCGGCATATCAATACCGTCCCACGCGGCTTTGGTCGAGCCCTTGCGACCGGCATGCCCCAGTTGAATACCGATTTTCGCATCCGACTGCGTGTGAACCGCCTGCACAATATGTTGCCAGGCCTGCATTTGAGTCTGGTTCCACAAACCAGGGCAATACGGTGTGATGCGCGCCTGCGGTGAGACGCAGGTCATCTCAACCATCACCAGTCCGGCACCGCCCAATGCACGCGCCAGCAAATGCTGAAAGTGAAAATCGCCCGGTACGCCATCGGTGCAGGAATACATGGCCATGGGAGAAACCACGATTCGGTTTTTCAGTACCACAGAGCGCAGACTGAACGGGGTCCACATCGGTGGAATCGCAGCGATATCGCTGTCTGCTGCCATTGCCGTTACCGTGTCGGGCTGGCTCGCCGGCGTGCCCTGCACACTGAACCAGCGTTCAAAATGATGCATCCACTGCGAATCGCGCAGCCTCAGGTTTTCATGTGAAATACGCTGAGAACGTGTGAGCAGCGAATAGGCAAATTGTTCCGGCGCCAGTTTGCTATAGCGTTTGACATTCTCAAACCATTCCGTCGAGTTGCGTGCTGCATTCTGGATTTTCAGTACTTCAACGCTGCGCAGCGCTTCGTAATGCGTGAGTGCAGCGTCGATATCGCTGCAGGTTTGAAAACTGCCGGCCAGTTCTATGGCATCTTCCAGCGCCAGTTTGGTGCCCGAGCCGATGGAAAAATGCGCGGTATGCGCCGCATCGCCCATTAGCACCACAGGTACCGTTTTACCGTTAGGCAGCGTTTGCTTATGCACCCACTGTCCACAGATGACGCGTGGAAACTGGATCCAGATGGCTGAACCGCGCAGATGCTTCGCGTTCGACAACAGCTTATGGCCGTCCAGCCAGGGCGCGAACAGTTTCTCGCAATAGGCAATACCATCCTCTTGCGACATGCTGTCGATACCCGCTGCACGCCAAGTTTCATCACGGGTTTCAACAATGAAGGTGGACATGCCTTCTTCATATTGATAGGCGTGCGCCTGAAACCAGCCATGTTCTGTATTAACAAAGGCAAAGGTAAACGCATCGAACGTTTTTTGTGTACCCAGCCAGACAAAACGGCAGCGCCGTGTGTCGATGTCGGGCCTGAATGTATCGGCGTAGCGTGTCCTGATCCGGCTATTGATGCCGTCCGAAGCGATGACCAGATCGGCATCATAGTCCACAGCCAGAGCCTGATCGTCTTCGACGACGGTTTCAAATACCAGTTCCACGCCAAGATCCAGGCAACGCTGCTGCAGGATATTGAGCATTTTCTTTCGCCCGATGCCGATAAAGCCATGGCCGCCGCTGCGGATGGTGGTTTGGCCGATATGAATATCAATATCATCCCAGTGGTTGAACTGGCGGATGATTTGTTCCGCAGTAGGCAAATCGGCCTTCTTCAGGTTTTCCAGCGTTGCGTCTGAAAATACGACCCCCCAGCCAAAGGTATCAAAGGGACGGTTGCGCTCAATCACCACGACCCGGTCCTGGGGATTGCGTTTCTTTAACAGCAGCCCGGCATACAAACCTGCGGGGCCACCACCAATACATACAATATTCATGACAGATCCTTTGAACACAGCCTGTGACCATCGCCCGTCGAACCGTTACTATGGTAGCGATTCAGTACAGACGGGGGCCTGCAGCACAGCGGTTTTGTCTCTTTTACAATTGTAATTTATTTTAAGTTTAAACTAATTTATAATGCACTACAAACTTTTTTTAATTAGGTGTAACGGCAGTCATGCCAATTACCTTCAGCAGGCACGAATACTGAGTGTAATAAGTGCTGAGTGTAATAAGTGCTGAGTGTAATAACGTTGAGTGTAAGAAGCGGCTGCGTGCAGGATGCAATAAGTACCACAGGTGCAGAAGCGCCATCATCCCCTGCATGAAGCCGCTGCAACAATGAGGTGCACACCCCAGGCAGAAACCCCAAGAAAACCGGACAGGGTTTACAATCTGCCCGGTCCCACATGAACGGCCATGTCGTTTTATTTACGTTTATTCTGCAGGAGCAGTTATGCAACACGATCTGGAAACCCGCGCCGCCACCATTGATCATTCCGAATTGCGTCTGTGGCTGCGTCTGCTTACCTGCACCAGCCTGATCGAAAACCGCATCCGCAACTATCTTCGTGTGCAGTTCGATTGCACCCTGCCGCGCTTTGACCTGATGGCGCAACTGGCCAAAGAGCCGCAAGGCATGCGTATGGGAGACTTGTCTGCAAGACTGATGGTCAGCAATGGCAACGTCACCACCATTGCCAATCAGCTGGAAAAAGAAGGCCTGATCCTGCGCAAGGTGAGCAGCGAAGACCGCCGCAGTACCTTTTTGCGACTCAGCGCCAAAGGCCGCCGGCAATTTGACCAGATGGCCTCAGCCCACGAAGCCTGGCTTCAGGACATGCTCAAAGGTATGCCCAAGGGCAATCAGAAGCAGCTGTATGCGCTGCTGGCCGATCTGAAGCAGGCAGCGCTCGCCTCACAGGAGTAGTCCCGATCATTTCGGACGCATACAACCGGTAATAGCAATCGAGTAAAATAGTTTTTTAGTGACACCGCCCGGTATCAACAGGCACTATTTTTTCTTTGGAGCAGTCCGGATGAATGCGACAGCGATTCAGCAAAACCAACAGTCAAGCCACCAGGTCGATCTTTTGGTCATCGGTGGCGGGATCAACGGAGCCGGTATCGCGCGTGATGCAGCGGGACGAGGCCTGTCTGTATTGCTTTGTGAGCAGGATGATCTGGCCAGCGCCACTTCATCGGCCAGCAGTAAACTGATTCATGGCGGCCTGCGCTATCTGGAGCAGTACGAATTCCGTCTGGTACGCGAAGCGCTGGCCGAACGCGAAGTGTTATTGAATATCGCGCCGCATATTGTGCGCCCCTTGCGTTTCGTGCTCCCCCATGATCACACCCTGCGTCCGGTCTGGATGATTCGCGCCGGCCTGTTTCTCTACGATCATCTGGCCAAACGCTCGGCGCGCCTGCCGGGATCCCGGCACATTCGCCTGGACGATGGTTCGCCTTTTGCCCAGCCCATGAGCGAGCGTATCAAACAGGGTTTTATTTATTCCGATTGCCAGGTTGATGACTCCAGACTGGTCGTGCTCAACGCCATGGATGCACAGGCGCGCGGCGCGCACATTCTCACGCGCACTGCCTGCACCGGCGCGCGTATTCAGAATGGTCGCTGGCAAGTTTCCCTGCAGGATGCAACTGGTCGCCGCTCGCAGGTGAGTGCCAAAGTGCTCGTTAACGCCGCAGGGCCCTGGGTAGACACGGTCCTCAAAACACTGCATGACCCGGATGCCCAGCCACGCAGTCATCTGCGCCTGATCAAAGGCAGTCACCTGGTCACCCGCAAGCTTTATGAAGGCGACCATGCCTATATTTTGCAAAACGATGACAAGCGTATCGTCTTTATCACCCCGCATCGCGATAACTATTCCATGATCGGCACCACCGATGTGGATTTCAATGGCGACGCACGCCACGCACAGATTTCCGAAGAAGAAACCGACTACCTGCTGTCCGTGGTCAATCGGTACCTGCGCCAGCCGGTGCAGCGCGACGCCATCGTCGCCAGCTGGTCTGGGGTGCGGCCACTCTATGATGATGCAGAAGGCAAGGCAGCCGCCGTCACCCGCGATTATGTTTTTGATGTGAGTGGCGGTAAAAACGGCGAGCCGGCCATGCTCTCGATTTTTGGCGGCAAGATCACCACCTATCGCAAGCTGGCCGAGCATGCGCTGGAAAAACTCCAGCCGTTTCTGCAGCAGGGACCGGCCTGGACCGCTACCGCGCCGCTGCCGGGCGGCCAACTACCCGATCTGGACCCGCAACGCTATACGGAACAGCTGCAAACGCGCTATCCCTGGCTGGATAGCACCTTGCTGGCCCGCCTGATCGCTGCCTATGGCTCCATGACCACCGATATTCTCGGCGATGCCGATGCCGTGTCCGACCTGGGCATGCATTTCGGGCACGGCCTGTATGAAGCCGAAGCACGCTGGCTGATCAATCGCGAATGGGCGCAAAGCACCCACGATATTCTGTGGCGCCGCACCCGGCTGGGTCTCGCCTTCAGCGCCGGGCAACAACAAACGCTTGACCATTGGCTTACCGGCAGAACTCTGGCGGCAACGACAGCGCGCGACGCGTTTTTTAATGCCACCCCGGCGCCCCAATCATGAGGTGCCAGTCTGCTTATACAACTTATACAGGTTTGATCGCGCCAGCCCTAATATCATGCATCTCTTTGCATATTAAACGGGATGCACAAACCGGACTCCCGGCACCAGGACAAGCCATTTCACATGCGCGCCCAGCCGCTGTAGCGCTTGCACAACGCCCGTTTGGGCTCATTTTGCAAACCTGCCTGATGCGTCAAATCGATACGGAGCCGCAATCATCGGTCTTACGGAAAGGCAGCAATGTATTTCTTATTTATGACATGTCATCAAATAAACAGGTTGGGGATGGTAATATGCGCCTGATAAATCCCCATCACCCAAAACAGTATCACCATATTAATAATGACCATGTCTGAACAGGAACTTAAGCTACACGTGCCTGCGTCCGCAGCTGCGCAAGTAGAAAAGGCGCTTAAGAAGGCAAAATGCGAAACCATTTCGCTGCGCGCCATGTATTTTGATACAGCAGATCGCGAACTGGCCAAATCAAAAATCGCCATCAGGCTGCGCCTGGAAGGTGAAAACTGGGTTCAAACCCTGAAAATGCCGGGCAGCAATGCGCTGACCAAACTTGAACTGAACCACAACCGCCCCAGCCCTGTGCTGGATTTAAGTTTGTACGCAGGCACACCGGCCGAAGCCGCCCTGCTCAAACTGGCCAAGCCACTGGAACTTCGTTACGAAACGAACGTTACCCGTGTGTTTCGGCGTCAGCGCACGCGCAAAGGCACCATAGAAATTGCCTACGATACCGGCGTCATTCGCGCCGCCGAGCTGGAACTACCCATATCCGAAGTGGAATTTGAACTGGTTTCTGGTTCCGCCGAGGCCATTTTCGAGATCGGCAAAAAATGGCTGTCTCAATATAAGCTGATTCTGGATTTGCGCAGCAAGTCGCAACGCGGTGATGCGCTGGCGCAATCTGCAGCCAATATCAGGCTCACCGAATCAGCCGGCGCAAAAAATGTCGTACGTAACGACGAGGTGCTGCGTTTCTGGGCGCCCCGCAAGGCACGTGCCTACGAAATCGACAAGCAGGACAGTGCCACGCAGGCACTGATCTCGGTCACCACCGAATGCCTGGAACAAATTTGTGCCAACACCGGCGCCCTGGCCGAAATTGATACGCTGGGCGTTGTTTCAGTGGGCCGCCCCGAGCATGTGCACCAATTGCGCATTGGTATGCGCCGGCTCACCAGTAACTGGAAACTGTTTACCGGCCTGGCCTGGCTGCCAGCGCAGGACGTGCGCGATGAGCTGCGAGTGCATTTAGGCCGCTTTGGCGCCACCCGTGATCTTGAGGTTATGCTTGCAACTGTCGTGCCTGTGCTGACCGATGCCGGCATGCCGGCCATGCAGTTTGGCACTCATGCAGAAGGTGCCACACCGCACGATATCGCGAAAGACCCGACATATCAACAATGGCTGTTGCGATTGCTGGAGTGGACGGTACTCACGCCCACCAACGATCCTGTGCCCGCCGTATCAGATAACACTGACCAAGCGCCGCTGGATGTAGCAGACGACGAGCCACAGACCGATGTGACGCCCAAAGCGTCGGATGAGACTGCGGCCGCCACTGCGTCTGCTTCCGAACAAACTGCAGCAGCGTTGACGTCAGCCACAGGCAGTGCCCCTGCACAGATTGAACCGATTATTATTCCTCTGACACCGCTGCCGCAAGCACGTCCTGTACTGCGCAGATTGCTGGAACAACGCCTGAACAAATGGAACCGGCAAATCGTTCGTCACTGGAAAACCGAAGATAAATCCGACATTGAGGCCTATCACGACCTGCGCAAGCGCATCAAACGCATGCGTTACGCCCTGAATGTATACGAAGGTTTGCGCCCCAATTGCAACCTGACCGGCTATGTGAAAAAGCTGGCCGCAGCACAGGAAGTATTCGGCCATCTGAACGATATGTCTACCGCCCTTACGTTCTTCAGCGCCCATACACAAACCCATCCCGCTGCCTGGTTCGCCGTGGGCTGGCTCACCGCCACGATTGAAACGCTGAAGCTCCAGGCCGACGAAGTGCTCACGCATATCCCGGGAAAAATCCGCTACGACTGATTCGGCAACGGATCCCGGTCCTGAGGCTTGTCATGCTCAGGATCTGGATTAACGTCAAGTGAACTGCTATGGCTATTGCTGGAACGCCATTGTGTCCAACTTTTCCATACCCGTTCACAAGTGCGGACAAAAAACACCCTGCACGCCCGGAAAATGTATCCGGGTCTGCAGGGTGTCGTTTTGGGCTGATCAAGTGTTTGGCTGGTTGACCGTTTGGCCGGTTGAGCCTTGGCCGGTGGAGCGTTGGCTGATTAATCGCCCAGCAATGCGCCCGCAAATTCAGAGGCGACGAAAGGTTGCAGATCCTGCAGCGATTCGCCCACGCCGATCCAGTAAACCGGTATCGGCCGCACGCCCTGGCTACCTGCCGCGACAGCGGCCAGCGTACCGCCTTTGGCTGTCCCATCCAGCTTGGTAACCACCAGCCCGGTCAGCGTGAGGGCTGCATCAAAGGCCTTGATCTGCGAAATGGCGTTCTGGCCGGTATTGCCGTCCACCACCAGCAGCACCTCGTGGGGTGCCTCGCCATCGGCTTTGCCGATCACACGTTTGATTTTCTTGAGCTCTTCCATCAGATGCAACTGTGTGGGCAACCGTCCGGCCGTATCGACCATGACAATCGACGCCTTGCGCGCCCGTCCGGCATTCACTGCATCAAAGGCTACCGCCGCCGGGTCACCGCCGTCCTGGGCAATCACGGCAACATTGTTGCGCGATCCCCATTCAATCAGCTGCTCACGCGCGGCCGCACGGAAGGTATCGCCCGCCGCCAGCAGCACACTGTGTCCCTGCGCCTGGAAATGGTGCGCCAGTTTGCCAATTGAAGTGGTTTTACCCGCACCATTCACACCCGCAATCATGACGACACGCGTCTGCCCGTTACCGGCATCGAACGACTTTTCCAGCGGGGTCAAATGTTCGGCCAGCAGATCGCGCAGTGCGTGCTTAACAGTTTGCGCATCTTCAATACGTTCTTTTTTCACTTTCTGGCGCAGCTTGCCCAGCAGCGATTCGGTCGCTTCCATCCCGGCATCGGCCATAATCAGCGCGGTTTCCAGTTCTTCGAAGAGATTTTCGTCTACTTTGACGCCGATAAACAGCGAGCTGATATTCGAACCGGTTCTGGACAGGCCGTCTTTCAGGCGAGCCAGCCAGGACTTGCGATCAGATTTGGGGCGCTGTGCCGTGTCGGTCGCTGCCGGTGTCGGTGTCGGCACGGCAGGTGTTGCCGCGGCCGATGCCTCTGGTGTTGCAGAAGCCTGAGGCACTGCTGGCGCCTGAGACGCCGCTGGCGGCACTGGCGCTTCGCGTACCTCTGGCGTTGCCGGGGCGGCAGGCGCTTTGGGCGCGAGCACGGGTGGCACGGAGGGGACTGACGGCGACAGCACCGCGTCCATGGGCTTTTTCAGGGTTGCGGCTTTTTCGGTCAGATCCACATGCACCGGTGGAGCGGCTGGCGCGGACTGCACCGTGCGCTGTGCTTGCGGCGGCAGAGACGGGGCGGCAGGCTTAGCAGTGGGAGCAACAGCGGGTGCGACCGGCAACGCAGCCGACACCGATGTCGCATGCGCCTGCTCCGGCAATGGCTGAGCTGGTGCCGTCTGTACCGGCGGTTCAATGGGTGGTTCAGTTGCAGCAGGCTCGCTGACAGAAGGTTCAGGTACAACGGGCTCCTTGGCAGGCACCACCGGTGCAGGCGATATATCCTCAGGGGCCTGTTCGGGTTCTGCCGGTTCGGGCTCGATCGTATGCTCCGGCGCTGGCATAAGTGCAGCCCCTTCTTCAAGCGTCTCGGGCTGGCGGGTCTCAAGCGCCGGTTCTACGGGCTTTTCAACTGGCTCGCTGGTTTTCTTTTACGTTTGAAAAAACTGAACATAGGTTGTCGCAGGAAAGTGAATACTACAATATCAATAGGATCTTCTATTTTAACAGTGTACGTCGTCACAATGATGAAACCAGCAAACCGCCACTCAGGCACATCCGGCAAACGCCAGTCCATTCGAATTATTGGTGGTCAATATCGACGCTCGCAGATTCCCGTGGTCGATGCCGACGGCCTGCGCCCCTCCTCAGACCGTATCCGGGAAACGCTGTTTAACTGGCTGACCTATCTGTGGGACGGCAGGTTCGACGACAAATCGGTACTGGACCTGTTCGCCGGCACCGGCGCGCTGGGTTTCGAAGCGGCATCGCGCGGTGTCGCGCATGTTCAGATGGCTGAAACTAATCCGGCTGCGCTGGCCACCCTGCGCGCCACACGTGATAAATTGCAGGCCAGCCAGGTGCGCATCAACAGCGCCGACGCGTTTCTGATGTTAAAACGCATGGATGCTTCCCGCTTTGACCTGGTGATGCTGGACCCGCCTTTTGCCGGCAAGCTTTTTGACCGGATCTTTCCTTTTCTGCCCGCTATTGTCAAACCCGGCGGCCTGGTTTACATTGAGTCGGATCAGCCCGAAGACCCGGGGCCGAACTTCCCGACTATCCGCCAGGGCAAAGCCGGGCAAGTGTACTATCAGTTACACGAACACGTTATTGCACCGCACAACAACGAGTAAATACCTTATAATCGACGTTCCTTTAAACGCTCGGGCCGTTTTGTCGGCCTCTTTCCCGGCATCGATCGGGAGCAAACGGAGCTCATGATGATCACTGCTGTATACCCAGGGACATTTGATCCTCTCACCCGTGGACACGAGGATCTGGTCCGGCGCGCAGCCGGTCTGTTTGATCATGTTGTGGTTGGCGTGGCCATCAGCGCCGGAAAGAATCCACTGTTTACCATCGAAGAGCGCTTGCAAATTGCCGAAGAGGTATTGGGTCACTATCCCAATGTCTCGGTAAAAAGTTTCGGTGGTCTGCTCAAGGATTTTGTACGTCAGGAAGACGCCCGCATCATTGTTCGCGGCCTGCGTGCCGTATCCGACTTCGAATACGAATTCCAGATGGCCGGCATGAATCGCCACCTGCTGCCGGATGTAGAAACACTGTTTATGACACCATCCGACCAGTATCAGTTTATCTCCGGCACCTTTGTCCGTGAAATCGCCCTGCTTGGCGGAGAGGTGGGCAAATTCGTTTTCCCGTCGGTTGAGCGCTGGCTGCAGGAAAAATCCCAGGCCCGTCTGGCTGCCAAAAACGCACAGACGCCCAAAAGCGAATAAATTAAGCCCGCCAGAGCGTACCCCTGCGGTGTCCGCAAAGGCGCTGTAGGCGGCGTTGGCTCAGTCCTCGGGCAAACGCTCCCTCGAAGGGGCGCGAACGCGCAGTTTATTAACCCTGCTACGCTTGCCTGTTTTCAGGTATTTACCCTGACATTGGCGTACACTGTCAGTGTATATAAACGAATACGCCGGAAAGATTATGGCCCTGCTAATTACCGATGAATGCATCAACTGTGACGTCTGCGAACCGCAATGTCCCAATGAAGCCATCTATATGGGTGTGGATTTCTATGAAATTGACCCTGCCAAGTGCACCGAATGCGTCGGGCACCATGATGAGCCGCAATGCCAGGTGGTCTGTCCTGTTGAGTGTATAGAGATCAATCCGCAATGGAAAGAGTCCCAGGATACCCTCATGGCCAAGTACTATAAGCTGACAGCCGCGGCCTGACCAAACCCGTATCGCCGCCTGCTAAGCATTAAGTGTATGAAGCGGGCACGCCACATCGCCGTTAACGCCCTCAAAGCCTGATTCCGTGCCTGCCCTTGCGATGCCAGCATGAGCATGACCGGCAATATAACGCATTAAGCAGTCAGATTCTCTTCGGGATGCAATTTAACCAGCCGAACAGGCCGTTCCAGCAGCTTGCTGAACCAGGCATCGGCCAACTGCCCTTCACTGACTACACGCAAGGCGCGCCCGTCAAGCCGCGCCTCTTCAAACGCCTCTTCATCATCTTCCAGCACATCCACCGGGATATCCAGCCGCAGCATGCCAGGCGCACGAATGACCAGGTAATCAAAACGGACGGACAGCTCAATCTGCTGCAATGTCGGATCGTTCCGGTCAAGCGCCTGGGATTGCTCATCCACAAGCAGCCAGCGCAGCTGTGCCGCAGGTTTCACCGGTCCGGCAATGGCCGGGCATTGATAAATAGGTTGAAAATCTGATGTGGTCATGATGCCGAGTCGAAAAGAGATAAAAGCCGTGAATTTGTATGGTTAGAGCAGAAAAAGGCCGCGCTATTTGGCGGGAGCGGGCGTCGGTGCCGCCGCTGGAGCGGCTTCAGTGGCCGGTTTTTCTCCAGTTGCCGGTGCCCCGGATGAAGCCGGCGCTGCAGGCGCTGCGTCGCCCGGCGCCGCATTGCCGCCATTTGTTCCCGCTTCTGGGGCAGCCGGCGTGGCGCCTGATGCAGGCTGATCCGCGCCTGATGCCGGAGCCGGCGGCGCTGGGGTCTCGGACTCTACGGCCTGTTGTGCGGCAGCCTGCTCGGCCGCCTGTTTTTGCGCCTCTGCTTCTTTATCCTTGCGCTGTTTGACGAACTGCCCCAGCGGCGAATTATTCAGGCGCTGCCATTTGACTTTCAATTGCGCACCATCGGGCGAACCGGTCAGTTCAAAAGGCAAGGTGACCTGCTTGATGCTCAGACGCAGCCCGTCCTGATTCAGGGTGACAGGCTGGCGCGTCACAAACTTGCCGGGGAAGGAAAACTGATTATTCGCCAGATTGTACATCGCCAGATTATCATCGGCCTGAATCAGCAAAGGATCGGTGAGCAGGCTGAAGTTCGCAAAATGCACTTCGCCTTTGTCCAGCACCAGCCTGGTTTTTAGCGTGCTATACGGGGTTTTGGCGGCCGGATCAAACTTCCAGGCGCCTGCCTGTTCAATATTATTGGCATACGCTGCGGGATCGGCCAGCACTGGCGTCAGATCGAAGCCACTGATCGTGCCATTCCTGGCCTCGCCTTCAAGCGAACCCGTGGCATTGGTGAGCCAGCTGGCGCCTTCGGGCGCGTTCCTGGAGGCAAAAACCAGGGCAAAGGTGCCCGTACCCGTCATCACCGGATTCACTCCCAGCCCCTTGAGCAGCGGCTCAATGGACACGTCCTGGAAATTGAGTTTGGTGGTGACTTCGTCGTCCTTCATATTGATCAGCGCATCGCCCTGCACCTGCCCGTCAAAAATACTGGACTTGATATCCGTAATACCCAACTGGTCCCTGGTGAAATTGAGCGCCGCCGTCACATCGTTGTACACCACGCCATGGTACGTGATCTGTTTCAGGCTGGCAGTGCCGGACCCGATAAGCGATCCCATCAGGTCGCTGACCAGATTGCGCACCGCGGTCGTGGTGGGTTTGCTGTCAGCGGCGGCTGGCGCAGCGGGCGCCTTGGCGTTCTCTGCGGCCGGTGGCGTCGCGTTAGCAGATGCGGTTGTGGTCGCGCCCGACACGTTATCAATCAGCTCATCCAGGTTGACCGAATCGGCGCCCACGGCAAAGTGCACGTATGGCTCATCAAACCGGGATATATTGCCATCAAAACTGAATTTACCGGAATTGATAACCGCATCAGCCTTAAAACTTGCAATACTTTTGAGGAAATCAGCGCTGAAAGTACCAATCACCGGGATCGTCTGCTCCCGGGTTTCCGCATCCTTGAGCACCACATTGCCGCTCATGGCCGAGAGCGCAACCAGGCGGCGCGCCAGATCCATTTTGGCGGGGGAAGAAAGGTTGAAATTGACCGCACGGTTATTCGCACGGGCATACACCCCATCCAGCTTGACCTGAGCCACACTCAGGGCATCGGATGTGCCGCTGATGCCTTCCATGCGGAAATTGACACCAAACTGTTCCTTGCCTTTGATTCGGACGGAACCAGTCAGCGGCCGGCCACCGGCTCCCGTAGGTGAAATATCCAGAGCGGGCGTATTGAGTACCCACTCATAACTCTCGTCGTCTTCATCCGAAGCCGTTCCCTTGACGGCAAAATTGGTCATCTGCAGCAGGGGCGCGGTGGAGTCGAAGTTCAGCTTGGGCGCCGCCAGACTCATCTCCAGATTGCGCAGACCGGTGCCTTTGGCGCCCTTACCGGCAATCGTCAGATCAATACCCGATCCGGTGAGCGCGTGTGCAAAACTATCCACCTGAAAATCGCCGGTCAGCGTGCCGGTTTGCACGTCCACACTACCCACGACACCTTTGACATTGGCTTCCAGATTCCGGGCCGAATAGAGCTTAGTGACCGGATCCAGCTTGACCAGACCCTGAATATTCACGCTGGCATTGGCAACCGGCCTGGCGCCTTCCAGATTACCCGTTACGGACACATCGAAAGGCTGATCGAAGGTAACCCTGCCGGTATTGACCGCCATCTTGTTCAGACGCATATCCAGATTGTTCAGCCTGTCCTTATAGAAAATGGCACCGTTTTGCACCTCAAGCCCGGCAATATCGATTTTGAAATCAGCCTTCCTGGGCTGTGGCAATACGCTATTGCTGTCGGACGCTGCGGCCGGTGCCGGACGGACTTCGTCACTTTTAAAACGCGGATCTTCCGCTACGACGGCAGGTGGCGCATCCTGCGTCAGCAAATCTTCAAAGTTGAACGTACCTTTTTCATCCCGAACAATCCAGGATTTCAGGCCGGAAACGGCAACATGATCGACCACCAGACGGTTGGATATCAACGGCCAAATGGCCACGGCAAAGCGGGCGCTGTCGATCGACGCGAACGTGGTGGTGGAATTAGGCTCGGACAGGGATATTTTTCGAACCGACAGGCCAATACGCGGGAACAGGGAGAGTTCCAGATCCCCCTCGATGACCATGGTGCGGTTGTAGCGTTCCTGCACAATGCTTTCGATCTTGTGTTTATAGGCGTTCGGATCGAACGTCAGTAAAAAGACGGCTGCGCCCACAAAGGCAAACAGCATCAGCACCACAAGGCCAATCAAAATTCTTTTAAGCCAGACTTTCATGGGCGGCTTGATCTCTCATTCATAATCAGTGGGAACAGCCCGCTCAAGGACCGTCTGTCATTCCGATAAACGCAGCCGACAGGCAACGGCATGCCCCGGTGTTCAGCCGACAAGCGCCGCGGGCACTGCCAAACCGTCCTGCCTCATGCCTGATTATTACCACACAAGCATGCGGCCCATCCGGCCATGATGGCTTCATCTGGATCAGCAACGTGTGCGACACAAGACCGGTGACATGCCTGCATATGGGCATACCCATCATGCAATGCATGTCGCAGGCGATGCAATCTTTCAAAAAAGATGCAGCGCCTGCCGGTTGAGCTCGCTATCATGCACTTTCGTGCTGTGCCTGCGAATCCGCCAGTCTGGATTTATCGGGCTATTATTATGTTTATGCTAACAGATATGGCATTCGAATGCAGGCAGAACAGGACTATTTGAACAGCGAGGAAAGCGAATTGAGCACTTCGTTCTCGCCACGCGCCTGTCCGTCGGCCGGAATCTGGCCATTTGGTGTGGATGTATCAACCAGATGCGGCAGAATCCCGGACAATGATCCCAGAATATCGTCACGTGACTGACCAGATTGCTGGGCGATGCTATCGACCGTCTCTGATCCTAGCGCGGTATCCACCTGCTGCGGGGAAATTTCCCGGTTTTCACCCTGATTAACCCACGAATTGAAAATATCACCCAGGCCACCGCGCTGGAATTTCTCAGCCAGCCCGCCAAGGCCGCCCTGCTGGTTATTGATCACAGACAAAATCACCGGTAAAAGTGCGCTAAGCGAGCCCAGGTTGATCCCGTTGCCAAGGCCACCCACTATGCCACCCAGACCGCCCATATCCTCCTGCTGCGTTGCCGGTGCCTGATCTGCCGGCACCTGGCCGGATGCGACCTGACCATCCTGTGTTTGTTCGTTTTGTGGCTGCTCTTCAGGCTTTTTGCCGCCGCCCAGTACAGCATTGACTGCATCCAGAATTCCCATGATCTTTCCTTAAGTGAGTAAGAAGAGGACTTTTTACTATACCACTGTATTGTGAACGGAATGTAAAGGGATTTGAGGGGTAAACGTTAGATACGGTTAAGGATTGGAGAGCGTCGATACACCTGGATACAAAAAGGGCTGGATAAATATCGCTACCGATATTATTGATCCTTCGATTAAACGTAACTACAATAATTGTGACTAAGAGCGGTATAGCTATATCTTGGCTGCAGAAAGGTTAAACGCTATGGTAAAACATAAATTGAAGACAATCGTACCGATGCAGGAAGAAGACGAGGCTATCGAACGTGGGATTGATCAGGATCCTGATACCTTTGATCCGAGGGACGGGTTTGAACACCTGAAACCAGTCAAGTTGAATCTGCGCGGTCGTCCTGTCGGAAGTGGCCAGAAAACCCAATTGACTGTACGTTTGGACAACGACATTATTTCGTCGTTCAAGGCTACAGGGTCTGGCTGGCAGACCCGTTTAAACGACGCGCTGAAAGACTGGCTGAAACATCACAGACCGTCTGAATTAAGCTGACGGGATTCAGCACACGCACAACCATCTTCAGTACGCGATCGACAGCCTCCATTATTTCCATTTTCTTCCAGTCTTCGTGGTTCAAAACATTACGGAGCCCCCGGCGCGCTGGGCGTAGGCCAGGCGTTGCTCTGGCTGCTTCTGCCTGACCAGCAACATCAGTTGTGGCCCCAGGGCAATTGTCCGGCCAGGCGTCGGCGAAGGATCGCATGTACATCAGGTTGGCGCGAGAAAAGCCCTTCATCTCGGGAAAAATTGTCCTGAGGTCGTGCGCCAACCGCACAATGACCTTAGCTCCCCAGCCCTGCTCGGCCTGCCGTTGCAGAATGTCACAGCCGATCTGCCAGTAGAGCATAATCAGTTCGCGGTTGACTACTAGTGCGGCCCGCTGCCGGGCACTGCAGATGCAATTCTTCAGCTCGCTCAACCAGTTGGCGTAACCCTCAGGAGCGGGGACCAGGGACAGGGGCTTTTCGCTCATTCTGTCACCCCGCTGGTGGCCTGGAGCGCGGCTAGCAGTTCGGTTTTCGGCGCCACCTGGATCCATCAAAAATCGTCAGACGTTGAAAAGGAAATTCAGCACGTCCCCGTCCTTGACCACATACTCCTTACCCTCAGCGCGCATTTTGCCGGCTTCCTTGGCACCCTGCTCGCCTTTATGCGTAATAAAATCTTCATAGGCAATGGTCTGGGCACGGATAAAACCGCGTTCGAAGTCGGTATGAATCGCTGCAGCGGCGCGCGGAGCGGTGTCGCCCACATGAATCGTCCAGGCGCGTACTTCTTTCACGCCGGCGGTAAAGTAGGTTTGCAGACCCAGCAGACGGAAAGCAACGCGAATCACGCGGTTCAGGCCAGGCTCTTCCATGCCCATATCGGCCAGGAAAACATTTTTATCTTCATCGTCCAGATCGGCAATTTCTGCTTCGATCGCGGCACATACGGCCACGACAGGTGCATTTTCCTTAGCAGCAAACTCCTGCACGGCGGCCAGATGCGGGTTGTCGGTAAAACCATCTTCTTTCACGTTTGCCACATACATGGCAGACTTGGCCGTAATGAAACAGAATGGCTTGATCAGGTCCAGGTCTTCCTTGTCCAGGTTCATGGAGCGAATGGTGCGGGCTTCATTCAGCACCGGAATGATTTTTTCCAGCAGCGCCGCCAGTTTCTGCGCATCCTTATCGCCGGCACGGCCCGTTTTCTGGGCGCGTAACAAGGCCTTTTCGGCGGAGGCCATATCGGCCAGCGCCAGCTCAGTATTGATCACTTCGATATCGGAAATAGGATTGACCTGACCCGCCACGTGAATGACGTTTTCATCTTCAAAGCAGCGCACCACATGAACAATTGCATCCGTTTCACGGATATTGGCCAGAAACTGGTTGCCCAGGCCCTCACCCTTGGAGGCGCCTGCCACCAGGCCGGCAATGTCCACAAACTCAACGGTGGCTGGCAGAATGCGCTCAGGCTTGACCACCTCGGCCAGCTTATTCAGACGATCATCGGGCACTTCAACGATCCCGACGTTGGGTTCGATGGTGCAGAACGGATAGTTTTCCGCCGCGATGCCCGCTTTGGTCAGGGCGTTAAAGAGCGTGGATTTGCCCACGTTGGGCAGTCCGACAATCCCACATTGAAGAGCCATTGAATTTCCTTAGATAACAAGCACACACGAGCCGGGCGTCGGTTCCATAAGAAGGATCCGGTCAGCGAGACGTCGTATGTTTAGAATAGGTCGCAGTTTACAGACAAAACGTAAAAATACTCACGTTTTTTACGATGTTATGCGCGTTTTTGCAAAAAACTGATTGTAACCCTGTCTGGTGTATTCCTACACCGATTGACGCTCTGAACAACAAGAATGATCAGGTACGCAGACGCGTGCTGGACCAATAATCGGGACTATTCCACGCTCCACACTTCTTACAGTAATACGAACAACGAAAAATGTTATCAAAAAAATAATTCCAGGCAAGATGGATACGACTCACCTAACCGGGTCTTACAGATCAGTCGCCCATCTCGAACACTACATCTTCAAAACCGTCGGCTCACGTCAACAAAGACGCGGGATTTATCGAACTGGTAAAAGGCATGATTGCTACGCACGGATTGATAACTGAACGTCAGGCGCGGCGTAAAGCCGAGAAAGTGCAGACCACGGTGCCAGACTGACAACTGCGCAACGGTTTCCTTGTTTTTCTGCCTTTGCGCAAGAAACAGCCGGTACCCCTCGTATTTGCGCTGGCTATAACTGATCTGTAAATAAGTCGATATTCCCAGCGGCCAGTCCTGGCCCCACCCTGCCCGTGCGTTCCACAAGTGGAAAGCATGCGCCTTGTCCCGGGCGCCCTTGCGATAATAATCCACCCCGGCATTCCAGAACCGGGCTGCACTGCTCAGATAGAAAGCTGTGTTCGACCAGAGCAACGTGGTTCCATCCAGGTACGATTGGCGATTAAAGCGCTCCCGCCCCCATTGCAGTTGCGTGCGCCACTGCCAGTGTGAATTGAACCAGTAACTGGCCTGCAGCGCCAGCCCGGTAAAGGCGGAATATTGTTTCAGAGAATCGCTCGTTGCCCGCCCGCCTGCATACCACTTCTTTTCGTACATCGGGCCCAAACGAATATCGCGGTTACCGGTCTGCCCGCCGAGCGACCAACTGACAGTTGCATTCGATTCACTATATTGTCGATTTGAGAAGTACTGCTTGCCACCGGTCTCGATATCAACACGGTTATAGTATTGGTTTCGCAGAGGCAAGCGGCGCCCCAGTTGTATCCGGTATTGTGCACCGGAGGCGGATTCCGGCTCCCATGCACGAAAACCATAAAGCGTTGTATCCGGCCTGGGAGCATTGTTGACGTTATCATCCCGGATATACGACAGCCCGCCGCTGATGTCCCATTGATCCCGTTGGTGAACAGCCTCAATATAACGATTCACTGCATGTGTTGCCGAAGCGGGTAAATTCATGGCGCGAATCCGCTCGAACTGGTCCAGCGCCGCCTCGTCCTCATGGTTCAGAAACAGAGTCGTAGCCAGTTGCATGCGCACCGGCAGGTTCTGCGGTTCACGCGCGAGCGTATCGCGATACATCCGGATCGACTCGTCATAACGCCGTTGTCTGCGTGCCATCATCGCCTCTCCCCACTGAATCAGGCGGGCATCGGCGTCAGGCTGCTGCCGATAATACGGTAATAATTTCAGCACGACCTCTTCCTGATTGGCCGAAAGCGCCTGTAACAGCACCTTGAAAAGCAGCCCGGGATAACGGGACAATTCGGCGGCACCGAGTCGCAACGTGCGCGGTGTCCGCATTGCAGTATCAGCACCGTTCCCGGGCTCATCCCGCAATGGGGACACCATGGCCGCGTTCACATCAAACTGCTGTTGCGGGATCAGCGCAGCAGGAACCGGTAGCTGGCGCGCCTGCGCACTCACACTGATTATCGGCAACAGGACTGACAGAATCCGTCTCAACATGGCAATGAATGACAAATGAAATTAATCCGGTGTCCGTCACATCCGCTGACGTGTCCGGTATTCTCTGACGTTGAACTCGACCGGGATATTTAATCGCAACTGATTCATCGTGCGAATAATATGCGCGGGTGGCCGGGGAATAGGTGATTTGCGTCTGATCGCCTGCAAGGCATGGCGGTCCAGTATGGCATGGCCGCTGGAGCGTTTCAGTTGCACTGAACGTATATTCCCCTGACGATCAATGGTCACGGTAGTCAGCACAACCCCCTCGATGTGTGCCGCCAGTGCCTGCGCCGGATATCCATGATTGCGCGCCAGATAACCTAACACACGTGCCTGCCAGCTATCGTCATTGCCTGTATCGCGACTCTGGCTATCATAAGGGGCAGATATCTCGCTGGCCTCGCCCGGGGGCGCGACAGCGGTCCGTGAGGCCGATGCCTGCGCGTTTGCATCGGCGACCGAATCGGGCTCTTGGCGATGCCGAACCACCTTCTTCGTGACCTTCTCCACCTTTCTATCTGCCGTCTTACGCTGTCGGGAACGCTGACGCTTCACGACGATTTCCGGTTCCGACGCCCGCGGTGAATCATCCACATTAACCTGCGTATCTGATGCCGTCTCAGGCTGGGGGTCTGGCTGAGAACGCATACTCGGCGTCACCACCTGAGGCGGCCCGACAGGCAGGACACGTTGAATCCGGATGGATTGCGCCTGCGCCGAGAACTGCATCATTACAGCAGCAGGAGCCGTCTGGATGACAGGAGCTTGCCCGACACGCACCCATAAAAACAGCGCCAGCAGATGCAGGGCAAGCGCGACCAATAGCCCTGCGGCCCACCGCAGCACTTCGCCGCGGTCAAACCAGGACGGAGGATCAATTAGCATCGCCGGCTTCCTGCTCGTCCAGGCCCACCAGCCCCAGCTTAAGATATCCTGCCTGGCGCAGGAGATTCATCAATTGCATGACCTGGTCATAGGCAACTTCCTTGTCGATTTGCAGAAAAACGATCGTTTCACGATTGCCTTGCGTGCGTTGCGTCAACCCGTCGACCAATTCTGTCATCTGCACAGGCTCAGCATCCAGATACAGTTCATGTTGCCGATTCATCGACAGCATGACCGGCTTTTCCTGAGCAGGTGGCACACTGTCCCGGGCAACGGGTAGCGTCAACGGAACGCTGACGGTCGCCACAGGAACCACCACCATGAAAATCACCAACAACACCAGCATCACATCGATAAAGGGCGTGACGTTAATGTCACTGATTTCCGACTCCTGCTGCACAATATCGTGAATACGCATATTCCTACCTCAATGCCTCAGATCGCAGTGCCTCGGCCTGTTCCCGGTCCAATACGGAGCGCCCCAGAGAAACGTCACGCTTGAACAATAAGAACAGCATCGCGACCAGATTTCCCAGCTGCGCCTGATAGCGATTGAGTCCGCGCAGAAACAGGTTGTACAGCACCACGGCGGGAATGGCTGCGACCAGGCCAATAGCCGTCGCAAACAGGGCCTCGGCGATTCCCGGTGCAACCACGGCAAGACTGACGTTTTTGGCGCTGGCAATGCCAATAAAACTATTCATAATGCCCCAGACGGTACCGAACAGGCCAACAAAGGGGGCCACGGAGCCAATCGTTGCCAGTGGACCAATGCCGTACCGCAATCGCTGCAGTTGCTGATCTGCCCGACGTGCCAATCGGTATTCAATGCGATCTTTCAGGTCGGTATCGATAACCCCCGACGACAAGGTGATTTCATCAGTTATTTCGCGAACCAGCAGCGGCATCTCATGGGTTCGTCGCCAGTGACCGGCTACGTCTCGGCACAGCGCCAGAGAAGGAATATCTGATAGCCATCTTTGTTGCCTGCGGATACGATGCGTAGCCAGAGCCAGTTGTGCTGCCTTGACCACACAAATCGTCCAGGTCAATAAGGAACACAGCAACAGCACAATAATGACCCCTTGCACAACGGGGTGGGCAGCTTCGTATATCCCCATGGGAGAGAATTCCCCATTCAGTACGCTTGCAGGTTGCTGCAGCGTCAGTTGCATGCCTTGCTGAACGTCCGGATTATGCAAGCCCGTCAATGCTTGCGCATGCGCTCCTGTTACGCACATACTTATAAAGCCTGTTAGCACAGACAGAGGAGTGGAGGACAATCGTTGCATGTCGTAATCCTGTATCGGTAAAAGAGTAGACGAGGCGCCGAGCACAAAGGCTTCGCGCGCCTTGAAACAGTATCTGTAAAAAAATGAATGAATCGTAGTCGTCTCAATCCGCGTTTTAGCGGCGGCTTGCCCCGAACATCAGACGGTCCTCTCCCCCGCCGATCTGGCCGACGACCTCTTCGGCATTAGGACCAGCAAAGATCCCTCCATACTGAGTGATCGTCTGCTCCGTGTCACCGTCCATCACGGCCACATTGTCGGTAATACTGCGCGGGAACTCACCCGGGGCTTCTGCCGGTATCCCGCCAAATCCCACCGCACCGTTCTCGAACTGAACAATTTTCGTAGGTTTGAGAATCAGATCAACCTTGGACAACGCGATCCCTCGTTGTGTAGGATTGTCATCGTCATCCGTATACCGCCAGTGATATTTTGTCAGGCCATCGAAACGCGTATTTCCCACTACGCGCCCACTGATCATTTTTTCTGCAAAATCCACATTCAGGTTAATATCGGCAACGGCCTGCTCCTGCGGCGTATTGCCTTTGACACCGTCTCGGTAACCCAGCACATGTCCTGTATACGTCGCCGTACCGGACTGTTGATTGAACTGTTCGATTGTCGTGGGCTGGGCGACATAAAATGCGAGTGCTTCTTTGCTGATCTCGTCGTCCGCATAAGCATACGGATTCGCGTTGAAGGCAGCCATGAAGGTACCATAGCTGGAATAGGCCTGATTGACGAACTGAAAGCGCCCCATGACGCTCCCATCATCGCCCGTCAATTCCACATGCTGTACCTGAGCGGGATCAATCTGCGTGCTGCTAGCCAGAACATTGGCAGCCACCGTGCTATCGCGCAGGGATTTATTGTCAGACGTGTTAGCCGACAAATTGTAATGTATCGGGCCGCTCATATATTGTACGATTCCGCTGGTCTCGTTCTTGACGGGAGAAAAGGTATTCCCTCCCTCGGCCGAAGGAACCATACTCAAGCCACGAGCATCCAGCGCTAACACAGCAGGCTTCGGCTCAGGTGTAGGTGCTGGCTCTGGTGATGGCTCAGGCTCGGGTGGTGGCGTTGTACCAGGCTTGCTCTCTGGGGATTCAGGCGTCTCTTCCTGGCTAGCTGCATCGTTTTTTCCGGTTGCGTCACTGGCGGTTTTTCATCTGCTCGCCTGAACGAATTGGAACCAGATGAACATCCGGCTAATCCGCAAGTGACAGCGATTAACGTCACAAGGCATACTTTCATCTTAGTTAAACTCCATTAAATCAATAACGAATTTCCGCACCAACAAAAACAGTCCGCCCCCGTGCCGTATTACTGTAGCTGTAGCGATAGTCTTCCCCGACCTGAGAAAGCGTAGAATTCAGCGAGTTCAGGGCATCGATATAGTTGCGATTGGTTAGATTCTGCACACTGGCTTTTAACAGGACATGTTTGTTAAGCTGATAGTTGGCAAAGACGTCAATCACAATGGGAATTTTCGGCAATGTCTGGAGCTCATCCTGATCTGCCAGATCTTCTCCCATGGGGAGCATCCGTTTAGCCTTGCCTGTGTATTTGAAGGTGGAACCCAGCGCCAGATCCCGATCCAGGAATCGTCCGCCAAGAGTCAGGGTGCCGTAATGTCGCGGCAGTTCCGTCACCCCGACTGTCCCGAAGCCAAGTCCCGTCTTGCCTGTTGCATCGACAGGCAAAGGGGTTTTCTGATAGCTGTACGAAAGATTGGCAAATACAAAACCTGCATCGTAGTTCAGATTGACTTCCACACCCCGATGCCGAACCGGCCTGGCAGCATTGGTATAAATCTGCGCATGAAATCCGGGATTGATATCCTCATCCAGATCAGTCGTCAGCCCGCCCTGACTACGCAGAAAAAAAGAACGGCTATGAATGTAATGTTTGATATCGGAACGATAGGCGACCAGCTTGAAGCCCAGATAATCATCATCAGTCAATACGCCTTCGCGTGAGGTGTTAAAACCGATCTGCCAGGTTTTGGCCTGTTCGGGTTTCAGGAACGGATTCATGGATCCCCCACCTTCATTGTTGAAGAAAACTTCCTGGGGATTGGGAATTCGGGTATTTCTGGAGAAACTGACGAAAGGCTTGAACCAGTCACTTAAATCGGCCGAGAACATCGTTGAAAAGTTCAACGCTTTGCTCACCAGTTTCAGATTGGCAGCGTAACTCGGAAAGCAGAAGCCGCTGCTGCCCGCACTGTCGCAGGCCGGTTTGTAGCCCCGCACCACGCCGCGGGTAAAAGTCAGATTATTATTCAGAGAATAAATACCATGGCTCAGTGTTGTGTCCAGATAGGCACTACTGAGCGTCTGTTGCCCGGATGGCGAGAATGCCGTATACGTATCATTATCCTGATTCATCGCCGAGGCACTGCGCTCGTAGCGATTGCGCAAGTGGCTGAAACCATATAGCAGCTTAACGTCAATATCACGCCACTCGAAATAACTCGTATTATGCAGATTCAGGTACGTTGAATCATTGCGTGTCCGCGCCTCGGTAAGCATCCAGATACTGGTGTCATCGTTAAAAACTTGCCGGTTTTTGGTTCTGGCCGCCAGAAAGCCCAGATTCACCCATTGCGATTGCGGGGTAAACGCATAGTCCAGACTTACACTATCGCGCCTGGCCTGACGGCCGCCCACATTATTACGATAGCCCGATCCAGACACCACAAACCGGTGATCGCTGCTCGGGCTGAATTCAAATTTACTCAGCCAGGACCGGGGACGCTGATCCAGTCTCCTGACAAAATCATTTTCACTATATTGCTGGCCATTGCCATCTTTATAGTTCGCGCTCAGGCGACTGCCGCTATAGCCAGCAATCGCGCCAATACGTCCTGTTTCCCACAATGAGGTGCGCAACCCGAGCGTTACCATATTGCTTTCGCCCATCCCATTACTTGCGGCAGACAGCTTTGAAAGTATGCCAAAACGGCGTCCTTCCTGAACAACATCATCCACGCCCAATGTACGCAAATTGGCAGAACCGGCTACGCCGTTGACGCCTGCCGCACCGGACGCAAACCCTCGGGTAATATCGACACCCACCAGAAAATTCTGATCAATCATCGTACCGAACTGGCTGCTTGGTCCATAGCCGTTACCGTCTTCCTCGTGATAGCGGCTGCCGGAGTTGGATGAGGTACCGTAAAACGTTTGCGGTACGCCATCGACCATGGTGTTAACCCGCCCGAAACCGCTCAGACCACGAATATTCACATTCAGGGTTCCCTGGGTCGGATCAATGTTGGTATAGGTCCCAGGCAAGGCGCGTACGACGCTATCGAGGGAATCGAATTTCTTATTCTCTCCGACTACGCTCACGGCGCCGGGCGTCTCGAACGATCTGCGTTCAGGCTTGCTGCTGTCGGCGGAAATTTGCAGACTGTCAAAATCCAGTGTCTCTGTATCCTCCTGGGCGAGGACCGGGCAGACAGGCAAAAGCACACTGATCCCAAACAGAGCATTAAAAAACGGTTTGCATTTCAGGGGAAAAAAGTTATTTCTGATCTTCATTTTCACTCTTGAACTTGCTGGCGACGATTCATCCGATCCAGCTTGAGGATGAATTGGTAGGACATAATATTGCGAGCAACCCGATCAACGGACCCAGCATGCCCCGCATCAGGTTCGGTAAACAGAAAGGTGCTATTTTCATTACATTTGTTATTACGTAACTGTCCAAGAAAATCGCGCGCCTCCCGGGATGGTGTCCTGGCATCATGGGCGGCGGCGATCATCAGTATGGGCGGGTAACAAGTCGACGCCACTGTACGAGACGGGCTGTAGGAATCAATATAGGCAAGATCATCGCTATTGCCCGGCCTCCCCCATTCGGCTCGCTCCAATTCCCCAAAGCGGGGCTGATCCTGTGCCATCACACCTGAGACATCCAGAAACGGAACCTGCAAAATGACACCGGAATAAAGGCTCGGCGCCTGAATCATACTGGCTGCCACCAGCAGTCCTCCCGCGCTCTCCCCCATTGCGTAGGTACGGTCGTATGCATGAAAGCGCCGCTGCAAATGGCGCGTTACATCGACAAAATCATTGAAACTGTTTTTCTTGTTTCTGCCTCGTCCCTGGGCATGCCATTCTTCGCCCAATTCACCGCCGCCCCGCACATGAATCATGGCGTAGACGAACCCTCGGTCAAGCAGGCTTTTGTAGGACGTCCCGTATACCGGGGACAGGCTGAAACCGTAAGCGCCATACCCTGTCACCAGCAACGGCGCGCCCGCCTCTGGCGTATCCGACGTGCGCCAGATCAGTGTCACGGGTATCTTCACCCCATCACGCACCGGTATATGCAAATACCGGGTCTGATATGCCTGTTGCTCTTTCGGCCAGTCGGTCAGCCACTGCTCCCTGGCCATATCAAACGACACACGCACAGGCGGCACGGTGGGCGAGGTATAGCCAAGAACAAGCACGTTACCGCTACTGCCTGTCGGCATCCAGACTTTATAACGATGATCCGGGAAAGGTACCTGCCGCACCCGCTGTCGATCGCCCTTATGCCAATAGCGAAGCGCTGAAACGCCCTGCTCTTGTATCCGCAATATCACCCAGTCCCGCAACACCTGAAAACCTTCGACGTGCGCAGAAGCGTCTGGTGTATATATTTTTTTCCAGTAGCCACGTCGATCCTGTGCCAGATATAAAGCAAAACGACCATCCTGATTGGATCGCATATAAAAGCCGTCGGCCGCATGATCCACCAGATTATCAGCCTGAGGCTTAAGGCCATCCAGTGTCAGAAGAAAAGGCGTTGCCGAAGACAGATCAATCAACTTCACATCCGTACCGGCGCCGGTGTCCTCGGTTAGAATCAGATAACGCCCGGAGGAAGCGGCAGCGATGCTTAGCCCGCTCGCATGCGACACGGCCTGATACACTTGCCGTTCTGTCGCACCCACTGGCTGGCTCGTCGTCTCTGCGCCAGGCACCTGATGCCAGATCAGTGCAGACGCCCCTCCGTTTTGACCTGCCTGAATGTAATAGAAAGAACGCGAATCGCCCGCCCACACCAACTCGCCCACGCTTTGATGAGACGCCTGGTCGATCTGTCGGCCTGCCTCAATGTCCCATACCGATACCCGGTACAGATCATCATCAACAAATGCTTCCGGCAAAAGTGCATAACGGTTGTCCGGACTGATAACCGGTGTGCGCATGACATAAAAGCTAGTCGTTAATGAAACCCCATTCTGCTGCTCACCCGTACCAGTCCGGGTGCGCGAGTCAATCACTGGCAACCAGTGTTTATGGCTGGCGTCGAAGCGTTCGATAGTGATGTGCCGCCCATGCCTCTGCTTGCGATATTCAATACCATTCACCGTCCAGGTCTCTGGTCTTTGGCCCTGCTGCCTGCGAGCGTGCATCTCCGCAGCCAGTTGGCGGCCTAATTGTTTTTCTGATGCCAGATAACGCTCAACCCGCTGGTTTTCTTCTCGTTGCTGAGCTGCAACCAATGAGGCCGCAGACTGTAGCAGCGCCTGATCGTCAGGTGAAAATGCGCCACTCACCCCCAGTCCGACCACGCAACAAACGATGGCAAATAGAACGATACGCATGATTGACTAGTTGATGACCCAGAAATAATCAGCCTGATCAGCATCACGACCATCGAACGACGAGACCAGCATGATCGACACCACTTTGCGCTGACCGTAATCCTGCAAGTGCAGCGGCACGCCCAGCTTCTTGTTGACATGGACATTCCCAGCCAATAGAACCACCGGCTTGGCGTTTCTGACCAGCGATTCTGCCATCCGGCGGTCTTTGAATTGTTGTGCCTGAACGAGCGCCTGTACGGGTGTGTCAGACTCAAGGTGATGGCCACTGACCAACTGACTTAATGCCTCGTGCACCTCAGGCGCAGTGGATACCCGTCCCTTGAGGGGCTGCGCGCCTTTTGCAATGATGGCCAATTCGGTCTGGTCCAAATTGGCGCCGATCATTGGGATCTGCTCGCGCAGCATCCACATCACCAGAGAACGATATTGCGCCCAATCCCAGGATGCCGGCCATTCCAGGCCGGCTTTGATTACGCTCGCATCTGTTGCCGGATCACGCCTCAACTGTTCTTGCGCCGTGCGCTGGGCCTGGATAAAGGCCGCCTGCTTCGAACTGGGCAGCATTTCCAGTGCCACAGCACGAATCGCACGATGACGATGCAAGGCTTGCAGCAACGCCAGCTGGGCCTGATGATGGCGTACATCATCATGTTTTTCCCCAATCAGAAGGACGTCATATGATTGCAGCGCATCTATCCATTGCGCAAAGGTTAAATGCTGCTGTTTTTTTGCACTATAGACTTGAGTGTGCCCAATTTCGAACGGGTCAGGGCTGACGCAGGCGGTCAGCAAGGCACCACATAACAGCGCCGAACACAAAACGTTGACTTTCTTTAAAACAAACCACAGCACGATACAACTAGCCTTCTGCAACCCGATCAAATTCGTTGCAGAAAATAACAAATAGAAATGAAAATAATTATCAATTATCTTCTAGTTATTAAAATTAATAAATATCTAAACTGTGCTATCGCTTTAAAATTAACAATAATTAACTTTGTCTGACTTTAATACGAAACTAAATAGCGAGGGCCATCATTCTGTATTTTTAGTCAAAGATATCCGAGCAACCTTCTTGGTGTGTATATGCAAGCAGTCTTGCATAGCGCTGTCGCAGGTGCAGGCGCAGGAACCGCAGCCTACCGCCCCTGCAACATCAACCAAATCAGCAGCAACGGCCCGCCGTTGAACATCATGTGCATCAGGATGGACGTGCCAATCCCTGCGCGAACCCGCATCCAGGCGAGCACCAGCCCGGTCATCCATTGCGGCATGACCATGATCGGGTACATCCACAACGGCGTTTCGTTCAGTTTGAAATTGTTCAGATGCACAAAGGCAAACACCAGCACCGACGCATGAAAAATCCACGGAAACCATTGCACATAGTATCTGCGTATGCGCCATGGCAGCGCTTCGTCATTACCAGTCAGCCCCCGAAACCTGAGCGTGGCCAGCAATGCCAGCACCAGAATGTATGCCCCGACACTGAGCCATGACGGTCCTGAAAACACCACCATCGCCATCACCGGTATCACCCACAGAATAGCGCGAGGATAGCGCAGGCTATAACGAAACAGCATTTCTTCGACCAGCGGCGCCCATAGTACTGCCATCATCCAGGGAATATTATCCGGGTCCAGCCGGTGCTGCGCACCGCCGCTTTCTGCCGCACTCAGGGCCAATGGCGCCAGAACGAACAGATTCACAAACCATAACAGCGCCACCCAGGACAGCATGCGGGCGAAACGGACATTGGGATACCAGTCTCGCCACCATCCCGAGCCACCACCCCGCTGGGCGATGCGAGGCGTAAAGCGTGGCCTGCGTACAAACCGCAGGAACCGCTTGAGATCAGCCCCGAAGGTTCCGGTACTCATGTGCGTGCCTCGCGCGCAGCGGCAAGACGCCGGGAGGCGGCAGCAAAGTCGCCATCCAGCAGCGGCCCGAGCACCTGTCTGGCACTGTTGATTTCATTGTCGATAAGCGGCATGTCATCTTTGGCCGGCATGGATAGTACGTAATCGGCCACGCCCTGAGCCATACCTCGGCTTCGCGGATGGCCGATGCCCAGCCGCATGCGCCAGTAGTCGGCCGTGCCCAACGCAGACTGAATGTCACGCAACCCGTTATGACCGGCATGACCGCCGCCTTTTTTCAATTTGACATCACCGGGCTGCAGATCCAGTTCGTCATGCAGCACCAGCACCTGAGCGGGTTCGATTTTGAAGAATCGCGCCACCGCGCCCACAGACTGGCCTGAGCGGTTCATGTAGGTGGCAGGTTTGAGCAGATAGACGGCCTCGCCGTCGTGACGCGCACGCGCCAGTTGTCCGAAAAAGCCGGTTTCCAGTGTGAACTGGGTTTTCAGATCGTCGGCATAGTGATCGGCAAGCCAGAACCCCGCATTGTGACGCGTGGCTTCATACTGCTGGCCAGGATTTCCCAGCCCGACAATCAGACGGATAGGCAACGAAGCCATTACACAATTTCCCTGCAGTTTACGAAACAAACCCCCGAAATGCGAATGCACTGCGGGGGTGTACCAACTTCATGGCCTGACCGGCAAGGCCGGCCCGCGTTACCCCGCCATCAGGCAAGGTAACACATTCGAGACTTACTTAGCGTCGTCTTCGGCAGGCTTGTCAGATTTTTCTGCTTCGGCGGCGCCATCAGCTTCAGCGGCGTCGTCTTCAGCAGTCTCTGCAATAACCGTTGCGGTTGCCAGCACAGGACTTTCTTCGCCCACACCAACGAATTCAACACCGGCTGGCGCTTTAACGTCAGACAGGTGAACAACTTCATTCGCCTGCAGATTGCCCAGATCTACTTCGATGAACTGTGGCAGGTCTTTAGGCAGGCAGGTGATCTCGATGTCGTTCAGCACGTGCGAAATGGTTGCGCCTTGCTGTTTAACGGCAGGAGATTCGTCACCGTTGATAAAGTGGAAAGGAATGCGGGTTGTCAGTGCTTCGTTGGCATTGACACGCTGAAAATCCACGTGCAGCACTTGGGGTTTGTAAGCATGCCATTGTACGGCGCGTAACAGAACGTTCTGTTTTTTGCCGTCGAGCATCATGTCCAGTACGGACGTGTGGAATGGCTCTTTACGCAGTGCGTGGAAGATTTCATTGTGGTCAAGTTCGATGCTTTGCGCTTCGCCTTTTCCACCATAAACAATGGCCGGTACACGGCCGGCGCGACGCAGGCGGCGGCTCGCACTCGATCCCTGAACGCTACGCGTGGTGGCTTCAAATTTCATGGAGAACTCCAAATAAACAATACCGTTGACGGTATTTTCAAAAAGGCTGAACCGGCTGGTTCAGCCACCCGACCCGTTGCCGCGACCAGCAACGGATCAAATACTTATTCTACAAACAGTGAACTAACCGATTCTGCATGGGAAATGCGCAGAATGGTTTCACCCAGCAGTGATGCACTGGAAAGCTGACGGATACGCGCGCAATCGGCGGCTTCCTGAGACAGCGGAATGGTGTCGGTCACAACCAGCTCGTCCAGCTCGGACTCGGCAATACGGCCCACCGCGCCGCCAGACAGCACAGCGTGCGTACAATAGGCGTAAACGGCGCCGGCACCACGCTCTTTAAGCGCAGCTGCGGCCTTGCACAAGGTACCGGCAGTGTCGACCATGTCATCCATAATGATACAGGTACGACCATCAACCTCACCGATGATATTCATCACCTCGGATACATTGGCGCGCGGGCGACGCTTGTCGATAATCGCCAGGTCTGCTTCCAGCTGTTTGGCCAGTGCGCGGGCACGAACCACACCACCAATGTCGGGGGACACAACCACCAGATCCTTGAAGTTGCGCTGACCGATATCGGCCAGCAGCACGGGAGAGGCGTAAATGTTGTCTACGGGAATATCAAAAAAGCCCTGGATCTGATCTGCATGCAGGTCCATGGTCAGCAGGCGGTCAACGCCCACACTTTGCAGCATATTGGCAACGACTTTTGCCGTGATGGCTACACGGGCCGAGCGCGGCCGGCGATCCTGCCGGGCGTAACCGAAATACGGGATGGCGGCGGTGATCCGGCCGGCAGAGGCACGGCGCAGTGCATCGACCATCGTCATGATTTCCATGAGATTATCGTTGGTTGGCGCGCAGGTGGGCTGCAACACGAATACATCGCGGCCCCGCACGTTTTCCAGGATTTCCACCATAACTTCACCGTCAGAAAAACGACCAACGGTCATTTTACCTAGCGACATGTCCAAATGATTAACGACGTCTACGGCAAGCCTTGGATTGGCAGTGCCGGTAAAAATCATGAAATTAGTATTGGTCATGATGACTGGAATCGGTGAAGTGAATAAAAAAACCGTGATAAGCACATACCGGTTTATAGCGGCTTATTCACGGTTTCCGCACATGCAGTACGAATTTGGCTGGGGCGGAAGGATTCGAACCTTCGCATGCTGGAATCAAAATCCAGTGCCTTAACCAGCTTGGCGACGCCCCAAATTCTATATCCAATTATACAGTGGATGACGGTTCATGCCCTGACAGACAACAACCTGTCTTATCCACTGGCTTGCCTCTGGATGGGAAGCAAGCGCAGATTCTACACGATGCCTGCATGCCTGTGCCTGATTAACGGTATCAAACGGCACAAAAAAACATGCCCCCGATCCTGTCATTCTGGCCTGTAACCCCAAAGACTCAAGCCAGCCAACAATAAGCGATAGCGGTTTGAAAAGGGCACATGCTGCTGCCTGTAGATCATTTTTACCGAACTGATGAATATCATGTCCAGCAAAGTCGTGCATTATGATGGATTTTGTGTCTCTTGTCAAATCCGAATACGCAAAAACTGTTGCAGTTGCGACACTGATTGTCGGTACAAATACCAAGTAAGCCTGCTGAGGCACCGGACAGGCCTGCAGCGCCTCGCCCACGCCCTGGGCAAAAGCCGATTCGCCAAAAATAAAAACCGGCACATCGGCACCCAGTGTCAGGCCCAGCGCCTGCAGCGCTTCCCTGGATAAGCCACAATCCCACAGACGATTCAGAGCAATCAGTGTGCTGGCCGCATCGCTGGAGCCGCCCCCCAGGCCGCCACCGGCAGGAATCTGTTTGTCAACATCAATCGTGACACCAGCCTTCGCGCCGGACGCCGGCCCGGCCTGCTGCTGCAGCAGCCGCGCCGCCCGCACAATCAGATCATCGTCATGGGGTACGCCGGGGACGTCGGTGGCACGCACAATACGCCCATCATCGCGCAAGGTGAAATGCAGCCGGTCGGCCAGATCAATAAAAGTAAAAACCGTTTGCAGCAGATGATAGCCATCAGCACGCCTGCCGGTGACGTGCAGAAACAGGTTCAGCTTGGCCGGCGCCGGCACATCCTGCAAAAACTTCATTCGCTCTCGGTCACAACACGCACGGTAATGCGGTCGCCCGCCATGGTGCGCTCAAAATTCAAACGGGTGGGCCCCTTGCTGTCAAAATCGGACATATTCACACGCCAGCCGGCCTCATCAAATGCCTGAGCTGTCCCGGCCTGCCCTGCCGTGTGCTGACTGCCCTGAGCACCGCTTTGCCCATTGCGCTGACCTTTGAGCCAGTTGCGCATACCGCTGACCGGAATCGGACTGCCCAGCACCTCGGCGACCAGAGCGTCGGGATCACTGGCGACTGTACGCTCGCCGTTGGAGCGTGTGAGCACCGCCTGATTCTCGGCCACGACCACGCGCGCCAGCGTGGAGCCCAGCGGATTGGTCAGGTCCAGTGTGAGTACCGAGCCGGTATCCAGCCAGGTAAAGCCGCCCTGCACCGAATCCCGATTACGCTCCGCGCTGCGATCGTAAACCGTCAGGGCAAAGCGGCCAGCACGCTCGAACGCACCATCAGCAGTGGCGGTCTGCGAAGCCGGCTGGCGGCTGGGCACGGTCGAACATGCGGCGAGCGTGGCGGCCACCAGACAGATGGCGGTTAATCGGGCATAGCGGGGTATAGCACGTACATTCATTTGAGGCGGACTCCCAGTCGTTTGAGGGTTTCTTTGAGCGTAGGATTGTCTTTATCCAGTTGCCAGCCTTGCTTGAGCATCGCCCGGGCGCGCTTTTTATCACCGGTAGACCAGTAGATTTCAGCCAGATGCGCGGCAATATCGGCTTGCGGCGACAACTCGAAGGCGTTTTCCAGGTACTGACTGGCCAGCGCATCATTGCCCAGCCGGAACTGCAACCAGCCCATACTGTCCAGAATAAAGGGATTGCCCGGTGCCAGTTGCACGGCTTTGTCCAGCAGGGTTTGCGCCTGGTCCAGGTTGATATTCTGGTCAGCAAACACATAGCCCAGCGCATTATAGGCATCGGGCGATTCCGGCTTGAGCGCAATGACCCGGCGCAGCAAGGCTTCCATTTCAACGATTTTGCCCTGGCGCTCGTACAGCATGGCCAGGTCATATTTGATGGACGGGCTGTCAGGCAACGCCTTGTCGGCCTGAACCAGGCGGGCAACCGCCCTGTCGGTACGACCGGCGGCAGCAAGCACCTGCGCACCCGCCAGTTCGACAATGATTTTATCATCGCGGGTCTCGGTGCGAATATCGCCAATCAGCGCCATGGCTTTGTTCAGTTCTCCCAGCTTGCCATATAGCGCAGCCTGTTTCATGCGAATTTGCGGCAGCGCAGCCGATTCATCGATTTTGTCCAGCTGGGCGATCGCATCGCGATACTTGCCTTCATCTTCGTCAATCTGGGCAAATAACAGGCGGGCGTCGGTGGATTGCCCCTGCGCATCGGTTTCGGCATCCGGCAACGCCTGACGCCGCTGCCCCTGCACTTCCAGGAATTCGTTCAGCCGAGCGCGCGCTGTTTTATAGTTTTTGGCCTGATAATTGACCTGGGCCTCCAGGTACAGCAAGTCAAAGTCCTCGGGAAAGGTTTTGCGCATGCGTTTAAGATCGGCCAGAGCAGGCTCAAATTGTTTGTCTTCCACCAACTGGCTGATATACAGCAGACGGACCCGACGGATATTGGGGTGGGCCGTAATGAACTGCTGTCCCAGCGACATGGCCAGATCATGATTGATCCTGACCCCATATTGCAGCACCCTTTCGGCAGCAGCATCAGAATCGGGGTCCAGCAACAGTGATTTGTGTGCAGCTTCCCAGGCCAGCACCGGATTGCCCGCCTGGGCCGCCAGGTCTGACAAAAGCAGGTGCGCGACCGAAAAATTGTCGCCATTCTTGTGAATCACCTCGGTAAAGACCTTGAGGGCTTCCTGCTTGTCTTTCATGCGCGCGACTACGGCCGCCGCCTGATACAGGGCTCGGTCTTTATTACCGGCCTGAGCGACGCGCTCGCGTAGCGCCTTGACCATACCGGCCGTATCGCCGTTGGTGGCCGAAAGCGCCAATGTGGCGGCTACGGCTTCTTCATCGCCAGGCGCGAGCTGACTCCAGAGCCTTGCGGCCACAGCCGCCTGCCGGGGCTGAGAAATGGCCATATACAGGTGCATGGCACGTTTGGCCATGCGCGGCATTTTCCGCTCGCGCGCCAATGTCATCGCCGTTTCCGCAGCCAGATCGGTATTGCCTTCCTGGGCAGCAATCTCCAGGACAAGCAAACGATAAATATCGTCTGCTTCGGTGTGGTTGACCAGCGTCACGGGACGGGCCTGCTCATTTGACACAAAATCCAGCATGGCGCGCCGATCTATCGGCGGATCGAACTGGGCATGTGCGAGCGCAGTCCACATGAACGGTGCAACGAGGGCTGCGGCGCGAATAACGCTTTTCATCGGAATCACAGGCAAGCGAGGCAGTGGCTGATAATAAAAAACAAATGGTATCATCCCTGCTTAGTTATTATTAATAAATCCTTAAAACATAAGCATTTTATCTGCGTGGGCAAGCGATTGCGACCAACGCAGGCACCGCCACTGTCTCCTATGCCTGAACTACCCGAAGTTGAAACCACCCGCCGCGGGCTGGACACCATTATTACCGGCAAGCGGCTGCTTGCGGTGCATGTGCACGAAGCGCGGATGCGCTGGCCCGTCACACCCGGACTGAATCTCATTTTGCGGGGAAAACAGTTGCTGGCGTGCGAGCGTCGCGGCAAATACCTGTTGTTGCGTTTTGAACACGGCGTCCTGCTGGTGCATCTGGGCATGTCCGGCTCCATGCGCCACGTTCAGGCGGGCGAATTTTTACGCAAGCACGATCATGTTGAGTGGTGTTTCGATGGCGTTACCGTGCGCCTGAACGATCCACGACGTTTTGGCGCGGTATTATGGCACTCCCTTGAGGCAGGGCCTGTAGAGGCGCATCCCCTGCTGGCCGCGCTGGGCATTGAGCCCTTTGATCCGGCCTTCACGCCGCAACTGCTCCATGCGGGGCTGCAGAGTCGCAGCGTAGCAGTCAAACAGGCACTTCTGGGCGGCCAGATTGTCGTGGGCGTAGGCAATATTTATGCCTCGGAAAGCCTGTTTGCTGCCCGCATCCATCCCCGCACCCCGGCCAACCGCATTTCACCGGCAAGGGCGCAGCGCCTGCATGCGGCGATTTTAATAACATTGGAAAACGCCCTTACGTCAGGCGGGAGCACCTTGCGCAACTATACCGGCACGCAGGGCGAGCCCGGCGCCTATTTTGATATTCATGCAGCCGTCTACGATCGCGAGCATCAGCCCTGCCGTACTTGCGGCACGCCTATCCGCAAAATTGTGCAGGGCCAGCGCGCAACGTTCTTCTGTCCTAAATGTCAGCGGTATTGATGACCTTGCCCGGGTTCATCAACACATGAGGATCCAGCGCCCGCTTGATTCTGCGCATCAGCGCCAGTTCCACGTCAGATTTGTATAGCGGCAGCAGGTCTTTTTTCAACTGTCCTACCCCGTGCTCCGCACTAATGGAGCCACCAAACGCATGCACGCTGTCATGTACCAGCCGATGCACTTGCGGCTGCAATCGCAGGAAGGCGGTCTCGTCCGACCCCGCCGGCGCCGCCACGTTGTAATGCAGATTGCCATCGCCCAGATGGCCGAAAACAATGTGCCGCACGCCCGCGAAGGCCGCCTGCAGGTGCGCATTGGTCTGTTCGACAAAATCGGCCATACGCGAGACGGGAATCGACACATCGTGCTTGATGTTTTTGCCCATCTGTTTTTCCGCCAGCGGAATGCTTTCACGCAAATGCCACAACTCATTACTTTGAGCAATGGACGCAGCGATCACCGCATCCACCACCTCGCCGTCTTCGATGGCCTGACCCACTACCGCTTCAAAGCGTTCGCGCGCATGCTCGACGCTTTCGCTGTCGGAGATTTCCAGCAGGGCATACCATGGGCATTGCCTGCCAGACTCGTCAAACGGCCACTTCAACTGCTCAAACTGGCGCGTGACCGAATCCAGGCAATAGTGGGAAATAAGTTCGAAACCGGTGAGGGCCGCACCAAACCCCTTGCGGGCGCGCGCCAGCATCCGGGCCGCCGCCGGCATGTCGTTGAAAGCAAGCATGGCCGTGCAGCGCGCTATTGGCTGTGGGTACAACTTGAGTGTGGCTGCGGTAATGATGCCCAGTGTGCCCTCGCTGCCGATATACAGGTCGCGTAAATCGTAGCCGGTGTTGTCTTTGCGCAGGCCGCGCAAGCCATGCCAGATTTCACCATCTGCCGTGACCACTTCCAGGCCCAGAGTCAGATCGCGGGTATTGCCGTAGCGCAGCACCTGCGTGCCGCCCGCATTGGTAGCCAGGTTACCGCCAATCGTGCAACTGCCTTCCGCAGCCAGGCTTAGCGGAAACAGGCGGTCTGCCTCAAGTGCAGCCTGCTGTACCTCGCGCAGCGTGCAGCCGGCCTGCACGGTAATCGTATCGTCGGCCGTATCTACTTGCAGAACGCGATTCAGTCGCGTGAGCGCAATCACCACACTGTTGCCCTGGCCGTCGGGTGTTGCGCCCCCGCAAAGGCCGGTATTGCCGCCCTGGGGCACCATGGGTACCTGATGCGCCACACAAGCGCGTACCACCTGGGCAACCTGCTCAGCAGAGCCGGGACGCACCACGGCCAGCGCCTGGCCCGTATAGCGACCGCGCCAGTCGGTCAGATAAGGCTGTGCTGCGGTACCGGTCAATACGTGATCGGTGCCGACGATGTCCTGCAATGCTGCCAATAGATTCATGTTTCTGCCCATTTCATTTGACGATTGTCGCAACTGGCGGGTGGGGCCAATCCCACCAACCCGCTCCGGCAACAGACGTATAATACAGTTCATTATTCTACCGAAATTCGTTGTTGCTGTTCACTGCCTGCATAAGCGAGTGGCGGCAACAACCATCAACAGGACAGCCCATGACCCCAGTTCTTCCTCAATCCGTATTCAAGGCTTATGACATTCGTGGTACTGTGCCTGAACAGCTTAATGCCTCATTTGCCTATCTGCTTGGCCGCGCACTGGCGCGACGTGCCCGTGACTGCGGTACGGACCGGATTGTGGTGGGATATGACGGTCGCCTGTCCAGCCCGGATCTGTCTGTCGCCCTGCAAAACGGCATTCTGGACGAAGGCGTGGATACCGTAGACATCGGTATGGTGCCTACGCCACTGGTGTACTTCGAATCCTACTCGGAAAACATCGGCGCCGCCGTTGCCATCACAGGTAGCCATAACCCGCCAGACTACAATGGCTTCAAAATGATGATGGACGGCAAAGCGCTGTACGGCGAAGATGTGCTGACGCTACGCACACAAATGCAGGCGTTGCAGGCAGAACCGGTGGCACAGACCAAAGGGGTCGCGCATCGCAAGCATATCATTCAGACGTATATCGACCGGATTGTGTCAGACGTTAAACTGGCTCGCCCGATGAAAATTGCCATCGATTGCGGCAATGGCGTGGGGGGCGTGGTGGCCAGCCAGTTGTTCCGTGCGCTGGGTTGCGATGTGACCGAACTATATTGCGAGGTGGATGGCGCCTTCCCCAATCATCATCCCGACCCGGCCGATCCGCATAATCTGGAAGACCTGCAGCGCACGCTGCAGGACACCGATTGCGAAATCGGCCTGGCCTTCGATGGCGACGGCGACCGCCTGGGCGTGGTAACCCGCAGCGGCAGCATTATATGGCCGGACCGCCAGCTGATTCTGTTTGCCCGCGATATTCTGGCGCGCCAGCCGGGCGCCACGATTATTTATGACGTCAAATGCAGCCGCCATGTAACGGCCTCGGTCAAGGCTGCTGGCGGTGAACCACTCATGTGGCGCACCGGCCACTCCCTGATCAAGGCCAAGCTGGCTGAAACCGGCGCGCCGATTGCCGGTGAAATGAGTGGCCATGTATTTTTCAAGGAACGCTGGTTCGGCTTTGATGACGGCCTGTATACCGGCGCGCGCCTGCTGGAAATTCTCTCGCGCGACGCCAACCCCACCGCCGTGCTCGATGCCCTGCCCGAAGGCATTTCCACACCGGAGCTGAAACTGGACGTGGCCGAAGGCGAGCAGTATTCGCTGATCAAAACCCTGCAGGAAAAAGCCCGGTTTCCAAGCGCTACCAACATCAATACCATCGACGGCGTGCGCGCCGAATATGAAGACGGCTTTGGCCTGGCGCGCGCATCCAATACCACACCTGTGATCGTGCTAAGGTTTGAAGGGGATTCGCAGGAAGCGATTGATCGCATCCGCGCAGAATTCAAGGCGGTATTTGCCCAGTTTGCGCCCGACGCCGTCCTGCCGTTCTGAGCGTTTTATTTCTGAGCGTTTTATAACAACGCCGGCCGCAGGCTTCATGATGCCGGGCCGGCGCCTCTGTCTCTGTATCGTGGCCCCGCGCAAAAGCAGAGGTTGACCGTCCTGCGCCTTTGCCCGTTGCTGCACGCTAGCGGTTCAAGGCCTGGTAAATATCCAGATGCGCCTGCACGACCTTGCGGATATCGAAGGCCTCCTGCGCCAGCGCCCGTCCCGCCTGCCCCATGGCCTGGCGTTTTTGCGTATCTTCGGCCAGATCACAAACGGCCTCGTAAATGGCGCGCGCATCCCTTACGGGTACCAACACACCGGTCTGGTCGGCTTCAATCGCATCCCTGCATCCCGGCACGTCGGTAGTAATCACGGCACGCCCGCAAGCGGCCGCCTCCACCAGCGATTTGGGTAACCCTTCCCGATACGAAGGCAGCACAACAATATGTGAGTCTGCATACAGTGCCGCTATATCGCTGCGCTCACCCAGCCAGTCCACGTGATCACCCCAGGCTCTGGCCTCATCCTGCGTGACCGAAGCCGGGTTGCCCGGATCGGGATTGCCCACCACCACCCAGCGATAGGATTTCCCGTCACGCCGTGACATGTCAGCCGCCTCTATGTATTCAAGCAGGCCCTTGTCGCGCAACAGTCGCGCAACAAAAATAATTTTGATCGGTGGTGAGGGTTCCGGCACGGCGGCGTACTGCTGCAAATCCACGCCGGAACCACGGATCATCACGACCTGATCGCTTTTGACTGCGCCGATGCGGCTCAGAATATCACGATCGTTGCGGTTCTGAAAAATAACCCGGCTGTTGCGGTGACCCAGCGCCACACGATACAACTGCTGAGTGATCAGGCGGACCCAGTCAATCCCCTTGTGCTCACGGGTAAAAATAAAGCCCAGACCCGAGATCGCTGAGACCACGCCCTTCACCCCCGCCAGCCTGGCGGCAATACCACCGTACAGCACGGGCTTGATCGTGACCAGATGCACAATATCGGGCCGTACCCGGCGGAACAATTGATAGATGGCGTAAATCGTTTTGAGTTCAGCCAGCGGGTTCATGCCGCTGCGCGACATTGGCAGCACGTGGTGTGTTAAACCGTGAGACTTGATGGCCTGCACTGCGTCGCCATCCATGGTTGCCACACTCACCGCGTAGCCCTGCTCCTTCGCGGCCAGGGCAATGGGTAAACGATGCGACAGAAAAAAGGCGGGGTTATTCACCACAAACATCAGGGATCGGGGCGGGTTCTGCTGTGTCATAGTACGGGGTCCCTCCTATTCGTTGAATGTTGAATCAGCGCGCATCGGCGACCATCGCCTGCCAGGTCTGTTCGTATCGTTCAACCATCCGGGGCAGGCTGAACTCCTGCAATACCCGCTCACGCACCCGGGCGCCAATCGCCTCGCGGCCTTGCTCGTCAATCGCGGCAAACGCCAGGCCAATTGCTTCGCCCAGAGCTACCGGGTTCTGTGGCGGGACAACCCAGCCGGTATCGCCCACAATCAGGGCGGCATCACCCACATCGGTCACCACACCAGGCACGCCGCAAGCCATCGCTTCGGCCACCACATTCGGAAAGCCTTCAGCGAGGCTGGAAAGCACATGAACATCCAGTGCGTTCATAATAGCCGGCACATCATCGCGCATGCCCAGCAGCATAACCTGATCGGTCACGTCCGCCTCGCGCAGCCATTGCATCAGTTGCGCATTCTCCGTATCCAGCCCTTTACCCACCAGCACGCAATGCAGAATCAGGCCGTTTTTCTTGCAGTGAGCCAGCGCCTGGATCAGGCTATGATGATCCTTGAGCGGATTGAAACGCGCCACAAAACCGATTACCCGCGCCTCCGGCGCCAGTTGCCACTGTTCCCGCAAGCGTGCGCGCGCCTGCGTATCAGGTTGCCAGCGCGTCAGATCATAGCCATTCTGTATGACCACCATCTTGTCGGCCTCGTAGCCCCATTGCTCATGACGCGCCCGGGCGCCCTGCGCGCAACACACAATGGTCTGCGGCAGCCAACCGGACATCAGGCCGCAAGCGCGCGCCAGCAGCCAGGCAGACTTGCTGCTGCTTTTAAGGTTTTCACCGGAGTTGCGTATACCCCAGGCAATATGCCGAATCCCGGCGGTTCTTGCAGCCAGCCCGGCAATCGCATCGGCGTGATACATCCAGGTTTGCACCACATCCGGCTTAAGCCGCTTCAGTTCACGGCGCAGCGCCAGAAAGTCGCCCGGCGTAAACTTGCCGGGTTTCATGCCAAGTGTAATAACGTTGATACCGGCATCGCGCAGTCCTGCGCCGTACAGCCCGTCATCGGTAAAGCTCACCAGCGTATGCCGGATCGCTGCCGATGGCGTCAGCAACAAGCGGTTCAACACCGCTTCGGCACCACCCTGCCCCAGGCCGCTGATCACATGTACCACATGCAATTGGCGGGCCGGCATTATTGTGACTCCGTCGACGTTGCCTGCTTTAAGCGCGACTTGCCCAGCACCGCATCAAACAGGAACTGCCATTGCTCCAGCACAGCCGCCAGACTGTAGCGATCTCGTACCGAAATCGTGGCCCTATGCCCGAGTTCGCGCCGCAATATTTCATCTGTCATTACGTGCTGCAGCGCTTCCTGCAAGCCATCCACATCGGACAGGCCAACCAGAATCGCGTCACGCCCATCCCGGGACAGTTCTGCAGGGCCGCTGGGGCAATCCATGGTCACACAGGGCAGGCCCAGCGCCATGGATTCAAGCAATACATTGGGAAAACCTTCCACTTCAGATGTCATTACAAACGCATCAGCACCGCTGAGTGCCTCCCACGGCTGGTCGGTTTTACCGGGCAGATGGATGCGGTCCTGCAAGCCCAGCTTGCGTACTTTTTCCTGCAACTGATGCAGCAGCGGCCCTTCCCCCCAGATTGTCAGATCCCAGTCGGGCACGTCCGGAGCCAGCCGGGCAAAAACATCAATCAGCATGTCAAAGCGCTTGGTGGCGACAAACCGGCCCATGGCACACAAGTGCCTGCGCCCGCCCGCTTGCGCTTCGGTACCCGATGCCCTCGTCTCTGCAGCAGCCGTTTCTGTATCGGTAGTGGCCGACTCGGACACATACGTCACCCGTCCGCTATCGTCCACCGCCCGGGCAGCGGACTCCAGCGCCGGCGGCAGCGGATTGGGAATCACCGCCACATGCTGCAAGCCAGGCACAACGCGGGCAAACACCTCGGCCGCCTGCTGGGTTTGCAGCATAACGGCGTCCGCCTGCGGATATAACAGGCGACGTGCGCGCGCCAGTACATTGCTGATATTTTTACTGGCCGCCGGATTGGTTCGTTCACATACGATGACCGGAATATCCAGGCCCTTGGTCGCCGCCAGCACCATCACGTTCACATTGGTCAGAAACGAGACGATCACATCGGGTGCTTCCTGCTGAATCAGGCGCCGCAGGATCAGCGGCTTGGCCAGCGTCCGGAACATGCCCGGACCGCTCAAATGCTGTGCTACCCAAATCTGACGTACGCCCGGATCCAGCGGATAGAACGATTGGCCTGTCCCCCGGGAAAAAGTAGGCATCAGGCACACATCATGGCCTTCGCGCACCCAGGCATTCACCAGCGAAGCGGCCACCCGCTCAGCACCGCCGGCATTCATGGAACTGACAAGTAACAGGATTCGCATGGGCTACTCCCTCACGCCGCAATTAATCATTTTCATGGTTTGATTCCGTATTCATCCAGCCAAGCCTGCAGCATCAGGATACCCCATAAGCGCGGGCTGTTGTCTGCCTGCCCGCTTTGGTGCTGCATCCACACCTCGCGCACCCGTTGCGCATCCAGCAGGTTCTGCGATTGCAGGCGCGGCAACGCCAGCAACTGCTCGCCCCAGTCACGCAGCGGCCCGCGAAGCCATTGTCCCATAGGGACTGAAAAGCCTTTCTTGGGTCGATCCAGCATCTGCTGCGGTACGTGACGGTAGAGCAATTGTTTAAGAATCCACTTGCTGTCGCCACCGCGCAGTTTGTATTTTTCGTCCAGGCTCCAGGCAAACTCATACACCCGGTGATCGAGCAACGGTACCCGGGTTTCCAGAGAAACCGCCATGGCCGCCCGGTCTACCTTGACCAGAATATCATCGGGCAGATACGACACAGTATCGATGGCCATCATGGTATCCAGCAGGCTGTCCAGCGGCGCCTGCGCAAAGGCGCTGGCCGGTTCGCTGGCACCCTTGACCACGCTGGCCGGGTCCTGCCAGTAAGAGACAAACTGCCGGTAGAAAGCGACCATATTCTCGGCCCCCAGCACCTGCTCCAGCTTGCCGAACTTTTCTGCGCGCGGCCCCGACAGCAGGCTGGCGGCAATCCGTGCCCCTGCCCCCAGCGGCGCCTGCAAACCGGCAGGCACGCGCTCGCGCTTGCCCCACCATTGCTGCACCCGCTTATAGCGCGAATAACCGCCAAAGAGTTCATCACCGGCATCTCCGGAGAGCGCCACGGTCACCTCCTGCCTGGCCATGCGCATCACCAGTGCCGTGGGAATCTGGGATGAATCGGCAAACGGCTCGTCATACATATGGGGCAAGGCGGGAATCAGATCCAGGCTGTCCTGGGCACTGACATACAATTCGGTGTGGTCTGTGCCCAAATGACGCGCCACCTCGGCGGCGTATTCAGCTTCGTTGTATTCCGGTTCAGTAAAACCGATAGAAAAGGTCTTGAGTGTACCGGCCGCTTCTTCCCGGGTCAGACTGGCGATCAGTGAAGAATCAATCCCGCCCGATAAAAACGCCCCCAGCGGCACGTCTGACAGCAATTGCCCGCGAATCGCCTGGCGCAATACGCGATCCAGGCCATCAACCGCATCGCCATCCTGCTCAAATCGCATCCGCGGCTGGTTGCGCGCCACGTCCAGCGCCGACCAGTAGGAGACCGGCTCCGGCCAGCTGGCCGTCGCGATCTGCTCCGCCGACAAACTGACCCAGGTGCCCGGCAATAACTTGCGCACTTGTTTGAACACACTGTAGGGCGCGGGAATGTAGTTATGTCGCAGAAACAGCGCGAGCGCATCGCGATTCAACTGCGTATCAAAACCCGGCAAAGGCATCAGCGCCTTGAGCTCCGAAGCAAACATCAGACCGTCTGGCGCATAACCGTAATATAGCGGCTTTTCCCCGAAGCGGTCACGGGCCAGCACCAGATTGCGGGTCTGCCGGTCCCACACGGCGATGGCAAACATGCCCACCATCCGCTTCAGGGTTGCCTCTACACCCCAGATCATCAATCCGGCCAGAATGGTTTCCGTATCGGAATGCCCGCGCCAGGCATGGGTGTAGCCGTCCTGTTCCAGTTCCAGACGCAATTGCGGGTGATTATAGATTTCGCCGTTGAACACCAGCATGAAACGCTGATCGGCGCTGGCCATAGGCTGATGCCCCTGCTCGGACAGATCCTGGATAGCCAGCCTTACGTGGCCCAAAGCCACACCACTGGCCGCATCTTCCCAGAAACCGCGACTGTCCGGCCCGCGGTGAGCAATCCGGTCACAACTTTGCGCAAGCAGTGTTTCCTTATGTTCGAACCGGCCTGCAAGCCCGACAATCCCACACATAAGCGTTGCCTATCCCTTTTTATCCTGGTGCTGTATGTCGTTGAATACCTCTTGCCACAATGACAGTACGCGTCGCATTGAAAAACGGTCACGTACATCCACGGCGCGGCTGGCCAGCGTTTTACGGGCCTGCTTGTCATGCATCAACCCCGATAAGGCCGCCGCCAATGCCTGCGGGTCTTCTACCGGTGTCACCAGCAGGCCGTCGATATCGGGCCGGATAATCTCGCGCGGCCCGGTTTCACAATCGAATGCCACACTGGGCATGCCGCAGGCCATCGCTTCAAGCAGGCTGTTGGAAAGCCCTTCTACCCGCGAACTCAGAACATAGATATCACAGGCATGGTACCACTGACGCATATTGCCAACCCGCCCCGGCATACTGACGCGTTCGGCCAGTCCGGCCACATCGATTTGTCCCTGCAGGCGATCGCGTTCGGGCCCTTCGCCCAGAATCACCAAATCCCAGTCGGGAAATACGGTGGACAGGTCCTTGAAGGCGTCAATCAGTATATCGAAGCCCTTGTCGGTATGCAGACGTCCCACCGCCAGCAGGCGGCTACGTCCGTTGCGCTGTGGCGGTGCCACCTCCGGCTCGCCGTTCACCAGCGGCCAGTGAACGGCATTGGGGATCACGGCCATATTCGAACCAGGGACGTGATTCACAATCCAGCTGGCCGTATCACGGGTGAGCGCCACCACCCGCGCAGCACGCGGATAGGTATAACGCCGCAGCCTGAGCCAGAAGGACGAGAGTTCCTGTGCCGGCGGATGCGTGTGTTCGGTGGCAATCACCTGGCAACGCAAGCCCGTGCTGGCCAGTACCGACAGGATCGAAGCCGTTGTCATCATGCCCAGCACAATATCGGGTCGGTAGCGCTGCATGGTTATGCGCAATGCGTACAGACGCCGCAAATTCGCCATCACACCGCGCAAACCCGCGGTATTTAGAGCCACCCGCTCCACATGATGATTCAATTCATATACATCGCCGCGATCGTCGGTCTGGGTGACCAGCATCACATCGTGCCCGTGAATGTACCACTGGTTGGCCAGGTCGACCGCCACCCGCTCCGCCCCGCCGGCATGCAACGAGTGGATAAAGATCATGATTCGCAGGGGTACAGGCGCTGCGGTCGTCGAATTCAAAGGCATATCAATCGGTTGTTTTTTCGGTAGAAGATTGTTTGGACACATCATGCGTCAGCGTCACAAAGACATAGCAAATATAAGACAACAAGTACATGCAACTGGTTGCCAGCATAATACCTTCGGCCCCCATCATGGGTGCCAGTATCTGGTTCAGCACCGCCTTAAGTGCGAAGTTGGCCACAGCAATGGCGGCCATCAGTCTGTAGCGGTTCTGGCTGGCCATCAGTTGCACAAGAATCAGCACGCCGAAATAGAATGGCAACTGCAATATTCCCCAGCGCAGAACGCTGGCCACGGCGATCGTGTCATCTGCAGTAAACGCACCTTTTTCGAACAAAATCTTTACAATCCACGGCGCCATGACCCAGCAGACCGCGACCGCAACAATGCCGCCCACCAGCATGAAAGCAGACCATTTGAGCGCCATATTGCGGGCACGATGTGCATCGCCCTGGCTCTGCACATCTGCCAGTACGGGCAATGCCGCCCGTCCCACCGACGCCGCCCCAAGACCGATAATCAGCGACAGCAAGCGTGCCGCATAGCCCAGCGTGGCGTTGGCGTTCTCACCCAGCTTCGCCGCCGCAATCTGATCCAGCGGCCCCACAAAGCTCATGGCAATCTGCCCGATCAGCATCACGCCGGCAGCATTCAGCAACAAGGGCCACTGATGCGACCTGAGCGTAAAGCTGGGGACACCCCAGATACCATCATCGGCCTTGCGCGACAAAATCTGCAGCCAGACCGCCTGGATCAGATAACCGACCAGCGTACCGAGCAATAACGGCATCACACTCACATCACCCGGCGTAACCAGAATCCAGATCAGAATCATCAGAGCCGGTACGCTTTCCAGCAAGGTATTCACATGCCGCTCATGCGAGCGCAGCCTTGAGGTGCTCACGCCAATCAGCAAAGTGAGCAATGCGGCCGGCGCAAACGCCCAGATCAGTTCTGTGCTGTGCGCCCGCGTTTCGGCGCTCAGATTCCCCCCGGCATAATCCAGAACATAGGGCCACAGCAGCCAGGTCAGCACACCGGTCACAATCCCGATGGCCAGCACCCATCCCTGCAACTCGCGAATAAATTGCACCCGCTCGCCACCAGGCGCGTAGCGCGTCTTGACCAGCACCGGAATGAGAACGATAGAAAACGCCCCTACAATGGTAACGGGTAGCCAGTTCGCCATGGTCATGGTGAACTGATAAGCGTCTACCACCTCGCTCACACCATAGCGATGCGCCACCGCCATTTCCTTGAGCGCACCGGCCATCTTGCCGATCAGCAGGAAAAACGCCACGCGCATCGCGCCGCGCGCGATACGCATATGGTCAGGATGCAGCCCTTTAAACCGCCCGATTGCCCGCTTCAAGGATTACCGCAGAAATTGGGTATACCACGGCATCGCCACTTCGATCCCTTCCAGGATGCTGTGGGTCGGTGTGTAGCCCAGTTGTTCATGCGCCTTGCTGATATCGGCCTGCGAATGGCGAACGTCGCCGCTGCGAAAATCGCGGTATACCGGTTTTTTATCGTATTGCACGCCGTTTTTGCCCAGCGTTTCCGCCAAATGGGCAAACAACTCATTCAGGCTGGTGCGGGCGTTGACCGCCACGTTGAACACCTGGCTGCCCTCGTCGGGCATATTGGCTGCCGCCAGCAGGTTCGCCTGCACCGCATTTTCCACAAAGCAGAAATCGCGGCTGGTTTCACCGTCGCCGTTGATGAACACGTCTTCGCCCTTGATCATGGAGGCCGTCCATTTAGGGATCACGGCCGCGTAGGCGCCATCGGGATTCTGGCGCTTGCCGAACACATTGAAATAACGCAGACCTACAGAACTGAAACCATAGGCGCGGGCAAACACGTTGGCGTAAAGTTCGTTCACGTATTTGGTCACGGCGTACGGAGATAACGGGTTGCCGATTTTATCTTCGACTTTCGGCAGATCTGGGTGATCACCGTAAGTGGAGCTGGAAGCCGCATAAACAAACGATTTGATGCCGGCTTCACGGGCAGCGACCAGCATATTCAGAAAGCCGCTGATATTGACCGCGTTGGTTGTAATAGGATCATCCAGACTGCGGGGTACAGAACCCAGCGCCGCCTGATGCAGCACGTAGTCTACGCCGGCCACCGCTTTTTTGCAGGCGTCCAGATCACGAATATCGCCTTCAATGAAATTGAAGTTGGCCCACTGCCGGGCGCTGACCGATTGCTGCACTTCGTCCAGATTGTGTTGAAAACCGGTAGAGAAATTATCCAGACCCACTACTTTCTGGTCCAGCAAAAGCAGGGTCTCCAGCAAATTGGAGCCGATAAAGCCGGCGCAACCCGTCACCAGCCAGGTGCGGGGTTCGGCCTGAATGGCGTTTTTGAGATTGTCGAATGACTGAGTCATAATATTCACCTGCTATTGGTTGAAGCTGCCAAAACACAGCCGCCATCGACTGCACATCGCTGGCGCCTGTTCGTACTTACCCGTGCTGCTGATTACAGTCGAATATCGGCCTGATCCGCCTTCAGTACGTATTTGAGGTCATAAAGTACATGCTGAGCCTTGCCCAGTGCCCGGATGCCTTCGGCGCCCAGGCTCACAAACTGGTGATGAGATACGGCCAGGATAATGGCGTCGTAAGCGCCTTTTTCCGGCGTTTTCACAGGCGTAATGCCGTATTCATGCTCGGCTTCGGCCGGGTCAACCCATGGATCGAATACATCCACATCCATGCTGTACTCGCCCAGCTCTTTCAGAATATCCACAACCCGCGTATTGCGCAGATCGGGGCAGTTTTCCTTGAAGGTCAGTCCCATGACCAGTACATGTGCACCCTGCACCTGGATCTGACGTTTGGTCATGGCTTTAACCAGTTGCGAGACCACATAGGAACCCATGGAGTCATTCAGGCGCCGGCCGGCCAGGATGATTTCAGGGTGATAGCCGATGGCCTGCGCCTTGTGCGTCAGATAATAGGGGTCTACGCCAATGCAGTGACCACCCACCAGCCCGGGCCGGAATGGCAGGAAATTCCACTTGGTACCGGCCGCTTCAAGTACGGCTTCGGTATCAATACCCATTTTGTTGAAAATAAGCGCCAGTTCATTAATAAGGGCAATATTTACGTCGCGCTGGGTATTTTCAATCACCTTGGCGGCCTCGGCCACGCGGATGCTGGATGCCTTATGCGTACCGGCGGTAATGATTTCGCTGTACAGATCGTTCACCAGATCAGCCACCTCGGGCGTAGAGCCGGAGGTCACTTTCTTGATGGTTGAAACGCGATGGTTCTTGTCACCCGGGTTGATACGCTCAGGACTGTAGCCGGCAAAGAAGTCTTTATTGAATGTAAGGCCGGAGAATTTTTCCAGGACGGGCACGCAATCTTCTTCGGTCGCACCGGGATAAACCGTTGATTCATAAATGACAATATCGCCTTTCTTCAGGACCTTGCCAATGGTTTCAGAAGCCTTGATCAGCGGCGTCAGGTCTGGTTGCTTGTAATCGTCGATCGGCGTTGGCACGGTCACGATAAAGACATTGCATTTGGCCAATTCCGCCGGATCGGCGCTATAGGCCAGTTGACCGGCTTCGGCCAGCTCTTCGGAAGACACTTCCAGCGTGTGATCCACACCGCCCTGCAATTCCTTGATGCGCTTCTGGTTGATATCAAAACCCAGCACGCTGCGCTTTTTGCCGAATTCTACCGCCAGAGGCAGCCCGACATATCCAAGTCCGACAATCGCTAATTTTATATCGCCAAGTTGCACGTAGTTCTCCAGAAAGCTAATCAAATAGATGTGATGGAACGTATTTCAATCGTCAATTTTAACAAGTTCCGGGTAACCACGGAGGCAGATGCGACACCCATGTATTACCGGACTGAAACAAAGCAAACGGCCCGCAGCAATCAGCGGCGACGCGAGACCGACGGCAGCAGTAGCCAGCGCGGGCAACGCCACGCTACCAGGCGCGAATAAAGCCAGATATACACAGATGCAAATACCAGCATACTGATACACAATGCGATGGGGTTATCCCAGTAATAGGTCGCCGGAATCAGGCCGATCAGCGTCAGCACCCACAAATAAGGAGAAGTGAGCGCATTGCACATAACCGGCACCATGCCCTGCCCCCGGCGATTGAAGGTGACGCGAACCAGGCGGCGAAAAATAAGCTGGTGCAAATGCAGCGCATCGGGCTGATCTACCGGCACACCACGCTTGAAGCGACGGCGCCAGATGGAAAAAAGCGTCTCGAAGACGGGATAAAACAGCACCGCCAGCGCATAGAAGGGAGAAACCGAAGGATTGCGCACCACCAGCAATACAGCCAGTTCGGCAAGCATAAAGCCGATGAAGTAAGCACCACCGTCACCCAGGAACACCCGTCCGTAAGGAAAATTCCAAACAAAAAAGCCGATGATGGACGAAGCCATGGCAAGAGCGATGGCGAAAATGGCCAGATCGTCTACCTGATACGCCACCAGCGCGATCGAGGTTGCCATCAGCATGGCCACCATACCGGCCAGGCCGTTCATGCCGTCCACAATATTAAGCGCGTGAGTGCAACCGCCGACCGCCACCACCGTAAAGATCAGTGAAACCGGCCAGAAGCTCAGGATGTAATTGAAAACGTCAATACTGACGCGGCTGACCCCGCCAAAAAACCACCAGGCAATGGCGGCAGACAGAAACGCGGCCAGCAGACGCTTGCCGGCACCAATGTCTTTGGTAATGTCTTCCAGTATGCCCGCCACAAACACCGGCATGGACGCGACAAAGAGTGCCGGCCACAGCCAGTTAAGCGTCATGTTGTCCGGCCGACCCAGTACCAGCAGTCCGGCCAGGGTGCCGGCAAACACGGCGAGGCCACCAATTCGAGGGGTGGATTTTTTGTGCGATGCCTGCGGCTTGTCCAGATCATAGTCGCCCGTATAACGACCATGCCATCTTTCGGAAAAAACAATAAGCCCGCCAACCATAAAGGCGACAACGCTGATATAGAGATATTGCCAGGGAAATGTCAAAGTCGATCCAGAATGCAAATGTTTACTTAACAAACGACAATAGTAACGCGGAGCAGCAGGATACGATCCTGTTTGAAACAAACGGCATAACATTTCATATCCGGCAATTTTAATAATTAATGTGCATCAAAAATGCCGTTTGTCACATTATGACAAATTTCAGCCTGCCCGCGATAGCCCATCTGCAAAATATAGCGACGCCCGTCACCGACGCGCCCTGCGCTCAACCTTCCCATATAGGCTCACTCAATGCGCTACGCTTTCAATACGCTACGCTCCTTTAACGGCCGATTTAACAATTGAGCGTCCAGGAAAGCCATACCCGTTCATCTTCAATTTGAGCAATCGGCATAGGGGGCAGTCATCAGACTGCACCCCTGCCACACCACCCGGCATGCGGGTCCGCACCGGGCGGTTCGAGAAGTTGAGGTCATGAGAGACGAGGCAGACCCAGGTTATCGAACCACGCGATCGTCAGCACACTATTGAGCAGCTTGCCACTGTTGCGCCACCAGCGACGGCTGTTGGCCGCCACGCGGTGTGCTACTGTCACACTAGCACCTAGAGTGCGTAGCTCACGGAACATCGTTTTACCGCGTTTCCACTGTTTGAGCTGGATTGCCCGTAACCGGTGACGTATCCATTCCTCCAGTGTTTGCCAGAGTTTTTGGGATTGCGCCAGCCGGAAGTAGCCCTTCCAACCCAGCATGTAGGCACGCAACCTGTCCACCACATCCTGCATACTGCGTCCGCCCAAGCGGCGCGTCAATTGTCGCACGCGTTGCTTGAACGCCATCACGGCCTTGGTCGCCACTCGGCGCTTGACCACGCCCTTGGGGGCCATCCAGAAGCTGTAACCCAGGAATTTGCGACCCGTAAATACACTGGCAACCGCGCTTTTGGTTTCATTGACCTTCAGGCGTAGTCTAGCGTATAACTGTCGCAGCAGGTTCATTACCCGTTCACCGGCACGGCGACTGCGAACGTAGACGTTGCAATCGTCAGCGTAGCGAACGAAGCAATGACCCCTGCGTTCCAGCTCCTTGTCCACCTCATCGAGCATCACGTTGGCCAGCAACGGCGAGAGCGGTCCGCCTTGCGGCGTGCCCTCGTGCCGCTCGATCACCACACCGCTATCCATAATGCCGCTATTCAGATACGCACGGATCAGCCGGATCACGCCGGCATCAGCAATGCGTTTCTGTAAGCGATTAATCAGGATGTCGTGGTTGACCCGGTCGAAGAACTTCTCCAGATCCACGTCCACCACGATACGGCGGCCGGACTGCACATACGACTGAGCGGCAAGCACCGCATCATGCGCCCGCCTGCCCGGTCTGAAGCCGTAGCTGTGTTCGCTGAAGGTGGGGTCAAGGATGGGTTGCAGCACTTGCAGTAGTGCTTGCTGGATCAGGCGATCCGTTACCGTCGGAATACCCAGCTCGCGCTGGCTACCGTCAGGCTTGGGTATCATTACCCGTCGTACCGGGCTGGGCCGGTACTTACCTGTCAGCAACGCCTCCCGGATGGCAGGCCAGGCGCTCACCAGGTGGTGGGCAGTCTGATCAATGTCCAGACCATCCACCCCGGCTGCTCCTTTATTGGCTCGCACCCGCTTGAACGCGGCTTGCAGGTTCTCTCTTGTCAGCGCCGCTTGCAGCAGCGCTGACCCCGTATCCTCATTGCCATATCGCGGACTCCTTGTTTCCTCGCTGACAGGATCACCGGCGGCTTCACCGCCAACTACACCCGTCCGCTCCGCTGGGGCAGTCATCTGAGGCACTACAAGTTGTATCGACATGTCGAGTAATACTCCTTCTCGTTCGGTCCTTCGTCGCTTCGACTCCGAACCTCCCCGATTCGGCTACCACGACTACTATGACCTCTGCTGAGTCCTCGCTCCGGTTCGACACCGTTACCCTTTCAGGATCAAGGCGAGGCTTCCCCAGATAAGAACGCACTCCTTCATCGCACAACCGCTGCATCTACGCCACTTCGCCTTGGTCACGAGAGCTTTGCGGTTTATGGCCCGCTCGCCCTGCTTGGCAGCGCCTTCTATGCAGTTCTTGTCCATCGGCTCGCGATTTACGCTTCACGCTTCCTTCCCACGCTCGGTCACCCTCACGCAGTTGCGCTTCACTTCGCTCGTTGTGACCAACTCGCGGCGGGACTCGCACCCGCAGGAGTACGCCCATGCTGGGCGTACGATAAAAAAAAGCCCAAGACCTTGCGATCTTGGGCTAAATCCACCAAAGGAGGAGGGTGGAGGAGACAACCTTGGCAAGACGTATGGCAAGAAACTCAAGCAGCAGGCAGATAAGAGCAATACAACCGTTTCTTTCTGCGGGCAGTGCAAGCTGTTACTGAGGCGCCAACTTTATTCTTCGTTTGTGGCGAACTGCAGAACCGCTATCACTGCTTCCTGCGAATTTCCGAAAGTCCATTTCGTCATCCGTTAGACAAATAGTACTGCTTTTTTTTGTGCAATGCAAGAAAAATATCAATCAAGCGTTTGAATTCGCACCCAATTTACTTCAATCTGTTTCAAATAAGACACACCCGACACACATGTCCATAGGTAATTACGCGGGTGTTGGGGTATGTCTCTATATTTTTCACCCTCGCAAGTAATAAATACAGAACGATTAGCAATATTGTTGCATAGTCACAACATTCTGGAATGGTTTTGGTCTGAATGGTGTCGGAGCAGATAAGCCGGAATCACATGATCTGGATCACAGCGCACCGGGATCCAGAGCGAATCGGAATGCCGTGACCCGCCTTTCACCAGCGCTGGTCTGCGCACCCGACTTGCGTTGCAGTGCGAGAAGCAAGTCCCGACTGCGAACGCTCACATGCCTTAAATGCGGTAAGCCAGCGTAGTCATGACTTTGGACATGGCCGTCATGATACCGCGCACCGGTAAGGGCAACGGCGTACCGCCATGCTCCTCGGCCGTTTCGCGATGGTGGATCTCATCTTCCTTCATCTGCTGCACAATCGCGCGTGAGCGGCTGTCCTGCTCGGGCAGATCGGTCAGGTGACGCTCCAGATGCGCTTCCACCTGGCGTTCCGTTTCGGCCATGAAGCCCAGATTGCGCTCGCGACCGGCGGCACTGGCCAGCACCCCCAGCCCGAAAGAACCGGCATACCATAGCGGATTGAGCAGGCTCGTATGGCTGTTCAGTTCACGAATACGGTCGCGGCACCAGGACAAATGGTCCACCTCTTCCTGGGCGGCCGTCTCAAACACCTTGCGTACCGATGCTTCCTTGCACATGAGTGCCTGCCCGCGATACAGTGCCTGGGCGCATACTTCTCCCACGTGATTCACGCGCATCAGGCCAGCTGCATGCCGGGCCTGCGCCTGGCTCAATTCGGGTTCCGCAGTTGCCATTTGCAGACCTGCAGGATTGGGACGCGAGGCTCGCGAAGCGCCGGAGAGCACTTCAAGCGCAGTCCCGATTTCTGCCAGCACCCGGTCGGCAAGCGAATAACGACGGTCAAATTCATGTACAGCAATAGCTTTTTCGGTCATAAGTCAGCCTGTGTTGGAAAGGACAGGAAAAAATGGCACAGTCACCCGGGACTGATTTGGTAACCCGGTGAGGTCTGCCCGATCGTCTATTGTAGCAATGGGTTATGATTTGCTTTTGATTTAATGCAGGAAACAATCATGGAATGCAATATCGAATGGAATGGCCCCGAAGGCATGCTGTTCGTTGCCACAACCGGCAGCGGCCACACCGTTGCCATGGATGGCGCGCCTGAAGGCGGTGGTAACAATCTGGCGCCACGCCCCATGGAAATGATGCTGGTCAGCGCAGGCGGCTGCTCGGCCTACGACGTCGTGCTCATTCTTAAGCGTGGCCGCCACCAGGTGACCCGTTGCCAGGTCACGGTGCAGGGCGAACGGGCCGAGACCGACCCGAAGATTTTTACCAAAATCCATTTCGTCTTCACGGTCACGGGCAAAAATCTGCCTGAAAAAGCGGTGGAACGGGCCGTCAGCCTGTCTCATGAAAAATACTGCTCTGCCGTTGCCATGCTGGAAAAATCGGCAGCCATTACCCACTCATACGTGATCGCCGAGGCATAACGATGAACCAGCAGTATGAAGATTTCATGCGTCATGTCATGGAGCATGGCGTCACCAAGACAGACCGCACCGGAACAGGCACCCTCTCGGTCTTCGGGCATCAGATGCGCTTTAATCTGGCCGAGGGCTTTCCCCTTGTCACCACCAAAAAGCTGCACACCAAAAGCATTTTCATTGAACTGCTGTGGTTCCTGCGCGGCGACTCGAACGTGCGCTGGCTGCAGGAACGCGGCGTCACCATCTGGGATGAATGGGCCGACGCCCAGGGCAACCTGGGGCCGGTGTATGGCGTGCAATGGCGCTCGTGGCCCAAACCGGATGGCGGCCATATCGACCAGATCACCCAGGTCATTGAACAGATCAAAGCCAACCCGGATTCCCGCCGCCTCATTGTCTCGGCCTGGAATGTGGCCGACATCGGACAGATGAAACTGCCGCCCTGCCACGCGTTCTTCCAGTTCTACGTGGCCGACGGCAAACTGTCCTGCCAGCTGTACCAGCGCAGCGCCGACATTTTCCTGGGCGTGCCCTTCAATATAGCCAGCTATGCCCTGCTCACCCATATGGTGGCGCAACAATGCAATCTGGAGCCAGGCGATTTTGTCTGGACCGGTGGCGACTGCCACTTGTACAGCAATCATCTTGAACAGGCACAACTGCAATTATCACGTACGCCCTATCCTTTTCCAAAACTGATCATCCGTCGCAAACCCGATTCCATTTTCGACTATGAATATGAAGATTTTGACATTGCCGATTACCAGTTTCATCCGCATATCAAGGCGCCGGTAGCCGTCTGAACCTGGCCGTTCAGACGCAGCTGCCGTGACCGCCCGCCTGCACACCCAATACAGGAACCGACATGCCTTCATTGATTATTCTTGTTGCCTATGCCATCGAAAACCGAGCCATCGGCGTCAACAACACCCTGCCCTGGCATCTGCCGGGCGACCTGAAACGCTTCAAAACCCTGACCATGGGTAAACCCATCATTATGGGTCGCAAGACCTGGGAGTCGATTGGCCGCCCGCTGCCGGGCAGGCGCAATATCGTGATTACCCGCCAGCCGGATCTGAGTGCCGACGGCGTGGATGTAGTGAACTCGCTGGAAGCGGCCATCGCGCTGGCGTTCGAGCAGAGCGAAACGGCTTTCGTGATCGGCGGCGAGCAGATTTACGCCCAGGCCATTGAAAAATCGCAGCAGGTGATGGCAACTGAAATTCATCAGTCTGTCGATGGTGATGCCTTCTTCCCCGACCTGGATGAAAAACAATGGCGTGAAACATCCCGCGATGCGCAGCCCGAAGAGAATGGCCTGAACTACGATTACGTGGTTTATGAGCGTATTCCGAAAGACCTGCAACAGAGTACGGTCAGCATTCCCTGATCCTGACCTTGCCGCTACTGTTGCCCGCCGCCCAGATATAGCTGGATGATCCGGGGATCGTCCAGCAATTGCGCTGCCGCTCCTTCAAGCGCAATTTCACCGGTTTCCAGCACATAACCGAAGTCGGAGATCTGCAAGGCAGCGCGGGCATTCTGTTCAATCAGCAGTACCGATACACCATCGTCACGCAGGCTGGCTACCATTTGCAAAATGTCCCGAACGATCAGCGGCGCCAGCCCTAGACTCGGCTCATCCAGCATCAATAGCCTGGGAGAGGACATGAGCGCCCTGCCCAGCGCCAGCATTTGCCGTTCACCGCCCGAGAGCGTGTAGGCCTTCTGTTTTTTTCTCTCATGTAGCCGCGGGAAGCGGGCATAAACGTTATCTAACCGCACACGCACAGCCGTCCTGTCTGCCCGTTTTGCATAGGCACCCAGCAACAAATTTTCATAGACGCTCATTTCCCCGAACAGTTCGCGCTGCTCCGGCACCAGACAGATGCCTTGTTCAACACGGCTTTCCACATCAATGTGCTGCAGATCGACCCCATCATAGGTCACGACGCCCTGTGAAGGGCGCAACCCCATCAACGCGGACAACAGCGTGGTCTTGCCTGCGCCGTTAGGCCCGATGACAGAAACAATGCTGCCGTCCGGCACCTGCAGCGAGACGTCCCGAACCGCCGCCACATGACCATAGGAAACACTCAGTCCCGATACATTCAGCATGCTAGTCATTCGCCGGTTCCTCCCAGGTAGGCATCCTGCACTTTTTTATCGGCACGCACCTGCTGTGGCGACCCTTCGATCAGCTTGGCGCCGAAATTCATCACAACCAGCCGATCCACCAGTTTCATCACAAAATCCATATCGTGTTCGACAATCAGGATGGTCAGTCCTTCAGCCTTCAATTGGCGCAACAGCGTGGCCAACACTTCCTTTTCATGCTTGCGCAGACCGGCCGCCGGTTCGTCCAGAATCAGCAATACAGGATCAGATGCCAGCGCCCGGGCAATTTCCAGTATCCGCTGAAGCCCCAACGGCAACTTGCCCGCCGGCGTATACTCGCTGCCTTCAAGACCGATCCGCTGCAACTGTTTATAGGCCTGATCCAGAATACGATTTTCTTCAGCCCGATTCAGCCCCAGGCCCGAACGTATAAACCCAGCCGAGCCTCTCATATTGGCACCAAGTGCAACGCTATCGAGCACGCTCATGGCGGGCCGCAATTTGACATGCTGGAAGGTCCTGGCCACACCCATACGAGCAATCTGTCGCTGTGATTTGTGCGTCACGTCCTCGCCCAGAAAATGGATACGCCCTTCTGTTTTCCCTAATACACCTGTAATAAGGTTAAACATGGTGGACTTACCTGCCCCATTGGGGCCGATCAAGCCGACGATTTCACCTGCGGTCACGGTAAAGCTGACATTATTGACGGCAACCAGTCCGCCAAAACGGCGCACAACGCCGTCTACGCTCAGCACTTGAGTGCCTGCCGCCAGCGGCGCCCTTTCGGTCAGGGGGGGTTCACCCGAGGGTTGATAGCGTTTTTTATCGGCCGTCACACTTTGCTGCGACACACGCTTGCGTTTGGCAACGAACGACATGATGCCGCCTCGAGCGAAATGCAAGAGCAGAATAAAGAGCGCACTGAATACGATTGCCTCAAGCTGACCGCCTCGGGACGATACCAAGGGGAGAACATCCTGAATGTAATTTTTAGAAATCAGCACCCCGGCTGCGCCCACGAGTGCTCCCGACAAAAAGCCGACTCCGCCCAAAATAGCCATCAGCAGATAATTGATACTGGCGTGCAGATCAAACGGCGAAGGGCTTACAAAGCGGTTCATATGCGCATAAAGCCACCCGGCCAATGCCGCAAATACGGCGGCTGTAACGAACAGTTTAAGCCTGACCACGAACGCATCTTCACCCACACTGGCCAGCAGAACAGAACCACCACGCAAACTGCGGATGACCCGGCCTGCCCTGGATCGCAGCAAGTAATATGAAAACAGCAGCGCAAGCCCCACCAGCAGCCATATGAGGTAATACATCTGCAATGGACTGAGAAGCGCAACATTACCCAGTGAAACCGGCGGAATATTGGTAATGCCGGTATTGCGGCCCAGCATGTCCATATTGCCGAACAATAGCGAAATTGACAGGCCCCAGGCGATGGTACTCAGGGGCAAAAAATGACCGCCCAGCCGCAGCGTAATGCAACCGATAATCAATGCACACGTGGCTGTAATCAGAATCGCCGCCAGCAGTCCCATCCATGCGGATAGATCAAAGTGAGTGGTCAGATAGGCGGTGGTATAAGCGGCAACACCTACAAAAGCCGCCTGTCCAAAAGACGTTGCTCCGCCCACACCGGTCAGCAGCACCAGACCAAGTGCGACCAGTGCCCCAATGCCGATATCATTCATCAGCGAAATGCCGAACTTGCCCAGAAACCAGGGCAATCCCAGAATGAACAGCGCTCCCAATATAAATACGACGACACTGCGCAGGGACGTTTTCATTCGTCGATCTCCTCGTTGTTGTCTTCATCATGTGCGGTCAGCACTGAACGAACCATCAATACAGGAATCAACAATCCGAACACAATGACTTCCTTGAGCGCGCCATTCCAGAACGACGAAAAACTCTCCACAATACCAACGGCAAGTGATCCGATCATAGTCAGCGGATAGCTCACCAGGCCGCCGATAATGGCGCCCACAAATGCCTTGAGACCAAGCATGAATCCGGAGTCGTAATAAATGGTATTCACGGGTGAAATCAGCACCCCAATCATGCCGGCAAGCACCGAGGCGAAAAGATAGACCAGCGTCGCCGTCTTCACCGGCCGGATACCGACAATACGGGCGCCGACACGGTTAACCGAGGTTGCACGCAACGCCTTGCCGGTCAGGGTGAATTCAAAAAACAGATAGAACATGATGCTCAGCACAATGGCAACTGCAATCGTCAGCGCTAACTGCCCGCTCACCGTGACGTTGCCGAACAAAGCAATATCCAGATCGGTGAACGACTCGGTCCGAAAGCCTTCCGGTCCGAAGAACAGCAACCCCAGCCCGACAAACAGAAAGTGAATGGACAGCGAAACAATAAGCAGGATCAGCGACGAAGCATCGGCAATCGGCTGCAACGCAATGCGCGCAATCAGAGGAATAATGGGGGTCACCAAAAGCACGGCAGCCACAATCTGAAGCAACATCGAATCGTTGCGCCCGACGATCGACCATGCCAGCAGACACGGCACAAGTGGCGCTACACCCCAGCACGCAATCGCCCGAGGCACCTGCCGCCATTCATGTCTGCGGGCAAGACTGAGCAGCTCCACGACCAGCGCAACCACCGCGAGTACAATCACCAGGCCAATCGTGGGGGGCACAATACCGGCCTGCAAAGAGGCAAGGCTCAGGGCGGCGAATGCGGCCACATCACCAAAGGGCACAAAGATGACCCGGGTAACGGAAAATACCATTACCAGTCCGATACCTGCCAGCAGGTAGACGGCGCCATTGGACAAACCGTCTACCGTCAGCATATAAGCCACTTCCCAATCCATTGTGTGTTCCGTCCGACGTTACTCGTTAATCTTGCGATGCGCCTGGCTTCGCTGCCCGCCCCATCATTTTTCAGGGATATATTTCCATTTGCCTTTTTCCAGACGAACCAGCACCCGGCCGCGTTCATCGCTACCGAAAGAATCGCCCTGTTTGAAGGTATAGACGCCGTGCGTACCGGCCACTTGCGTGCCCGACATGATGGCATCGCGCAGACCCGCTCTGAACTCGGGGGTGCCCGGCCTGGCCTTGCCCTCAGCGATGACTTTTTTGGCGGCCTCTGCTGCAATCAGCCAGGCATCAAAGGCATAAGCAGAATAGGCATCGGTCGACGGCTTGCCATTGGTTTTTTGAAAAACCTCATGAAACCTGCCGGACATCTGCTTGACGGGATGATCCTCGGGCAACTGTTCCGCCACAATCACCGGCCCGGTTGGAGCAATTAGTCCTTCCGCAGAAGAACCGGCAACACGAATGAAATCAGGATTGATGAGCGAGTGCGCGCCATACAGTTTGCCTTTGTAATTCCTGTCTTTCAATGCCAGGTAAGGCAAAGCACCTGGTGTTCCCGCCCCGCCGGTCATCACGGCATCCGGGCGCTTGGCAATAATTTTCAGGACCTGCCCGTTCACCGATGAATCAGATCGTGCAAATCGTTCATTGGTCACAACTTTGATGCCGGCCGTGTCCGCTTCCTTGACCAGGTTGTCGTACACCAAATCACCCCAGGCGTCGGAAAAGCCAATATACCCAACCGTTTTGACGCCATCGCGTTTCATCTGACCCACTACGGCGCTGATCATCAACCGGGCCGACTGTGCCGTTGTCACATACCAGGCGGCATTCTCTCCCGTAGTACTGGCCGGGCTGATGCCGATCAGCGCGGTTTCCGCTTCGCGCGCGACCGGCAGGGCCGCAAGCGTTGCCGGCACATTGGATGATCCGATCAGAATATCAACCTTGTTGTCCTGTGTCAGTTTCCGGGCATTGCGTGCTGCGCTCGATGGGTCGGTGGCATCGTCCAGCACAATCAGCTCAAGCTTATTGCCGTCAACATCAGGAATCATCGCCTGCCCTGCCTTGGCACCCTGCTCATAGGGAATGCCGATGGACGAACCCGGTCCGGTTAGCGCCGTGATGAGTCCGACCTTGATGGTATCGGCATGTGCAAGACCAAATGATCCCACGCCACTCAGAATGCCGATCAGTACCGCCTGTTTAAGCCGATGTTGCATTTTATTCTCCTGATTTTCCGTATGGATCGGCCCGGTCGCACTCGGGTCGGACCGAGAACCTGTTTACTCGTTTTCCAGCTTCCATTTACCACCCAGCAAGCGAACTACAACTCGTGCCCGTTCATCCGTGCCGAAAGGGCTCCCGCGCTTATAGTTATATACACCATGCGTTCCCGCCAACTCATGTGTCCTGAAAATGGCCTCCATCACTGCCTGTCGATAAGCAGGTGTTCCCGGTTCTGCGTGTGCCTGTGCCTCAGCAGTTGCCGACACGAGCAACAGCCATGCGTCATAGGACCATGCAGAAAATACGTCTGGCGTGCCCTTGGGGAACGCCGCAGCAAATGCATCGCGGTAGGCCAGTGCCACTCTCTTTACCGGATTGGCATCCGGTAACTGCTCCGCAACCGTCACCGGACCGGTAGGCGCAAGAATATCGTCGCCCGCCCTACCTACAACACGAATGAAATCGCTATTGATCAAACCGTGCGTACCATAGACCTTGCCCTTGTAGCCGAGCTTTTTCAGTTCCAGGTAGGGTAGCGCCGCCGGCGTACCCGAGGTTCCCGCCAAAATGGCATCGGGCTTTCTAGCGCGGATTTTCAACATCTGGCCAGTGACCGATGCATCCGTGCGTGAATAACGTTCGTCATTTAGCAGTTCTATCCCAACCTGTGCCGCGTGCTTTTTCAATGCGTCATAGGCCAGATCCCCCCATGCATCCGAAAACCCAATATAGGACACGGTTTTCACGCCATGGGCTTTCATGTGATCGACCACCGCATTGATCATCAATTCGGTTGGCTGAGCGACACTCACCATCCATTCAGCCGTGGCCGGCGACACATTGGCAACCGGCGAGATGGCAATGAATGGGACCTTGCTTTCGTTTGCTACGGCGGCGATGGCCATGGTACCCGGCACGCCCGACGTTCCCATCAGCACATCCACCTGGTCCTCATTGATCAGCTTGCGGGCATTGCGCGCTGCGGTAGCGGGATCAGACGCATCATCCAGACGGATTAATTTGATATCGGCATCTGCCGATTTTCCTATCGCCTTGTGCCCGGCTATCACGCCATTGGCATACGGAATCCCGAGAGACGAAATGGGCCCAGACAATGACGAAATAAATCCGACCGTGACGGTTTTTGCAAACGTTGCCGCCGAGGTACACATACCGACAGCAAAGACAATCGTTGACAGCAGCCTCATTGTTCCTCCTGTTTGATCAACATGAAAACAAGCGATCAAAAAAATGAATATCGAGCTTCAGACAATCACACCTGAAATACGCCGAACCTTAAATCGTAATCGAGCCGATACTGCTGCCCCCGCACACATACAGCACCTGTCCGGTCACAAAGCCGGCGGCAGCACCGCAAAAAAATGTCACCGCCTGGGCAACGTCATCCGGCAGGCCGATACGCCCCACCGGAATGGCCGCAGCCAGTGATTGCTCGCGCTGGCTGCCCGCTTCAATCACGTCGTAAAACATATCCGACGCTATCGGGCCGGGCGCCACCACATTGACCGTGATGCCAAATCCAGCCAGCTCCAGCGCCCAGGTCCTGCCCATTCCGATCATGCCGGCCTTGGTCGCTGCGTACGCAGTGCGTGTCTGCAAGCCGAGCGCGCCACGAGATGAAATGAGTACAATGCGCCCGTATTTTTTTTTCTTCATTGACGGAATAAAAGCCTGGGTCAGTGCCAGCGCACTGGTCAAATGCAACTGTGCAAGCGCATCCATATCTTCATCGCTCACCTGCTCAAGCAGATTGGGACGGATTACCCCGGCGTTATGCACAAAATGCGTCACCGGATAGCCGGCTGCCAGCTCGCGCGCGACCTCCCGGACGGCCTTGCGGTCAAGCAGATCCACGCACCTGCTCTGCAACCGGGGGTGGCTGAAGTCGGGCGCTCGTCGCGCCAGCGAAATCACTTCCATACCTTGCTCAAGTAAAGAAGTGCATATGGCAGCACCGATACCCGCGCTACCTCCCGTTACGACTGCGACTTCGCGTTCTATCGCCATTGATTTCTCCGTAAATCCCTATGCATGTCATCCGTCATGATTTCCTGCTGTACACCCTCGTGTTGGCATACCGCTACTGTTCCACCAATGCCAGTACGCGCAAGGGGCTACCCGAACCGCGACGAATTTTCAGGGGAGCAGAAAAGATCATTGCGCCAACTGCGGGAAGCTGATCCAGATTGGTCATGCACTGTAAACCATACCGATTATTGCCGTGCATGTAATAGTGGCATGGGAATGGCGGATCCAGATGCTGCGCCTGGCCTGCATCCGTGCCGACCGATTCGGTCCCAAAGCCGTGCACATCGCGCTCGCGAATTAACCATGGCACCACCTCGGCATCCGGCCCCGGCGAATGCGCCCCGTCCTCCTGCATATTCAGATACGCTGCGGGCTTTTCCCGTTTGGACCAATCAGTACGCATAAACACCCAGGAGCGAGCTGCAATCCTGCCGTGCTCTTTTTCCCATTCGAGCACTTTGTCGATCGTCAGCAGATAATCGGCGGAAACGGCCGACTCGGCAGAACAATCAATGACGCAGGCATGGGCAATAAACGCCTGCGGATCAATGGTATCCACAGTATTGTCCGGCTGGTCTTTGCCACTAACCCAATGCGCAGGCGCATCAAAATGGGTACCTGTGTGCTCGGAGCAGGAAAAGTTGTTCCAGTACCAACCCGGGCCACGCTCATCGTAACGTGAGATTTCCTCAATGCGAAACGGCCATGCCTGTCCCATTTCCGGAGGAAGCACAATCGTCGGAAACTCCGGTGTCAACGTTTCCGTCAAATCAACAATCTTTATTTTTCCCGAGGCAAGTGCGCCCATGAGTTCTACCAATACCGTCATTGCTTTCTCCCTTGTCAATCTCAATTGCCGCTTGCCAGTTCACGTTCCAGCGCCTTGGCATTACTACGCAACCGTTCCCTGATGTCATTTGCCACGTCACCAACGTAAACATCTTCCAGCCCGTTTGCCAAGCCCTGCACAATCTGTCGGGCAATCTGGGCCGGTGCGACCCGTGGTGGGGGTGTCGTCTGTTCCCATTCGTAATCCACCGGACCGGTAAATACGTTCATGACTCTGATGCCGACCGTTTGTAACTCTGCACGCAGACAATGGGACAAAGACAAGCCACCTGCCTGAGCAGCAGACCAGACCCCGCGGCTGGGCAAGCTCGCCAGGGCATGAATGGAAAATATATTGACCCATGCCGAGGCGCTGTTAGCACCATCGGCCGCCCGGCCCGCCATCGCTCCGCCAAATGTCTGAGCCAGGCGCAGCAACCCCAGGCAACTCACATTGAACATGTCGCTTGCTGTGCTGACATTGTTGGTGCCCAGCATGCCCCCGTCTCGCAACAGGTCTGCCGTATTGATCAGTACATCTACCTTGCCGCCAATTTCTGCCGCCACCCGCTCCAGCGAATCGCTATCGGTCACGTCCATGGCATGAACCTGGATCCTGCTATCGGCCAGCAGGCTATTGAACGCGGCACAAGGTCGCCATGGTTGTTGGTCACCGACAAAAATGATCGATGCATCGGTCTGCAGCAACGCCCCTATCATGGCCATCCCCAATGCCGACTTACCGTCAGTCACCAGCACACGTCGGAACTTCACATCATTGGTCATTTCTCGCATCATCGGATCATCCAGGTAATGAGGGGGTAACACCGGGGGTAAGGCAAACAAGGCGGCGTTGCCGCTTCTGTCCAGTTTCATTTCCAGTTGCACCGGCGTACCCTCTTCGCAGGCAGGATGCACATGAGCGATCACTACCGGGCCAGCTGTCATATGCACCGTACCAATGCGCCAGGGCAAACGCTCCCTGAAATACACATCATTACTGTGATGCAGCACCGTTGTAGCCACTAGTGTGGCGCGGCGATCCACTTCAGACCACTGCAGCCGATGCGACAGACAGTACCCACACACATCGCGCGGTGGATACTGAATCTTGCTGCATTCCTGACACACTTGTAATTCAAATCTGCCTTCCGCTGCCGCTCGCGTCATGCCATGAAAAGTACGGCTGCGCGCTGCCGCAGGCAAGGTTGGCTGGCGCGTGCGCTCAACTGGATTCTTTCTTGCCGGCTTGCGTAAAGGGACTGTCATGCCGACGCTCCACTTTGCAGGATCGCAGCTGCCGTACACAGACCACGATCGTAATTGATCATTCCAAATCCACTGACCATGCCGATGCGCGCATTGGCAATCTGCGTCCTGTCTGCCCGTCCGGTCAACTGCCTGATAGCCTCGTTCATGCCCAGCGTGCCTCCAGCCGCACCTGCCTGTCCCACAGACAATTGCCCACCGCAAGTATTGAGCGGGCAGGAACCATCCACGGTAAACGAGTGAGTACGAACAAATTCAGGACCGGCACCTGCCTCGCAAAAGCCCAGATTTTCCAGCTGCATCATATTGATCACCGGATAATCATCATAGGCCTGCAAAAAATCCATCTCTTCTACGCCAACGCCGGCCTGCTCGTACAACGAATCTCTGTCCAATGTCCAGCCGCCACGCGACTGAATCACATCATCCGGCCAGCCGTTATGTCTTTCAATGGTGCCCAGCACGCGCACAAAGGCAAGACCAAGCCGGCGCGCCTGCGCCTCACTCATCACCAGAAACGCTTCAGCACCCGCACAGGGCATAACGCAATCGAACAGATGAATCGGCTCGGTGATGGGACGGGCCTGTAAATACTGTTGCATAGTGAGCGGCTTTTTCATCAGCGCATACGGATAGCGCAATGCATTGTCACGCTGAGCCACACACAATTTTCCAAAGTCCTCTCGTGTTGCACCGCTAGTGTTCATATAGTGGCGGGTGAGCAACGCGAAGCTGGCATTCGGTCCGCCTGCACCGTATGGATAGGTAGCGTCTTGCGCGAAACGGGAAAACTGTCCAAGCGTCCTGCGAAAGGAGTCAACATGATTGGTATCACCGGTGATCACGGCAACAACACTGGCATCACCCGCCTGTACGGCCCGTGCCGCACGGCGCAACGCCACTACGGCGCTGGCGCCCCCCATTGGGATATGATCCAGCCAGCGCGGTGACACACCGAAATGCTGGGTCAGGCCCACGGCAGAATCGGGTCCCAGACTAAAGCTGGACACGCACAGGCCGTCAACTGCAGACAAAGGCAGGCCAGTGCCATCAAGCAGTCCTTTTAATGCGCGTCCAAGCCAGTAATGGGCACTCTCGATAGAATACCTGACATACGGTACCGTAACGGGCATGGTCAGCACCACGCCCTCGTAGGATGCAGGCCGGCTCATGCCCGTCCCCCCGGCTTTTTCAGATGGCAGGTATTGATCGCCTGACCGCCGGAAACCAGTTCAAATGCCAATTGACGCAAGGCGCCACGCTGAATTTTGTTAGTGGCGGTCAGGGGAAGCTCACTGACAAAACTCACATAGCCCGGCACCTTGTAATAAGCCAGTTGCGATAAGGACCAGATCACCAATTCACTCGCCAGCTGCGCGGGATCACTCCGGTCCGGTACAGCAGACGACAGAACGACGCACGCCAGCACTTCATCTCCCCTAACCTCATCAGGCACAGCAGCGACAGACACCGCCTGCACCATAGGATGGCGTGCTAATGCCCCTTCCACCTCGACTGCAGCAATGTTTTCGCCGCTACGGCGGATCACATTCTTCTTGCGATCAACAAAAACCAGATAGCCGGCCTCATTCCTGCGCACGATATCCCCGGTTTTAAACCAGCCCTCGTGCCAGGCTGCTTGCGTGGCTGCCGTATCTTTCAGGTAGTGTGAGAAAAAGCCGAAGCGAGGATTATCACCAGCGTGACACACCCAAAGCTCGCCCTGCTCGCCCGCTTTAACCTCGTCACCTTGTTCATCAACAATGCGAACGCTGACGTCATCCCCTTCAATCCCGATACAGCTGGTACCCACAAAGCGAGGTTCCCGGTTTGCCATAATGACCGCGCCGGCGCCGGTTTCTGTCATCGCCCAGGCCTCCAATAGCGGAAAACCAAAACGCTGTTCAAAGTTTGCATGAAGCTTTTGATCGACCCCGGCACCAAAACCGAAACGAACACAATGTTCCCGGTCTTGCGAAGAGGCTGGCAGCTTGTCCAGTATGGCAGGCATCACACCCAGGTAATGGACAATCGTTGCACCACTGTCTTTAACCGATAGCCACCAGGAGCGGGGATGAAACCGATCCAGCAGAATCAGACAACCTGCACTGAGCACCATCGCCATGACCGAATAGGCCATCGCATTCATATGCACAAGTGGCAAGGGCGTCAACATGCGTTCTTCACCCTTGCGGATTTCAGCCAACCCGCCAGTTTGCGCGTACCACTGGCCGGCATGTAGAAAATACAGATTAGACAAGACACAGCCCTTGGGTTGCCCTGTTGTTCCCGAGGTATAAAGCAAGGCACACTCTGTATCCAGTTTTGGCCCGGAGTAATCACGTTTGTCATTGCGTCGCACCGGCGGCGACTCCTCAGGTGATATAACGGGTACGGAAAATCCTGCAGCGGCGCCGGCTTCTCGCAACAGACTCTGATGGCTTTCAATAGCAACGACAAGACACACTTCGGAATGGCTGAGCAGATACTGTAGCTCTGCCAGACGCAGATCCGCGTTCACGGGAACGACCGAGACACCCAGCGCATTCAGGGCGAACCAGTGCAGAAAGAACGACAGCCGATTTTCCAGCAGCAATGCCACCCGATCTCCCGACGCATAGCCCGCCGAACGGTAGGCATCACGCCATTGATGCACCTGCGCCAATACCTGGCCATAGCTGAACTGGCCAGCACGGGTTCCATATTTCTGGGCGGTCTCTGGCAATACCAGCAGAAAGGGCTTGTCCGGGTTGGCCTTTGCGGTCTGTGCAAAGGCATCGTAAACAGTTTGGGCGATCTGAGGAGTCACTGGGCGCTCACATAAACAGCTGAATGCTGCCAAAGGCGGCATCGGGGTTAACCAGCTCAACTTTTTTCAAACGAATGCGCAAAACATCTGCTTCATTTACCAGTGTGTGCGTTGACCACCCCGCGTACAAGCGCTGATCGTCCTGGCGAGTCTCGATATAATGAAACGCCGTGCGCACCACATAAATGCCATTCTCCGGATCGTGCGCCGGATCATCATGGCTGATCTGTGGTCGCTGCAGCAGATGATGGCAATAGCTCACCGGCTGCTGCGAAAACGTACGTTTCCCGGTCAACCGCTCGACCCGAACTTTAAGCAACAGCTTATCTTCGTACATCAACGATGACTGTAAGCGCGTTTCGGTTTGCCCGCGTTGCAGGGGCATCCAGTAATAACCGTCATCGGTAAAGAGCGCTACCCACTGGTCCAGACGCAGCTCATCAATCAGCCGGGCCTCCTGGTAAACGAAATCGATCACATCCTGTTCATTCATATGCCAACCCCTTCATTCTGTGCAGGCTTGATAAACCGCAGCCAGGTCCGATACTGATTGCGCATCTGCCATTCGCTGGTGCCCTGAGTGACAACGTTGCGTTGCCCTGCCTCTGCCGGATCATACAAACGAGCAAAATTGACCCACTCGTGGCTGCGCGCATGCAACACTTCCTGCGATCGCTCATACATTTCCAGGTCGTCATGCCCGACGACAGAAGTGGGCGCATTGATCAGCCGGTTGTACATCAGGCTGCGCTCAAACAGCAGATCGGGCGCGCCCACCAGCCGGAATGTCCAGGATTCCACCATTGTGGTGCCGGCAGAAAGCGGTTTGAACAGGCGCAACGTTTGTATGGGCCCCTTGACCAGAATATTGGGAAAATAGACTGTGTTGTGGCGGACGTCGCCCAGAATTTGAGCCGCGCGCTCCTCGCCATAGGCCGCGCTCATGGCATCCCAGTAGCCCGGAATATCCGAATAGGCAGCGTGAATTGAATCGCTCACACCGGTATGACCGTGACCGTTCTCCCATACCTGAATACCCATTTTGTCAAAAAATTCGTACGACGACATAAAGGGTGCGAAAAGTTCCACCGCCATCGGTTTAGGTGTCCCTGCCGGCGCCTCTTCCCATACATGCACAGCCGTGCCGGCCGATGATTCATGCGCCACCATGGGGTGACAGGTGTCGGTCTGATTGTCCACCAGCATTTTCCAATTGCATTTGTGAACATAGCGAAAAATCCCACCCTCGACCTGCAGCTTTCCCGTAGGTGAGCGGTCAATCATATTGTCAATTGTGGACAGCGATTCTCCGAAGAAATCCTCAAAAGACACGCCTTCACTGTTCAGTCTGCAAAAAATGAACCCGCGGTAGTCGTGCACATTGTCAACCGCAACCATCCCTTTGGCGGCATCGCAGGTATCAAGCCCGGCATTTTCGTAACCGCTTTTGAGTGGGATCGCCAGAATTTTTCCATCAGTGCGGAATGTCCACGCATGATAGGGACAGCGAAAGAATTTCCCGGTATTGCCACAGACATCACCTGCCACTTTCACTCCGCGATGGGGGCAGCGATTATAGAGTACCTTGATGGATTTATCGGTGTGACGCACCATCACAACCGGCTCATTGCCTACCGTTGTCGTATAGTAGTCACCTACATTCGGTATCTGGCTTTCATGGCCCACAAAAACCCAGGTGGACGCAAAAAGATTCGCCATTTCCAGATCGAAGACGTCTTCGTCAATATAAAGATCCCGGTGCACCTCGCGCTCGCGTACCAGCGCCTGCACCGCCTCAGGATTCTGTTTGTAATTGTTCGCAGACTTTCCGGCTGACATCATCGTTTACTCCATCAGAAATATTTTTCTTCCACTACTGCATGACAATTGTCATTGCAAACAGGCTAACTGCCATGTTGGTGCCTTTACAAATCAAGCACTAAAACCGCCGATTTCGACCGTGATACGCAGATCTGCATCAGCTTGCCTTCCGCCTTCTCGGCATCGGACAACACATAATCGCGATGATCCGGCTCACCTTCCAGCACCCCAACCTGACACACGCCGCATTCACCACGACAGCAGTCACACAGAGGATCTTCCCCCTGCTCCTGCAATACTTCCAGAATGCTTTTGTCCGGTGGGATCTCATAGGTTTTACCCGACTGCGCCAGCCGCACCTGAAAGCTACCTGCATCCGCTCTGGCTGCCGGATTGTTGAACAGCTCGAAATGCACCCGACCTGCCGGTATTCCCTGTTGCTTTGTCATCGCCAGCACCGCGTCCAGCAGACCTGCCGGGCCACAAACATACAAATGCTGGTCGGGCTGCATAGACTGCACAAGGGCCTGAATATCCAGTTGCGAGTCCTGCTGATCCAGATGAAGCTGCAGGTTGTCTCCAGCAAAGCTCTCAAGCTCGTCGACGAGTGCCATTTGTGCCCGATCACGCCCGGCATAATGCAAATGAAAGTGCCGTCCTTCGCGCCGTAGCGAACCCGCCATGGCAAATATAGGGGTAATGCCAATACCGCCGGCCAGCAAGACGGGCGAGGCCTGATCTGCCGGATCCAGCATGAAATCATTACGGGGGATATCACTCACCAGCGTGTCTCCCACTTTCAGGGTATGCATGTAGCGAGAGCCGCCACTTCCTGCATCTTCACGCTTTACGGCGATCTCATACTGCAAATGTGTTGCATCACCGGCATTGCCATTGAGCAGCAACAGCGAATAGGCCCTGCTATCATCGGCAGCTCCCTTGATGTGAACCCGCACATGTGCGCCGGGCGTTGCGGCCGGCAACGGCAACCCATCCACATGTTCCAGCACAATCTTGCGAATCTGCCCGGTCAGGTCTACCGTTTCCTTTACGCGCAACTGGAGTGTTTCCACTTTCTTGAGTCCCCTGTTCATTACAGTCATAGAGCAGGCATGGCGGCCAATGCCGCCTGCAAACGCTCGCCCTTGACATCATTTAATGCAGCCTCGTATAACGTCTTGTACTGCGTCGCGGCATCCGTCCGTCCATCCAGTGCCTCGGCCGCTTTCATCAGTTGGCTGAACCTGCCGCTGCTGCGTGCGTGTGTATCGCTGTACCCCTTGACCAGTCGGCGCGACTGGGTCACGGTAACGGCGAACTCGTAGTCTGTCTCAAGAGCGGCTTCAATCTTTTTGGTCCAATCATCAATCGATTGCATTTCCTGCGCATGGCGTAATGTCGCCGTCCTTTTGGACCTGCGCGAAGCCAGTGCATACAGCAGCAGATAGCCGCCCAAACGGCTTGTTCTGAGATGACGACCTTTGCGGAAAAGAGTGGCCGTCCAGTTGCGCAGAAAAGAGTGTTCGATCCAGCGCCCAAGACGCTCAGGCATGGTGCCGCACACTTCTTCAAACCGCGGATGCATATAGTCTGCCACTTCCAGCATCTGTCCCTGGTCCAGACGCACTTCCCGGGATATGCGCTGCATCCGCGAATCCCGTATCTTCAGATCCGCGACCTTGATGACATCGTCATAGGCCATGGCAGTGGCCAGATAGCGCGCAAATTGCCAGGTCAGTGTCCAGCCTCGTGGCTGGCCGCCCGCGCCATTGTCCAGGGCGAGTATCTTTTCGATACGGTTCAGGTATGCATGGGCATAATCGGCATCCTGAAAATCAAGCAAATGCCTCAAGCCCGCCAGAATGACCGGCTGCAGCGCGACAGGAAATCGTGAGCGCAGATTGTCCAGCAGCTTTTGCCCGTCCGCTGTTCCGGCCTTCTCCGGCAGTGCCGGGAAACGCGCACTGGCAGTCTTGGTATCCTGCTGCATCCGGGCCGAGCGGATTTCATTCCAGCCGGCATCAAACGCCGCCAAGCTCGAATGAACACCGACATTGCCCAGTCGAATGGTCTGCTCAAATTGTTCCCGGGCGAAAGGCAGGACCGCGGTGGCGGCCAGGGCACCGAACAGGCTGGCACTGATCACGCTGCCGCAGCTTTCGGCAATACGTTGCAAATCTGCGGCATAGAAATGTTTCGCTGTATCGTTGCCTGCGGCAATGACCTGGGCCGCATCCACAATCCCGTTAGCAGGATGGCTTTTTTCGCTGATGGCATAGCTGCGGTGTACAGACGTGAGCAGCGTCGTCCGGTCCGGTGTCACAATGCCGCGTAAAATGGCGCGCCCGGCTTCCATCAGCTCGGCGCTGATCACCACATCCACATCGCCAGGCGTCGGCATTTGTGCCAGCACCGGCGGTTGCGCCATTGACCAGGGCGGAGGAAACAGCTCCACGTAATAAATGGTCGCCCCGGTGCGCTGCGCAACGCCTGGTACAGATGTGCTTTGCGCATACCAGCCGGCTCGCTCTGCCAGATCCACCAGCCAGTCTGCAAGCACACCGCCACCCTGTCCTCCCATGGCAAGAATGGCTATTTTCAGGGGTTCGGCACCCGCCGTCTGTGTTTTATCAGTCATATCGTGACTCGCTCAATCCGCTCGCGATGGCGCCGCTGGAGTTTACCGATCAGTGTGTTCCGTATCCGATTCAAAAAATGATCTTTTCTGCCAGGGTTATGAATAATATCGGCGCGATAAAAAGAAGGACACAGCACCGCCTCATGGGCGATCTCGCCGCAATGGCCGCAGCCGACACAACTGCTTTCGACATGCGCGACCGGGTCATCTTTCAGCGGATTATCATTATCTTTCAGCGTCAGCGACGGACAGCCCGAGAGCCGGATACAGGCGTGATCGCCGGAACAAATATCCTGGTCCACGCCGAACTGTTGCCGGACACGGCGCACGCCTTGCGTGACATCCTTTTTGAACGCCGGTTTCTCGCGCCGCTGCAGATTCAGCATACATTCGGACTGGGCAATAATCACCTTGGGCCCCGAGTCTGCACAGGTCAGCGCATCTTCAATGAGCGCACGCATTTTTGATACGTCATAGGTACGGTCAATCACCCTTACCCATTTGACGCCCACACCCCTGACCGCCTGTTCTATCGGATGATTGGTCGACCGGTTATCATTATCCGCCCGGGACGACAGGATATCCTGCCCGCCGGTGGCAGAGGAGTAGTAATTATCAACAATGATAATCACACCGTCATGTTTGTTATAGACGGCATTGCCAACTCCGGAAGTCAGCCCGTTATGCCAGAAACCGCCATCGCCCATGATCGAAATGGAACGCTTGCCGGCCTTCACATTGAATGCTGACGCACTGGATGCCCCCAGCCCATAACCCATGGTGGTGGCACCCAGATTAAAGGGAGGCAAAATGGAAAAAAGATGACAGCCTATATCACAGGAAATATGGTGTTCTCCAAGCTTTTCCTGTGCCAGTGTCAGCGCCGAAAACACCGGTCGCTCAGGACAACCGGTACACAGTCCCGCCGGACGCGGCGGGATAATATCGGCAAGCTGCTGGCGACGCACTGACGTAAAAACAATCGGCTGTTCAACCGTAGGTTTCGCGACCGGCTCGGCCTTTGCTGTCGACACAAGCTGCGATGGCAGGTTATCCAGAAAGTCCCGCAGACCATCCCGGATAGTCTGCACCGTATACTCACCAGCCATGGGCAGCACATCCTTGCCTGACAAGGGTGTGTTGATTCCCGCCTTGCGCAGAATGCTATGAATGTTCTGTTCAATATAGTCAGGCTGACCCTCCTCTATCAACAGCACGGCTTTTTTATTCCGGCAAAAATCCTCTACCTCGTCGCTGATCAACGGATAGACGGCATTCAATACATAGATAGGCAATTCGCTTTTGCCAAAATGATCCGCCTTTCCAAGCAGGCCCAGTGCGCGAATGGTGTTGTTGTACAAACCACCCTGCACAATAATGCCGATATCCTCGCGGTTGCCTGCAAAAAACTCGTTGACCCGATTATCCTTGAGGAATTTGACAGCGGCAGGCCAGCGATCACGCACTTTTTCCTGTTCATGTTCGTATGCCGCCGGCGGCAATACAATGCGACCGGCATCACGCCGTGGTGTTTCCAGCGCCTGCGCAAGCGTAAACGGTGGCGCTACATTGTCTTTGGCAATAAAGCGGCCGTGTACATGGCAGCCACGGATACGCACTTGATAAAACACCGGTGTACTGCTGGCTTCCGACAGGCGAAAGCCCGTCTCTACCATGTCCACCATGCAGGCAAGATTAGGGCGCGGGTCCAGCATCCACATTTGTGATTTCATGGCAAAGGCATGGGTACGTTCCTGCATGATAGAAGACCCTTCGCCATAATCTTCACCAACAATCACCAGGGCACCACCAGTCACTCCGCCCGAGGCCAGATTGGCCAGTGCATCCGAGGCGACATTCGTTCCCACGGTAGACTTCCACGTGACTGCGCCGCGTATCGGATACATCACCGATGCCGACAGCGTCGCTGCTGCTGTCGCCTCTGAAGCGCTCGATTCGAAATGAATACCCAGGTCCTTCAGGATGTCATCGGCGTCTGCCAGCACATCCATCAGATGCGAAATCGGCGCGCCCTGATAGCCGGCGACATAACCCACTCCGGACTGCAAAAGTGCCTTGGTGATGGCCAGTATGCCCTCACCACGAAACTCTTCGCCAGCGCCGATCTTGAGTGTCTGCACTTCCTTTTTAAAGGACCGCTCTGCCATTCATTTTCTCCTTTCCCTGGAAGGGAACAGGTGATCGTGGATTCAAAAAATCACAAAGATGATCAAATTGGTTTTAATTTAGTTTAAGTTTAAAATATTAAATCGTCAATAAATTTATATGAAAATTCATATATTTCGATCATAATAAAGGGACGAGACAGGGCTAGTCACTCAGTACTACTACTAGTATTTGAGGAAGGAAATATAATCGTCGTGCGAAGCACTAAAATGACGCAGCGTAGCAAAACATGCCTGATTTTTGTGCATGCACTATCTACTTCCGGAGCAGAATAAACGTGAGTGAATCCAATCGTTTTATTGATACCTATCTGGCCTATTTGTTGCGGCGCGCAAGCGATACCGTTTCAACAGATTTTTATACGTACCTGTACACCACCCAGCTTTCTGTTACGGAATGGCGTGTGCTTGCCTGCCTGCACAACAATCACGAAGAATCCGTCACCGATCTTGCCTACCACGCCGTCATGAAACAGCCGACGCTAAGCAAAGCGCTGGTACGCATGGAGCAGGATGGATTGATCGAGCGACGGCAGGAGCCGGATGACCGGCGTCAGACGATGGTGCGCAACACGCGCAAGGGAACGGCCCTTGCGGCCGATTTGTGTCGCGTGGCCAAGGAGCACGAGGCGGGCATCATGAAAAACCTAAGCAAAATGGAACGTAGGCAATTGATCACCATACTGCGCAAACTGATCGACGGTTCAGAACCTGTGTGATGTCATGGATCATGCACCGGCGATGAATGCCAGGCGCCCGTGCCACATTACGCGGGCGGCATGACGTGAGGCGCAATGTCCAGAGCGCGGCAGCCGGGCTGCCGGCGTATGAGACCTAATCCGGCCCGCCCTCAAAATGCGTTTTGTTCTGCGGCGCTGCTGCCACTTCCTTGAGCATCATGGTAGCCGGCGCGGCAAGGGCAATATCGGCCTCATGCAGGTGCTGCAGTATGTCAAACAGCAAGGCACTGCGTACGCGCGCCACCATGCGCGGCGAGTTGACATAGCCGGTGGCAATGAACACCAGCCCGGTCGCTTCGATGCTATCGAGCAGAATATCCGGCCGCGGTTCATCCAGTATGTCTTCATTGGCCCCATATGCAGCCAGAATGATCTCCCGCACCTGCGCCGGCTCGGTGCCCAGGGGCAGCGTCAACTTAATCAGCACCCGTCCAATGGGGCTGGCGTGGGTGACATTGCGCACCACTTTGGTGATCAGTTCAGAGTTCGGAACAATCATGGTCGAGCGATCCCACAACTGGATTTCCGTCGCGCGCACATTGATGCGCCGGATATCGCCCTCGGCGCCATTGAGCGACACCCAGTCGCCTACCTTGACCGGCCGCTCGGCCAGCAGAATCAGCCCCGAGACAAAGTTCTGCACGATCGCCTGCAGGCCAAAACCAATCCCCACTGACAGTGCACTGGCAATCCATGCCACCCGTTCCAGCCCGATGCCCAGTGCCGACAGCGCCATGGCGCCGGCCAGCACGTAGCCCGCATAGCCAAACAGGGCGCCCGCCGACGCCCGCATGCCGGCATCCATCCGGGTTGTAGGTAAATACTGGTCTGTCAGCCATCTCTGCAGGATTCGGACCAGTACAAATCCCAGTATCAGCACCACCAGCGCGATCAGAATGGCGGTGGGACGAATTTGTACCTCGCCCAGGGAGATGCCGGAATACAGGAAGGCGAAATTGTGCAGCCACTCCGTTGGCCCGCCACCAAAAGGCGCGAGCAAAAGCGCCAACGCCAACAACACAACCAGCAAGCGACCAAGGCCCGAGGCCAGCACCAGTAACTGGCTGCGCAAGGCCGGGTATGCACTCTCCTCTTCCTGACCGTTCTGTCGCTTGACGGCAATCAACATCACCGTACATATATCTTCGATCAGCACCGCCAGCAGATAGGCCGATAGCAGCACCAGGAAAATCCAGACCAGTTGCTGCACAATCATGGAGCCCAGGGCAACAAACCCCAGCAGCAGCGCAATCTGGCTGACAAGCAGCGCAACGCCCGCCAGATTGATGATGGCATTAAGCCAGCCGGGGATCGTCATCTGGTTACTGCGCTGTATCGCCTCGGTCTCGGTTGCGTAGCGCTGGCGCGAGCGCACCATGGCCACGCCCATGACAATACTGGTGGTCAGCGAGATAATGCTGTTGAAGGCCACCGTTAACGCGAGACTGGCATACACGATTGCAAATACGCCCTGGATAAACCAGCCCAGGCTGATAATGGCGGCCAGCGCCACCGGAAACCAGCGCAGGTTCAGCGCCACATCGTCGCGCATGGGAATCAGCCGCCACGAGGCATGGTGTGCCGCCAGCAAGGCTTTGCCAAGCCCGGCGGCAAAGCCACAGAACCAGGACACAAGCACCATATGCGCCAGAATGTCTTCCATCGTGCTCGTGGGGCTTTGGTTCCAGGTCAGGGCGGATCTGACGGTTTCTGCCACCAGCCCATAGGCCACGGCAGACATCAGCACCACCACCACCGCATACAAGGACCGGCGCAGGCGACCCGGCGCGACGTAGCGGGTCATGGCCTTGAGCAATAGCCCTTCGGCAGCCAGGCGTATCGTAATAATGAACGCGATGATCAGCGCAATACCAATCCACACGAGGGGCTTGATCGCCTGCAGCAGCGCCGTCAGTTCACTGGCCAGGGGCTGCGTGCGGATCGAATCGCGCTCCCACTCGCGGGTCAGATCGGCCCAGAATGTGCCTGATACGATAGAAGGTGTACGCTCGCCCAACTGTGCCTGAAAGCGTACCCGCCGCTCTTTGCTCAACTGTTCGGCAGCCTGCTCGGCCTCGACCCCGATCAGCCGCGCCAGTTTGATCTGTGAGTCCAGCTTGCCGCGCTCCTTGCCCAATTCGGCGCGATGCTGGCTGATATCCGGTGCTTCGGGCGCCGCCGCATCCGTGGGGCCCAATTCAGCCAGACGGTCCTGCACATCTTTGAGCTTGGGCGCCAGTGCTGCCGCCACATCGCCTACGGCTGACTGCGTTTTGAGCGCCTGTTCACGCATGCCTGACAACGCGGCATCGTTCAACGGCGCATCGGCGATTTTCTCCAGCTGTTTCTTGATGGGGTCGATCTGCTCCTGTGCCTGCTTGAGCACCTGTTCCGCATCAGGCGGCGCTTCCTTGTCCTGCGCCCATGCCGGGGCGACGCAGCAACATGCCAGCAGCAGCGCCAGCAAAGCCAGCACCCAATGGACCTGCGGCAAAGAAAAACCCGTGACGCGTGCACGCGACTGAGAAATCATGAAAATGGCAATTGCAATTGAAAACAGCCCATATTAACGCTGATTATGCGCCCAAGGAACCAACGGGCCACAGAATCCTGTTTGAATTTATTACGGAGCGCGTCATGCGACCTGCACCGCAGCAGGGAGGATAGCCGCCGCGCGAGCGGCCCTGCCAGACGACCGGCTTCGGCTATACTTGCACATTCTCATCATATTGGCCGTGTATGATCGACTGCATTGATGACAACCCATTGGCCAAAAAGCGGAACAGTGCGTCTTGCGGTTCGTCTTGCGCGCCAATACCCGTTTTGCCCGCTCCAGCCCATGCATTTCCAGCCAGGTTACCCGTTTTATGATCATGCCTAACGAACAAAAAGCCCCGCTGGTCCATCTGGCCAACGCCATTGGCACCATGAGTGAAGTATCGTCGCGCGTCGGCCAGTATGTTCTGGCCAACCCCGAGAAAGTGGTTCACCAGACGGTGGCCGAACTGGCAGAATACACCCACAGCGGGCAGGCCAGCGTGTTGCGGCTGTGCCGCCAGCTGGGATTCAAGGGCTTCAGCGAATTCAAACTGGCGCTCATGGCCGAACTGGCAGCCAGCGAACGCAGTACCGCCACGGACAGCGACAACGAGGCCGACCGCTATGGCGCCCTGCTTAAACGGTTAACCCAAAGCATGCAGAAAACCGCCTATGCCCTGCATGCCGAGCAATTACTGGCTATTGCGGTGCATATGGTCAAGGCGCGCCGGATTTCGGTCTTCGGTTCCGGCATCTCGGGGCTGGTCAGCCAATTGGTGTCCTACCGGCTCATGCGGCTGGGTCTGCCTGCACAGGCATTCCAGGACCCGGTGCTGGCCCACGAAGTCATGACCGATGTAGACAAGCATTGCGTGGCACTGGGCATTTCGGAAAGCGGGGTCACGCTCGATACCGTGGAGTTTCTCAAACGCGCCCGTACCGCGGGTGCAAAAACCATCGCCATTACCGGACGGGTAAACAGCCCGGTGGCCCAGGCGGCCGATCTGGTATTGCTGGCCGTGCCGATTGAGCCACTCACCATCGGTGGTGATATTTCACCTGCCATCAGCAAGATTTATCTGGTGGAATTGCTTGCCATGGCCATTGCCGATCTGTCACATGCCGGACGCCAGCGCAATGAACGGAGTAAAACTCCGTAATTTATAAATAATATTGAAATAAATAACCAATAGAATGACGCCTGTTTGAAACAGACAGGTATCGTCATCATGGCCGCTTCAGTCAGACTTGAACAAGTCGCAAAATATTACGCTGGGAAACGTACGCTGCACGAGGTATCGCTGGACATTGCCGCCGGCGAATTTCTGACGCTGGTCGGACCGTCAGGCTGTGGAAAATCCACCCTGCTGCGCATTATCGCAGGCCTGACCACGCACGAAAGCGGGCGCGTCTATATGGGCGATCGCGATATCACCGCATCCCCGGCGAGCGAGCGGCCCGTGTCCATGGTCTTCCAGAGTTATGCACTGTATCCGCATATGACGGTGGCGCAAAACATTGCCACACCCCTGAGAATGAAGCGTTTGCCGGCACCCGCCCGCTGGCCGCTGTTGGGCCGCTTCTGGCCAGGCAGCCGCAAGCTGCGCCAGCAGATTGACCAGGAAGTGAGCGCCGTCGCCGCTCAGGTGCAATTGCAGAACCTGCTTCATTCCCGGCCTTCTCAATTATCCGGGGGACAGCGCCAGCGCGTGGCTGTGGCCCGGGCCATGGTCAAACAACCCGACGTATTCCTCATGGACGAACCCTTGTCCAACCTGGATGCGCGCCTGCGCGTGCATATGCGCTCTGAAATCGCGGCCCTGCACCAGCGTACCGGCGCGACATTTATTTACGTGACGCATGATCAGGTGGAAGCCATGACCCTGTCCAGCCGTGTTGCCGTCGTCATGGATGGCCAGATCGTGCAGGTCGGCACGCCCAGAGCGCTTTACGAAGACCCGCAAGACATCCGCGTCGCCCGCTTTATCGGCAGCCCGGAAATGAACATTCTGACCATCACGGCCAACGCTCAACACGGCGCAAGTCTGGACGGCGAACCGGTTCAACTGCCTGTCCCGGCCGGCGCTGGCGTGATCCACCTGGGTTTTCGACCCGAGAGCGTGAGCATTGCCGATCTCGCGAGCCGGCCGATACCGAATGCCATCCGGTTTTCCGCGATATTCGAGCGCACGGAAGTGCTCGGCCATGATGCCCTGCTGTTCTGCCGGCACCCGCACTCAAACGAGCCGCTGGTGGCCAGAGCGCCGGTTGCCGACATAGACCGGCTGCGCGCCCGAGGTAACTGGTCAGACAGGCTGATTTTGCAGATCAATCCGGCGCAGACCTTCTGGTTCGATGCACAAGGCAGCAGAATCCCGCCCGCATACGCCCGTTGCGAGGTACTGCCCATTCACAAGCGTGTGTCCTGAACATGATGCAAGAGCACACCCTGCCCGCGCAGCACACCGAGCCGTCGGCCATCAGCAAACGCCGCTGGCCCGACGCCATGGCCTGGTGGTTTGCCATGCCTGCCTCCTTTCTCATGCTCAGCACCATGGCGCTGCCGGTCCTCATTGTGATCCTGCTGAGCTTTACGAACTATGAGCTGGGTATGCCGGATACGGACTTTGTCGGCATCGACAACTATCTGTCGGTCCTGAGCGATACCAAGTTCTGGCATGTGTTGCGCAACACCGTGATCTATACCGTGCTGGTCGTGCCCGGGTCGGTGATCGGCGGTCTGTTCCTGGCGATACTGGTGCAAAGTGTCGGCAGGGGTCGGCGCATCTACCAGTGCCTGTTTTTTCTGCCGGTGACGGCAACGCTGGTGGCCATGGCCACCGTGTGGAAGTATCTGCTGCACGGCCAGATCGGACCGATCAACCAGTTGCTGCATGGCCTGGGCCTGCCGCAGATGGAGTTCTTTGGCGATCCTGGTCTGGTATTAATTTCACTTGCCATTATCGGCATCTGGCAACTGGCCGGCTTCAATATGGTGCTGTTTATTGCCGGCCTGGTAGCCATTCCGGAAGATCTTTATGACGCAGCCCGGGTGGACGGCGCCGATCGCCCATGGGATCGCTTCTTTACCGTCACCCTGCCATTGCTGGGCCCCACCATGCTGTTTGTGATCGTGACATCCAGCATCACCGCATTCAAGGTTTTCGACACCGTTGCCGTACTGACCCGGGGCGGCCCGCAAGCGGCCAGTGAAGTCATTCTTTACCAGATTTATCTGGAAGGGTTCCAGTATTTGCGCACCGGCAGCGCGGCAGCCATGACGGTCCTGTTCCTGATCTGCATTCTGGCCCTGTCCTGGCTGCAAACCAAATTAACCGAGAAAAAGGTTCATTACGTATGACCCCGCAAGCCGGCTTTAGCTCCCGCCTTTTATCACAGGTGACATTCTCTTCGTGCCTGCGCCACGGCGTTTTGCTGGCGCTGGCACTGATCATGCTGTTTCCTTTCTACTGGATGATCGTAACGGCCTTTCGGCCCGCCCAGGAAGTGTTCTCCGGGTCATTCAGCTGGCTGCCGCAACAGTTCGTCGGCTGGGACAATTTCCGTACCGCCCTGGCCGATGCGCCTTTGCTGCGCTATATGCTTAACGGTGCGATTGTCTGCCTGGGTGTGTTGCTGGTTCAGCTGGCAACGGCCATTCCCTGCGGCTGGGCACTGGCGCGCTATCGTTTCCGGGGTGATCGCATCCTGTTCGGCGCCGTCCTGCTCGGGCTGTGCATCCCTATCCAGGTGCCCGCCATCCCGCTGTTTCTGGGGCTGGCCGCGACCGATATGCTCAACACCTATTTTGCCCTGATGGTGCCCTTCTTCCTGTCCGTGTTTGCCATCTTCCTGTTCCGCCAATCGTTCAGGATTTTTCCTGAAGACATCGTGCAGGCAGCGCGCCTGGATGGCCTGTCTGAAATGGCCATTCTCTGGCAGATTGTTGTGCCCGCCAGCAAGCCGGCCATCGCCGCCTTCTCGGTTTTTTCCGTTACCAGCCACTGGAACGACCTGTACTGGCCGTTGATTGTGATCACCAATGCCGAACTGATGACACCGCCTCTGGGTCTGGCATCGTTTGCCGACCCGGAAATTGGCGCTAATTTCGGCGCGCTGATGGCCTCAGCAACCATCGTCACGCTGCCGCTGATGATTCTCTATCTTTTTATTCAACGCCATTTTATTCAGGGCGTCACCAATACTGGCGTCAAGTAAGAACGCCGGCTTCAGGCCATCGGGCCGGAAGTTTTTTTCTGGAGTGCAAGTGATATGAAAACTGTTCGTCGAATTTTAATGGGACTGTCGATCAGCAGTCTGTGCGCCTACGCGGTAGCCGTTAATGCCGAAACCATTACGCTGGATGCCATGCACGCATGGCCCGGTCATAACCCCTTCTATGAAAAAGTGGCGCAGGCGTTTACCAAAGAGAACCCGGATATTGTCGTGCGCTTTCGTGCATCCCCGCCTTCTTACGATGAGGCGCACCAGGCCGTATTGCGCAGCATGATGACAGGGCAGTTGCCTGATGTCTATTTTTCCGGCTTTCACCTCCTGCCAGAGCTGGTGCATGCGCTGCAACGGCGTAAACAGGCGGTGGATCTCAAGCCATTTATCGCCCAGGAACAAGGCCAATGGCTTGAAACCAACTACGAGCCGTCCGTGCTCAAGCTTGGTCAGGTAGAAGACACGCAGTATGGCCTGGCCTTCAACGCATCCACCCCCGTCATTTTCTACAATGCCGATCTGGTTAAAAAAGCCGGCGGCAACCCGGATGCCTTCCCGACAGACTGGCCTGCCCTGATCACGCTGGCCGCAAACATCGCCAAGACCTCCGAAGGCATTAATGGCATGGCCTACGACGTGCATGCCTGGCCGGACGACTGGCTCTGGCGCGCACTGATCATGGAACAGGGTGCCCCCCTCATGAATCCCGATGGCAAAACCGTGGCCTTCGATGGCCAGTCCGGTCTGCATGCTTTGCAGAAAGCGCGCCGCTTCGTGACCGACGGCGCCATGGCCCTGCGTGATTTCGATCAATCACGCCAGCAGTTTGTATCAGGCAAGCTGGGCTTTATTTTTGCCTCGCCCAACAGCGCCAAGGCTTTCTCCGAACTGGTCGGTTCCCGCTTTGACATGCGCTCATCGGTCTTTCCGCTGGAAAACAAAGAGACCGGCAAAGTACCCACGGGCGGCAATGCCATGTTGATTCTGGCCAAAGACCAGAAGCGCCAGGAAGCAGCCTGGAAGTTCATCAAGTTTGCCACCGGCCCGGTAGGCCAGACCGAAGCGGTGCTGGGTTCCGGATATATGCCTACCAACAAGCTGGCCCTTCAGCCGCAATACCTGGGCGACTTCTACAAGAAAAACCCCAACTGGGAAACCAGCCTGAAGCAGATTGCCTATGCCAGCCCCTGGGGCGGCTACCCTGGTAATCATGGCGTGCAGATCTGGCGTACCCAGCGCGACATCATCGGCTCTGTCATGCGCGGCAAGGTTACGCCCCAGGACGGGCTTGCCCAGATGGTTGAAGCGACCAATGCGCTGCTTGCAAAGTAAGTTCCGCAGCCGACGGCACTCACTACGCCGTCATTCGCGCTCTCTTTTTGTCTCAACCGGGGCTGGCCAGGTGCCGCCCCCTTTTGCCGGTATCACATGACCCCATCTTCTTTGGATTTAATTATTTTTGACTGCGATGGAGTGATCGTAGACAGCGAGCTGCTGTCCACCCGGGCCAGTGCAGCAGCGCTGGCCGAATTCGGGCTGGATCTGACCGAACAGCAGGTTGCCTCTCTGTTTCTTGGCCTCACGCTTGAGGACGGACTGCAACGCATCCGTCAACAGTATCAGCGCGAGCTGCCGCCCGCATTCGCAGCCAGAAAAATGCAACTGACCGAACAGCTGTTTCGCCAGGAACTGACGCCGGTACAAGGACTGGTTGCACTGCTGCAGCAGTTGACCACACCCTATTGCGTGGCCTCCAACAGTGCCCACCAGCGACTGCGATTTTCATTTGAAGCAACCGGGCTAAGCCGCTATTTTGCTGGCCGTATCTATAGCGCCGAGGACGTCGCTCAGGGCAAGCCTGCGCCGGATTTGTTTCTGCATGCGGCCAGACAGCAACATGCCGAACCGCAGCGCTGCCTGGTGATCGACGACAGCACCAGTGGCGTTCGCGCCGCCGTCGCAGCTGGCATCCCGGTCATTGGTTTTGTTGGTGCAAGTCATGCCTACCCCGCCCTTGCCGATCAACTGCGTGAGGCCGGCGCAACCTGGGTCATGCCGGACTACGCGGCAGTCCGCAAGCACATTGAACAGTACAACGTAAAGGAATTTTCATGACGCTCGATACTTTATTTTCCAGGCCAGGCAAGTTTCTGCGTGGCAATCTGCATGCCCATACCACCAACTCCGACGGCAAGCTGCCCACCGAAGAGGTGGTACGGCGCTACAAGGAATCCGGTTATGACTTCCTGGCGCTGACCGATCACTTTCTGCCCTCGTATCAATTTCCGCTGACCGATGCGCGGCAATACCAATCCGACACATTTACACCACTGGCAGCCGCCGAATTGCACGTGCCGCGCACTGAAAACAGCGCATTGTGGCATATCACCGCCATCGGCCTGCCCTATGATTTTGAGCCTACTCGCGAAGGCGAAGATGGCCCGGCGATCGCCCGACGTGCCGCCGAGGCCGGTGCGTTCATCACCCTGGTACACCCGGCCTGGTACAGCCTGTCGCTGGCCGATGCGCTGACCATTGATGCAGCGCATGCCGTGGAAATCTACAACCACGGTTGCCAGCTGATGCATGACAAGGGTGATGGCGCCTATCTGCTGGACGGGTTGCTGGATCGTGGCCGTCCGATGCTGGCTACGGCGGTTGACGACGCGCATTTCAAGTCGCCGGATTTTGGCGCAGCCTGGGTCGAACTCAAGGCCGACAGCAGAGACCAGGCCGATATCGTATCCGCACTGAAAGCCGGTCACTTTTACTCCACCCAAGGCCCCGTCTTTCATGGTATTGAAACGAGCGACACGCATTTGCATGTCACCTGTTCTGCCGTCAGTGGCGTTCTGGTGGTGGGTGCCGGTTATCTGATGGCCTATCAGTTTGCCACCGGCCTGACCCGCGCCAGCATAGATCTGGCGCCGCTGGCAAAAAGCCCCTGGTACCGCGTGGTACTGATCGGCGCCGATGGCAAGCGGGCCTGGAGCAATCCGGTCTGGAAATAAAGCGCATGCGCGGTAGAGCGACGCTCTGCTGCGCCCGACCACATTGAACGCAATGACGGGCGTGCGAGCCCGTCATTCGCAATCATCCTGGCATCATCCAATCAGATGCCGCAGCAACGCGCCTTCATTTACGCCAGCAAGTGACTGTCTCAAAGCCATCATGCGATAAAAAACCGGGACGACATGCATGGTATTTGCCATGCCGGTCGCCCCGGTTTTTTACATGATCAAACGGCTGCTGCGTCCCACTATTTTAGACGCGCAACAGGAGATCGGTCCCTTAGTCCATATAGGCTTCCAGCGGCGGGCAGGAGCAGACCAGATTGCGATCGCCGAAGGCGTTATCAACCCGCGCCACCGGCGGCCAGTACTTGCCTACCGGCGAGACATGGCCGGGATAGGCCGCCTGACTGCGCGCATACGCATGGTTCCACTCGTCGGCAGTGAGCATTTGCGCTGTATGTGGTGCGTTGGTGAGCACATTGTCCTGGGCATCCACTTCACCGGCCTCCACCTGGGCAATTTCGCGGCGGATGGAGATCATCGCATCCACAAAACGGTCCAGTTCCTTCAGGCTTTCCGATTCCGTCGGTTCAACCATCAGGGTGCCGGCCACAGGGAAACTCATGGTCGGTGCATGAAAGCCATAGTCGACCAGACGTTTGGCCACGTCGTCTACCGTAATGCCGCAAGCGTCCTTGATAGGGCGCAGATCCAGAATACACTCATGCGCGACGCGACCGTTACGACCGCTGTACAGCACCGGATAATGGGGCGCCAGGCGCGTCGCGATATAGTTGGCGTTCAGCAATGCCACTTCGGTCGCGCGCTGCAGGCCCGAGGCCCCCATCAGCGCAATATACGCGTAGGAGATAGGCAGAATGCTGGCCGAACCGAAAGGCGCTGCCGAGACCGGCCCGGGACGCCCGGCCGCATCAGCAGCATCAGGCTGGCCCTGTTCATTCAACACGCCCGGCAGGTACGGCGCCAGATGCGCGCGTACGGCAACCGGCCCGACACCCGGACCACCGCCGCCATGCGGAATGCAGAAGGTCTTGTGCAGATTCAAGTGGGACACATCCGAGCCAAAGCTGCCCGGCTTGGCCAGCCCGACCATCGCGTTCATATTGGCGCCGTCCAGATACACCTGACCGCCAGCCGCATGCACCAGATCGCAGATCTGCACAATGGCTTCCTCGAATACACCATGTGTAGAGGGATAGGTGATCATCAGCGCCGCCAGGCGATCGCCGGTCTGCTCGATTTTGCGCTTCAGGTCTTCCACATCCACGTTGCCATTGCTATCCGAAGCGACAACAGTCACCGACATGCCGGCCAGATTGGCCGAGGCGGGATTGGTGCCGTGAGCAGAGGAAGGAATCAGACACACATCGCGCTGGCTCTGGCCATTGGCCTGGTGATAGGCGCGGATGGCCAGCAGGCCGGCATATTCGCCCTGGGCGCCCGAATTGGGCTGCAGGCTGACCGAATCGTACCCGGTGATCTCGCACAGAGCGGCCGACAGGCGACTGACCAGTTCAGCATAGCCGGTGGTTTGCGCCGCCGGTGCGAACGGGTGAATATTCGCGAATTCGGGCCAGGTGATGGGAATCATCTCGGCCGTGGCGTTCAGCTTCATGGTGCACGAACCCAGCGGGATCATGCTGCGATCCAGCGCCAGATCCTTATCGGCCAGCGTGCGCAGGTAACGCAGCATGTCGGTTTCGGAATGAATGCTGGAGAAGATCGGATGCGACAGAATGGCCGACTGGCGTGCCAGCGAAACCGGCACAAAGGTATCTTCGCCGGCGTTCAGCAAGGCAACATCAACCGCAGGCGCACCGGCGGCTTCGGTAAGCACATTCGCCAGCGTCTGCAGGTCGGCCAGGGTGACGGTTTCGTCCATGGACAGGGCAAACTGCGTCTCGGATACCCAGCGCACATTGATGTGCGCCGCTTCCAGCCCGGCTCGCAGGGCCTGGCCATGGCTGGTCTGCACCAGCAGCGTATCGAACCAGGTATTGTTCCGTACTTCATAACCGGCAGACTGCAGCAAGGTGCGCAGCAGGGTTGTGGTCACATAGGTGCGCTGGGCAATACGCCGCACACCCTTGGCACCGTGATAGACGGCAAACATACTGGCCATCACAGCCAGCAACACCTGGGCAGTACAAATATTGGACGTCGCCTTCTCGCGACGGATATGCTGCTCGCGGGTTTGCAACGCCAGCCTTAAGGCTGGTTTGCCCTGCGCGTCCTTGGATACGCCAACCAGGCGCCCGGGCATGCTGCGCTTGAAAGCATCGCGGCAGGCCATGAAACCGGCATGCGGACCACCGAAGCCCAACGGCACGCCAAAGCGCTGCGCAGAGCCCACGGCAATATCAGCACCCCACTCGCCCGGCGCTTTCAGGATGGCCAAAGCCAGCAGATCGGTGGCCACAGCCACAACGGCACCGGCGGCATGGGCATCGGCTGTCAGTTGCGTATAGTCGGTCACGCTACCCAGGCTATGCGGGTACTGCAGCAGCACACCAAAGCACTCAGGCAAGCCCTCTGCTTCGTCGGCCACCCGCACCTGGATGCCCAGCCCGTTCGCACGGGTTTTCACCACCTCGATGGTTTGCGGATGGCAATGTGCAGACACAAAGAAAACATCACTTTTTGATTTGGCAGAGCGGCGCGCCAGCGTCATGGCTTCGGCTGCCGCCGTGCCCTCGTCCAGCAGGGATGCATTGGCAATATCCAGTGCCGTCAGATCGGTGATCATGGTCTGGAAATTCAGCAGCGCTTCCAGCCGCCCCTGAGAAATCTCGGGCTGATAGGGCGTGTACGCCGTATACCAGGCAGGGTTCTCAAGAATATTGCGCAAAATCACATTGGGCGTGAGGGTGCCGTAATAGCCCTGGCCAATGTAGTTGCGGTAAATCGCGTTTTTCTGTGCAATGGCGCGCAATGAAGCCAGCATATCGGCTTCGCTGCGCGGCCCGTCCAGCGCCAGGGGCGCCGCATTGCGGATACGGGAAGGAACAATTTCATTGATCAGTTCGTCCAGGCTCTCGGCGCCGATCACAGACAGCATTTCTGCCTGCTCGACCTCGGAGGGCCCGATATGGCGTCCGACAAATTCCTGGGACGCCGCTTCGTGTGTGTGCAACATAATCTGGGTAATCCGGTGGTAATCAGTCATGTCGCTGCTGCCGGGCATTCAGTGCGAATGCAGGCAACGGCGACGGGGTTCAGGCCTGGGCTTCGTAGGCAGCCGCATCCAGCAATGTGTCGGCATCGGCCGCATTGGCGGGCTTGATTTTGAAGATCCAGTTGGTGTAGGAATCTTCATTGACCAGATCAGGCTGGCCTTCCAGCACATCGTTGAAGGCAACGATTTCGCCGTCTACCGGTGCGTAGATGTCAGAAGCGGCCTTGACCGATTCCACCACACCCGCAGTGTCGCCGGCTTTCAATTGCGCGCCCACCTGGACATCGCCCACGTAGACCAGATCACCCAGTTGCTCCTGGGCATTATCAGTGATGCCGACAACGAACACGTCGCCTTCGGCCAGAACCCACTCATGCGAAGGGGTGTATTTACGATCGGTAGGTAATTTCATTCAAAACTCCTGGAAGAGGAAAATGACCACGTTGCACACGGTCATATAATATCAAGGTTTATGTGACGGTTTTCTATTTCTGTGCGGGAACAACGGCCTTGCCGTTACGCACGAAAGGCAGCGCGGTCACCGTGGCAGAAACCCATTTGCCACGAATTTCCACTTCGGCGGTATCGCCGGCCACCACGCCCTCAGGCAGACGGGCAAAGGCCACAGACACACCCAGCGTAGGCGACATGGTGCCGCTGGTGATCTCCCCCTCACCCTGCGTCGTCCGTACCCGCATATGGGCACGCATCACGCCGCGTTCATTCAGTTTGATACCGGTAAACACGTTCTTGCGGGGGGCGGATTCAATTGCCTCGCGGCCGATGAAGTGGCGCTGGGTATCGGTGAGGCTGACCGTCCAGGTAAGCGCGGCCTGAGCCGGCTGGATCGTTTCGTCCATATCCTGACCGTAGAGGTTCATGCCTGCTTCAAGACGCAGCGTATCGCGTGCGCCCAGACCGCAAGGCGCCACGCCGGCAGCGATCAGGCTGTTCCACAATGCTTCGGCCTGCGTGGCAGGCAGCACGATTTCGAATCCATCTTCTCCGGTATAGCCGGTGCGGGCCACCAGGGTGTCGTTACCGACACTGGCGGCAAAGAAGACCTTGAGCGTTTCGGTCGCTGACTGCCATTCCGGGTGGATTTGCCAGACCAGCTCACGCGCTTGCGGGCCCTGTACGGCAATCATGGCCAGATCACGCCGAGGGGTGATGACCACATCCAGTTTGTGCTCGCTGACCACCTGCTGCATCCAGGCAATGTCCTTCTGCGCACAACCGGCGTTCACCACGACGCGCCAGCGGTCGTCATCAAAAAAGTAGACGATCAGATCGTCAATCACCCCGCCTTCGGGGTTCAGCATGCAACTGTAGAGCGCCTTGCCGGAAATAGCCAGCTTGGCCACATCATTGGCCAGCAGCAGGCTGAGAAAACGTCGCGCCTGCAGGCCGGTCACATCGACATTGAGCATGTGGGAGACATCGAACATGCCGGCCTTTTGCCGCACGGCATGATGCTCGGCCAGTTGCGAGCCATAGGAAATAGGCATTTCCCAGCCGCCGAAATCAACCATTTTGGCGCCGGCAGCCAGATGGGCCGCGAACAGGGGCGTGCGGTTCAGTTGGGTGGGGGGCGCGCTTGCGGAAGCCGCGGAAGGAGTTGTCTGTGTGGACATGCTTGCACCTGTTGAAAAGGATTGAAGGTCGCAACGCACAGGTTTCACCACGAAACCGGCGCTTGTCGCCCTCTGTCCTTTTGCCTGAGAGTTGTCGCGCGCTTTGAGCAGCCTGTTGGCGCTGCACAGCGCGTTTCCCCTTCGGCGCCTTAATGAAAAGGTCTCTCCAGAGTGCCTTACCGGCTGAGCCGGTGATTGTGCGGTACATGGACCTGAGCGATTCCGGGCGAATTGCGCCTTCGGTGGCAACGTGACGGGCCGGTGGCCGCCTGCTGCTCTCTCCCACGACAATTTAAAAGCATGCGAAAGGATACAGGCAAACGGCAAAAAAATCCATTGCGGCATCCCCGATATTTGATTTTTTACCGCCGCCGCCCGGGGGAATGACCGAGGTCCCGTCAGGCGGATTCACCCTTTCAAAAAGCGCGTAAGTTAAGCGATGTTAAACGTCGTTAATGTATGGTTGTCATAACAATACGAACTGTTACATCTTATAGTTTCAATTAAATAATTCTTTGGAAAAGAGATAGAATACACTTGACCACAAGCCATTTGTCACCCGTGCGATCGTATCCTCACACACGAGTGTCATCAAGTTGCGGTAAACTAGCCATCCGCTGGTGAACGTCAGCATAAAACACAACTATATTCTATATTTAAAACACGTTTTCAGTAGCAGCTACCTTAGCGAGCAGATCCATCCTGGAACAGTTCACTATTGCAGCCAGCAACAAGCGCCCTAGTGGCAACTACATAAGGAGTACTATTATGGATAACGGTTTCTACGCAACAGTAATCGCAGATTCCAAAGCCCATGCCGGAGTAACGGTCGTAGAAGACAATAAGGTCCGGGGGGGCGATGCCCATTACCTGTATTCAGGCACCATCCAGGCCAATGGCAGCGATGAAATCGTCGCCAACCTGAAAATCAAAGCCTATACCGCAGTCGACCAGTCTTTCGGCACCGACGAAAACAGCTTCGAGTTGTCCCTCATGGGCAGTAAAACCGAAACCGGTTTCCGCCTGACTGGCTATTCCCCCAGCGGTCGCGAAATCGTGATTGATGCCCGGAAAATCGCCAATATCGATCTGGGATTCTAGTCTGCCCCGCGCGCTTTTTGAACGTTAATCTGCGGACCGGCGCCGACGCTCCCCGCGTCGTACCGCCCCTTTTCGGGGAGCATCAGCCGGTCCAGCTTTTTCCTGTTTTCTACCCCTACCCTACCGTTCTGTCATGATCACCGGAGCAGCGCTGATCCGCGACTGAGCAAGCCTCACCTATGCAGTTTCGCCCGCTGGTCGGGCAGGATGGTAGCGTTCGAGAATATGGCGATCAACGGGTGGGTCTTCCTGAAACGCCTGTGAAACAGCCTCAGTGATCTGCTTCCATACATCGGCTTCGCGCAATACAGGTATCTCTTTGGCCAGAACGTTACTGAGTTCTCCCCGGTTTTGTTCAATGGAACGCAACACACGATCCGCCTGCTGATCAGGCATTTCAACAATTTCCTTGATCGCCTGACGAGCACGCCCGTGACTGCGCAGGTACCGGGATTGTTCGCGCATCTGTTCCGTCAGGGTGCGCTTGACTATATTGGACAGAAAAATAACGTGTGGCCCCAGATCCGGATAACGCCAGACAGGGCAGGCCTGCTCGAATCCGCCGAACTCGAAGTTGGATACAACCCCGTCTGAATAGGTCGTTTGTGTGGATTTGAACGTGATAAATTCTCGCACAGCGTGCATCAGGGGTTTGGAGACCTCGTCAAGCACGCGGTCATAACTGCGCCGCTCTCCCGCATCATCCGTGATAACCGCTGACACGGGCAAAATAACAGGCTCCGGTACCACTCCATCACGTCTCAATATGTCATTGATCAGAAAGCGGTGAACCCGGCCATTGCCATCCGCCAGTGGATGAATGTACACAAAACCGAAAGCAGCAACTGCACTGCGCATGACGGGCGATTGACCCTGTGTTCGTTCAAGAAAGACTTGCAGCCCGTGCAGCATCGCCCCCACATCCTCGTGTGGCGGTGCGACGTAATGCACGATGTCCTGATAGTGAACCGTTTCCCCTACAAAAACAGGCGAGTGACGCAGCCCCAGATGGCTGAGCGAAGTACGCTTACCGAGTATCTCACCCTGCAGCTGCGCCAGCGTTTCGTCCGTTAAAGGACAATCTCCCTGTCCGGTTCGGCGCGCCATGACATCAGCGAACCGTTCAATCCGATTGCCGCGATCTGCTTCGCCTTCGATTGTGAAAGTCGCCTTGCTTTCCCTTAGCGTCATCCAGACCGCTGCCCGCCGCAACAGATCCTCGCCGAACTCAGCCTGGAGGTTCTGAAATAGCTGCAGCACATCCAGGGCGGCCGCCCTATTGAACGCGTCGGTCTTAACGACCATCGGGCAAAAGTACCGTGTGCCCGGCAGGTTGTCCTTAATGCGCCAGCGAGGCACTTTAACTGCATGATCACTGGAGGCGGCCACAAGCTTAGTGTCGTCGATCGCGTCTACATAATTACCTCCCAGACGCTCGGGCACCTGCAATGCGTCCTCGGTCAACCATTCATACAGAAAGGCTGCCCGGCGAGCATATTGCCCCGTAGGCTCTGCATCCACCCAGGCCTGGATAAACTCCGGGCCGGTCCTGGTAAACAGGCGCGACAAAAACTCCAGTTGTGGCACTTCATGACGCAGGTGGAACTGTAGATGCGCAACTGGCTCGTCTGAGGGGCGCATAGACTCCTGGTACGTTTCCAGCCTATCACCGTCCACGATTTGGGTGGCCCGCCGATTACCAATTTGGCTCTGTACGGGTAGGCGGCTAACCGGACGCACCTCATACCGCTGCTCAAGCCACGCAGCTCCGATAGGATCATTTGGCAGATCACTCATAGCGTCTTTCCGTAGGTATCGAGACGGGACGGAAAATAAGGATTAGAATCGGCTCGAAATGCATAAAATCACTGACGGACGCATAAAATCAATTAGAAATTAGACAATTTGTATAAATTCGATTATGTCCGTGAAAGCAGATGGCGTCAATCATCTACAAACTCAGTCGCTGCTTTGACTCAAATCAGGCGGCTTAACTCATAGCCTATTGGGATCCTGACAGAGCCCGTTTCTATTACCGATAGCATGATTTGCATAAAATCGATTACGATTGCATAAAAGCGATTAGAAATCACCCGATTTGCATAAAAATAATTATAAATAATGAATTAATGCAAAAAATCGATTTCAACTTCAAATGCCGCGCTACGCCGACAGAGCCCGCCCGCAGGCCACGGCCGATGCCCAGGCCCACTGAAAGTTATACCCCCCCAGCCAGCCGGTCACATCTACCACTTCACCAATAAAATACAGCCCCGGCACTTTGCGTGCCTGCATGGATTTCTGATCCAGCTCGCGGGTATCCACACCGCCGCGCATCACCTCAGCCTTCTTGTAGCCTACGGTTCCCGATGGTGTCAGCGTCCACGGTTGCGCACTGTCCGCCAGTTGCATCAAGGGCTTGTCGGCCGTATCGGCCAGCCGTTGCGCTGCCGGCATTCCCCGATCGTGCAGCCAGTTCTCGGCTAGTCGGCGCGGCCAGATTTCGCTCAGCACATGTCCCAGGCTCTGTCGGCTGCCCTTTTTGCGCTGCACCAGTTCCTGCGCCAGACGCCGACCCGGCAGCAAATCAATCCGAATCGGCGTATCGGGCTCCCAATAGCTGGAAATCTGCAGAATTCCCGGACCGGACAGGCCGCGATGGGTAAACAGCAGGTCTTCATCGAACACACCACGCCGCTTGCCTTCGCCCGTTTCCAGGCGCACCGGCACGGCCAGCCCCGAAAGCTCTGCAAACGGCCGCCAGCTTTGCGGATCGAAGGTTAGCGGCACCAGTGCAGGGCGGGGTTCGATAATTTTCAGGCCGAACTGGCGCGCCGTCTTCAACCCGAAATCGGTCGCGCCCAGCTGGGGAATGGCCATGCCGCCGGTGGCAATCACCAGATTGTCGGCACTCACTTTCCCGGCCTGAGTCTGCACCGTAAACCGGCCATTCTCCTGGCCAATCGCGCTCACGGTTACCTGCATGCGCCGCTTTACGCCGCCCTTCTCACATTCGGCTACCAGCATGTCGATAATTTGCTCGCTACTGTCGTCGCAAAACAGCTGCCCCTTGTGCTTTTCATGCCAGGCAATACCGTGGCTGCGCACCAGTGCCAGAAAGTCTTCAGGGGTATAGGCAGACAGAGCCGAACGGCAGAACGCCGGATTGGCGGACAGAAACTGCTGCCAGGTGGCGCCGCTATTGGTGAAATTGCAGCGACCACCACCGGAGATGCGGATTTTTTCCGCCAGCCGGCTGGCGTGATCCAGCAGGACAACCCGCTGCCCACGCTGGCCGGCCACTGCTGCGCACATCAGGCCGGCAGCACCGGCACCGATGATCACGACATCAAAATGATCACTCATCCAGCTTCAGGCAGTCCACGTAGAAGAACTCATTGCCATTGTCTTCGGTCACATGGCCCAGGCCATGGATAAAGGTCTCGAAGCCGGGGAATTTCTCATTAAAGCCACGGGCAAATTTCAGGTATTCCACAATGGTTTTATTGAAACGCTCGCCCGGAATCAGCAGCGGAATGCCCGGTGGGTATGGCGTGAGCAGCACCCCGGTCACCCGACCTTCAAGCTGATCCAGCGGCACGCGTTCCACCTCGCGGTGCGCCATCTTGGCGAAGGCATCCGAGGGCTTGAGCGCCGGCACCATGTCCGACAGATACACCTCGGTGGTCAGGCGGGCCACATCGTTTTCGCTATAGGCTTCGTGGATTTTCTGGCAAAGATCACGCAGGCCCATACGCTCGTACTGGCGGAAATCGGCGCAGAACTCGGGCAGGATACGCCATAACGGCGCATTGCGATCGTAATCGTCTTTGAACTGCTGCAGGGCCGTTACCAGCGTATTCCAGCGGCCTTTGGTAATGCCGATGGAGAACAGAATAAAGAACGAATACAGGCCGGTTTTTTCAACCACAATACCGTGTTCGGCCAGATACTTGGACACCAGCGCTGCAGGAATGCCGCTCTCGGCAAAATTACCGTCAATATCCAATCCCGGCGTGATAATGGTCGCCTTGATCGGATCCAGCATATTGAAGTTTTCGGCCAGGTCGCCAAAGCCGTGCCACTCGTCACCGGACTCCAGAATCCAGTCTTCCTGAATACCGATACCCTCGGACACCAGACGATTGGGACCCCAGACCTTGAACCACCAGTCATTTCGGCCATACTCGGACGCCACCTTGCGCATCGCACGGCGAAAATCCATGGCTTCGCGGATACTTTCCTCCACCAGCGCAGTACCACCGGGTGGCTCCATCATGGCAGCCGACACATCGCAGGACGCAATAATTGCGTATTGCGGCGAAGTGGAGGTATGCATCAGAAACGCTTCATTGAAAATATTGCGATCCAGCTTGCGGGTCTCGGATTCCTGCACCACGATCTGCGATGCCTGGGAAATACCGGCTAGCAGCTTATGCGTCGAGTGCGTGGCAAAAACCATCGCGTCCTTGCTGCGTGGCCGGTCCGGACCGATCGCATGCATATTCGTATAGAACTCGTGAAAGGCCGCATGTGGCAGCCACGCTTCGTCAAAGTGCAGTGTATCAACGGTACTGCCCAGCTTTTCCTTGATCATTTCCACGTTATAGATCACGCCATCGTAGGTACTTTGCGTGAGCGTGAGAATGCGCGGTGTCTTGTTCTTGAGCTCGCGGGCAAACGGATTGGCCTCAATCTTCTTCTGGATGCTTTCGGGATCGAACTCCTCCAGCGGGATCGGGCCGATAATACCCAGGTGATTGCGCGTTGGGCGCAGAAACACGGGGATGGCACCGGTCATGGTGATCGCATGCAGAATTGATTTATGACAGTTGCGGTCAACGACCACCACATCATCATTCGCCACGTTGGCGTGCCACACAACCTTATTGGATGTGGACGTGCCATTGGTCACAAAATAACAGTGATCGGCATGAAAAATACGCGCTGCGTTGCGCTCGGACTCGGCCACCGGGCCGGTATGGTCCAGCAGTTGCCCCAGTTCCTCGACCGCGTTACACACATCGGCGCGCAGCATATTCTCACCGAAAAACTGGTGAAACATCTGCCCTACCGGGCTTTTCAGGAAGGCAACACCGCCGGAATGCCCCGGGCAGTGCCAGGAGTAGGAACCATCCTGCGCGTACTTGACCAGTTCGCGGAAAAACGGTGGCGACAGGCCGTCCAGATAGCTTTTTGCTTCGCGGATAATATGGCGGGCGACGAACTCCGGCGTATCCTCGAACATATGAATAAAGCCATGCAATTCACGCAGAATGTCATTGGGAATATGCTCGGATGTACGGGTTTCGCCGTACAGATAAATAGGAATGTCTTCGTTGCGGAAACGCAGTTCGCCAATAAAGGTTCGCAGATTGCGAATGGCATGGGCCACGTCTTCACGTGAGTCCACGTCGAACTCTTCGTCATCGATAGACAGAATGAAAGCGCTGGCACGGCTCTGCTGCTGCGCGAACGAACTCAGATCGCCATAACTGGTCACGCCAAGCACCTCGACGCCTTCTGCCTTGATAGCATCGGCAAGGGCACGAATACCGAAACCGGACGCACTGTCCGAGCGGAAGTCTTCGTCAATGATGACGATGGGGAAACGAAATTTCATCGGGTACTCCTGGCTGGCTGACAAATAGCCTGATTATGTTCTTGGAAGTGTGACGCCTTGTTGACCCTGATACTTTCCGCCGCGATCACGGTATGACGTTTCGCATACTTCGTCGCCCTGCAGGAACAGAAACTGGGCACATCCCTCGCCGGCATAGATTTTTGCCGGCAGCGGTGTCGTATTGGAAAATTCCAGCGTTACGTGGCCTTCCCACTCCGGCTCCAGCGGCGTCACGTTCACGATAATGCCGCAGCGTGCGTAGGTACTTTTACCCAGGCAGATCGTAAGCACTTCACGCGGAATGCGGAAATACTCAACGGTGCGGGCAAGCGCAAACGAGTTCGGCGGGATAATGCACACATCCCCCTTGAAATCCACAAAGGATTTCTCGTCGAAGTTCTTGGGATCCACGATGGTGGAATTGATATTGGTAAAAATCTTGAATTCGTCGGCGCAACGCACATCGTAACCGTAGCTGCTGGTGCCGTAGCTCACGATTTTCTGGCCATCACGCTCGCGCACCTGACCCGCCTCGAAGGGAGTGATCATGCCGTCTTGCGCCGCCTGCCGAATCCACCGGTCATTCTTGATACTCATAGACTGTATCTCTCTGCTGGGGTCTGCCCCGAAGGGAAAAGCGCCATTGTAGCCCCTGCAGCTGCAGGGGAGTATGCATTTTTCATCAGTCTCTGAAAAACCGGCGATAGATCAGTTCCAGCCCGTTTACGGTGCCCACCTTGATATCGGCCGACAGGTTCCTGAACAGCCGGTAACTGCCGCGCACTACGGTGCCGGTACCGGCCATGGCCTGTTCGACACTGACCGTCATGCCGTTTTCAAACTTCTTGCTGGCCATGAAAAACTGCTGGGACAAATCGCTGGACGATTCCTGATTCACGCTTGAAGCCACCGTTTTTTCCGGCAGGATGGTGCCTGATTCACCGATATTACCCGAACGGATGGCAATATCGTCCAGCCCCAGCTTGCGATAGAACGGCTCGCCCCCACCCACGATAGATGAACCCACCGAGAACAGCAGAGCCGCATCGCTGCCACTGCTATCCGGGCCGCGCCCCATCAGCAGCCAGGACAGCTTTTCAACCTCGCTCACGTCAGGATAAGACACCAGATCAATCTTCGGCTTTCTGGCCGTTCCCACCACCTTGACCCCGGCTTCTACATCCAGGCCGGTGCGCAAGGCTTCGATATCCAGAATCGGATTGGCCAGGTTACCCTGGAAGGTAATGCGACCGCGCCGGATCTGCAGGCGCTGCCCATAGGCTTCGATCGCGCCACCACGGGTACGGAACGCACCTACGCCGGTCAGCTGGTTCTTTTCCTGAATCACATTCAGCGAACCGACCAGGCCGGAGTCCAGCCCCATGCCCACAATATAAAAACGGGGTCCCAGATCGACAGTGAAATCCAGGCTCAGGTCCAGCGGCGACGCTTCCTTGACCACCTTGGTCTGACCCGGCTTGAGCACGACCACATCGCCATCGACCGTTGGCACACTGCCCAGAATATCCACACTGGCCCAGCCGGCATCAGCCGTGACCTTACCCTTGATATCCACTTTCGGCAGAGGCGCATTGATGTCCACATCACCGCTGATCATCACAAACCGGTCGGAGCGCTGAATGATGGGGTAATGATCGAATACGACCCGGAAATCACCCTTGCTGGTATTCAGATTCCATTTGCCGGTAATACCCAGCGAGCCGTTCTGGGCGGGGGCATTGTCCTCAATCCATTTCTTGGTGCGCCACTCATTGGCCGTGATGCGAATCACCGACGGGAAGCGCAGCGTGTTGATCACCACCTGATTGTCGCGCAGGGTGGCCTCCAGCGTGCCATCGAGCAGGCGGATGCCGTTGTCGATTTCCACAATTTTGACTTTGGAGCCGGAAATCTTGCCGCTGGTCGCCCATTGCCCATTGGCGCGGGACTGTGCCGTCACATTCAATGCCACGGCTCCGCCCAAATCCAGCATATCGCCGGTCAACGGTCCCATCCAGCTGATATCGGCCAGGTTACCGTTAAGCGTGATTTTTGAGCCGCCGTTCAGATTCGGTGTCAGCCCATTGAACGCAATGGCGCCAGTCCCTTTCAGATTACCTTTGTTCTGGGTATCGAAGGCAATATTCAGATTAGCCGTACTGGAGGTGGCGCCGGTTTTGTTGAAATTGGCCCCCACCAGAAAATTGCTCAGCCCCAGCGGAATCGGTGTAGCCGCCGGAATCATGAAATCGCCGCTTACCCGTTTCAGGGCGGTCTTGCCGGTGAGCGCACCATCAAAGGCCAGATCCCAATCGAAATCGAGTACCAGCGAGGCTTCCTGTGTGGCCCCCTTGCGTCGGTCAATAATTCCGGCGTTGGCCGATTGCGCTTCTTTGGCCGCCGGATCAGCCAGCTTTTGCATATCACGAATGAAAGCAGGACTCAGCACAAAACGACGAATCGAACCCTTGGTCTGCCACTTGCCATTGCTGCCGGTGGTGCCTTCCTGATTGATCACAATGCTGTGCTTACCCGGCAGGCCGATATTGATAGCCGATGGCCCCGCTTCCCAGGCCGGCAGGCCACCCTCTGCTGCGGGCGCAAATGCCAGCGCCCAGGGTTTGTCCTGCTCAACACTGATACCTGCGTGCTTCACGTCCAGTGCCGAGAGCGTACCGCGCCACCCTTCTATCCCCTGCTCATTTTTGTCCCAGGAACCGTCGGCGGCCAAATGGAAATTCACCGGTGCCTTGCCCAGCTCCGTGGACTTGCCCTGAGAGAACATGCCTTTCAGATCCAGTGCATGTTTGGCAACCATCCCTTTGATCGTCCCGTCCACAGTCACGCTGCCCGGCAGTCCCGGCCAGAAGGAAGACAGGGCAGGTGCGTCCACGTCCAGCGTCAGCACGCTGTCGGCTTCACCGAAAGCTCCCTTGCTGCGTATCTTGTTGCTACCCAGAACCACATCGAGATTGGCAGCGGGCACGCGGAAGGCATTTAAATCGATGCCGGCAGCGCCCTGCCCACCCAGAGCCAGATCGCGCACCGCCAGGTCTACAGACCCGGCCAGTGGCTTGTCGTTCCAGATACTGCCCTTGTCAAACTGGCCCTTGATCGTCGCGGATTTGATGGCCGCGGGCGAAAACATATCAACATCGGCCGTCAGGTCGGTACTGAGCAGGGTGTTGGGAATACTGTCTGCCATCAGCTTGCTGACCGGCAGGGCTTTGGCATAAACCCGCGCGTGCAGCCTGTCGGATCCATCCTCTCCACTCTTGGGCGAAACCATTGCCTCCAGGGTCAGCAAGGCACCATCGCGCAGGGCCAGATCCGCTTTGGCATCGCGCAGCAACAGCGGGGTTGCCATGTCCAGGCTCACATCCGCATTCAGATGTGATTTTTCTCCGGTGGCGCTGGCCGTCACAACATAGCCATCCTGCACCTCGGGCGTTTTCTGCTGCTCTATGTCAAGTGCAATAGTGTCAAAATCAAGCGGTACCGGGGTTTTGAAAGGCAATACACCGGTGCCGTCGGTGCGTTCAATATGCACCGAGCCGGTCAGCATCTGGTTGAACGCCAGGTCCCAGTCTGCGTCCAGCGTGATGTCCTTGTCGGCCACGTTGGCAGCCTTGCGCTTATCGCCGTCCTTGTCCGCCGCATCGGTCTTTTTGTTTTCAGCCGCTGCGGCTGCCAGCGCCTTGCTCGCGGCCTGTGTGGCCGCCTGCGCGGCTGCCGGGTTGTCGGCTGCAAACGCCTTTTGCAGATTCATCAGGTATTGCGGATTGATCACCAGATCCTTGATCTGACCTTTGGTCTGCCACTGGTTGCCATTACCGCCAGACTCGCCGGGCACGATCTGCGCACTGCGATGCTCGGGCAGATCCAGCAGGAACCGCGAAGCGGTGGTGGCCCACTGCATGGGGTGCTGCCCATCGTCCGGCAGGAACGACAGCGACATGGGGCTTTGCTGCTGCAAGCGCAATTCGGTGTGACGCAAATTCAAATTGTCCAGCACGCCCACCCAGCCTTCCTGGCCGCCTTCCACTTTATCCCAGGCACCCTGAATATCCAGACCAAACACCACCGGCGCCTTGCCCAGCGCGCGGCTGGGCGCCTGCGCATACATGCCGTACAGTTGCGCATGATGATTGGTCACACGGCCATCCACAACGGCATTAAGCAGCGCACTGCCCGGCAGAGAAGGCCAGAAATTATCCAGCGCCGGTGCGTTCACGTCCAGATACAGCTGACTGGCATCCTGCCCGAACCCGCCATGCGCCGTAATCCGGTTATTACCCAGCGTAAGGTCCACATCGGTATCGCTCACCTGCAGCTTGTCCAGATTCGGCTTGATGCTGCGATCGGCCTGCTGCTGCTCCGGCTGCTGATCGAAAATGCCCGCCAGATGAACCTTGCTGAGTATGCTGCCGGCCAGCGGCTTGTTGTTCCATGTACTGCCCTGGGTGAATTTTGCATTCACATCCACATCGGCAATCTCACGCTTGCCGGGCAGCGTATCGGCCACCAGCGCTACCGTGCCGTTCAGCAGCGAGGCCGGTGTGGCGCCTGCCGAGAGGGCCTGCAGATTCAGCGCCCGCAAGCCAATATTGGCCGTCAGTCTGTCGGTGCCTTCGCTCACGCCGGCAATCGTCTCAAAGTCTGCCTGAACGGCTGCGCCATCGGTCAGTGCCAGCTGCAACTTGCCATCACGCAACGGAATCACATTTGCCATTGCCAGATTCAACTGGGTATCCAGGCTGGACTGTGGCCCCTGCCCCTGCGCTGCAATCGCCAGCACGGCATTTTTTTCGTCCTGCCGCGTTTCATTCAGCTTGATGTTCAGCGTCTCAAAATCCAGCGGGATTTTCTGCACCAGCGGTACAAAGCGATCGCCTGCCGTGCGCTGAAGATTAACCTCGCCCTGCAGGCCATTTTCCGTGGCAATATTCCAGTTGCCATCAAACACGATATCCGGAAAACTGCCGGCGGTTTTTTGCGCCAGCGCCCGGGCTGCGGCATCGCGCGAAGCCTTGTCGCCCGTTGCAGCCGTGGCACTGTTTGCCGTTGTGTTTGCCGTTGCATTGGCTAGCTGTGCACTGTCTGCTGTCATTTTGGCAATCTCGTCCATCAGCTTGTCGCTGATGGTCAGATTGGTGAATGACCCCGCAGTGGTTATACCCTGCGCATTGCCGCTGGCTTTGTCCAGCTTGAGTCGCGCTTCCGGGCCACCCGGCAGCGTCAGACCCAGCACACCAGGCCCTGCCGCCCAGCTATTTTGCACGCCGGTCGCATTCGGGCTGAACAACAAGGGCAGCGGATCGCGCTCGCGCACGCGCACCCCGGCATGCACCAGGTTCAATGCAGCCACTTCGCCTTCCCAGCCATCAATGCCATCGGCCAATGCGTGCCACTTTCCGTTGATGGTGGCCGACAGATCCAGCGGCGCCTTGCCCAGCGTTTTCGCATCGCCCTGATTCACCTTGCCGCTGATATCCAGCGCATGCTCGGCAATCGTGCCGGCCAGTGTGCCGGTAAACTTGGCCGTACCATTCACGCCTTCAGCCAGTTCACCCAGTTTCGGCGCATCCACCCCCAGACGCAGAACACTTTCCTGCTGCCCGAAACTACCCGAGGTCGTGATACTGTTGTCACCCAGCTTCAGATCAATATCGGCCTTGCGAATATTCAGGCGACTCAGATCCACCTGAGTGGTCGCTGTCTGTATTGCATCTGTGTTGGCGGCCTGTTCCTGCGCCTTCTGCAGTGCATCCTCGCCACTTGCCGTGGTAACGGTCTTGCCTTCCTGCTGCGCCTTGCGGGCTGCAGCGGCTTTAAGGTTATCGGTCACCGCCTGGGCCATTTGTTCGCCGTCCACAATCCGGCGCTGCGTAATGACGCCCTGCGAATCAATATCGATATCCAGGTCGGCGGCCAGCGGTGTGCCCTGCAAGCGACTTTCACTATCAACCGTACCTTTCAGTTGCAATCCCTGAAGGTTGGACAGGCCCAGCACGTCTGCCACAAATGTCATATCACTGGTTAAGACTGAATCCGCCGTGCCACCGCTACCCTTGAGCGTCAGCCGCTGGCTGGCAAAAGAGCCCGACAGACGATCCGATTCGCCCGCGCCCGCTTTTTCTTTCTTGTCCAGTTTCAATTGCAGGCCGGAGGTGTCGCCCAGTTTCAGGTCCACATCGGCCTGATTCAGCGGAACCCCACCACCCATCACGCCCAGATTCAGTTTGGCATCTACCTGTGCCCCCTGGCCGCTGCCCTGCAGGGCCACGCCGAGCTTTTCCAGATCGCCGGCCACCTGCGTATGCAGATCGAACGTGCAATCACGCTGCTGCAGCGCGCCTGTGAGCACGCCTCCAATCTGCACGAACTGGCTCAAGCATACCGGCGACTGCTGGTTCTGCGTCGCCAGTTTCGCCGTCAGATCCAGCTTCATGGGGTAAGGACTTTTGATGGATTCGATTTCCAGCGTACCGTTCAGATCAACCTCGGACTGCGGATGCGAGACGTGTACGCTTTTGAGCGTGCCTTTGGCGTGCTGATCAATGATCAGCAAATCGGCGACACTGAAATTGCTCAGCCCCACCGGCAGACCGGACCCATCGGGCATCAGCAGCGCAAAATCGCCCACATCCAGCCGATCCACCTGTATGCCTACCGGAATACCCGGCATTTCGAATGGCTTGGCCTCTTCAGGAGCGGGCTCGGGTGTTTCCAGCGGCAGCAGCTTGACGTCCAGATCGGCTACACTCATCTGCTCAACACGCAAGGTGCGCTTGAACAATTTGAGCCAGTCTACTTTCAGCACCGCTTCCTTGCCGGTAATTTTGATCTCGGGGGTATCAATCAGCAGCCGATCCAGCGCAATACCACTCCATAGGGTGCCGCGCACATTGGTGAGTTCGCCGCCCATCTGACTCATCACCGTATTGAGCAGCCAGCGGCTGCCCGGGTTGGTGCCCATAAACCAGAATACAAAAGCGCAGAGCCCGATCAGCAACGTCAGCACAATGGGTTTCCAGCGCAGATACCAGCGCAAATATTTCATTTTCATCAGAATGCCACTCCCAATGAAAAGTGTAGCCGCAAGCTGCGATCACGCTGGCCATACGCCAGATCCAGAAAAAGCGGACCGGCCGGCGTCTTGATCCTGGCGCCCACGCCGTAGCCCACATGCAGCTTCATTTTATTGAACGCCTCTGCCGCATCACCGGCATCAATAAACACGCCCATCCCGAAACGATCATCAAAGTAACGCATATATTCAACGCTTACCACTGCCAGCGAGCGATCACCTACAACCGCATCGCCCGCACTTTTACCGATAGCATTGTATTTATAGCCGCGAATGGAACGCGCACCGCCGGTCCGGTAACCGAAGTCATCGGGAATCCGCATACCACTGGAACCAAACACCTGCCCCACTTCGCCACGCATGGTCAGAACATCGCGCCGGCCTATCGGCCACCACTGTTGCGCACGCAGTCCAACCCGGCTGAAGGGTTCGCCCTTATCCAGGGTCACACCGGCGCCCAGACCCAGGGCAATCAGATTGCCTTCGCGAGGATCATATTTACTGTCAACATCGCGCCGCAGAAAATCCCAGGTGGCCACCAATGATGGCAGACGATAACGGTCCTCGCCTTCGCGTTTGACTGAGTCGTAAGCGGCCAGCACGCCCCAGTTCGATTCATAATCGACCCGGCTGGCTTCATCCAGCTTGAACTCCAGCTTGCGCTTCCAGCCCAGTGCATAACGCATCACATCTTCATTCTGAATATCAGAATGACGGAACATCACACCGACGCTATCTTTACTGCCGTCCAGATTCGGCGGCAAATTAAAATCCAGATAGGCGCGCTGCAGCTTGGCGTTCACTGCCGCGCCGGTTTCCATAATCAGCGGCTGGCCAAACACCACGTTCTGCTTGTACATGATCTCGGCGCCCGGCCCCACTGAATCGTCTATCCCCAGCGAGCCGGCCAGTGAACGCGCCGGCGCCTCATTCACCCGTACCGATACCGGCAGTTCAACCGCATCCTGGGCATAGACTTCATCGCCAGGCGGTTTTTTCAGGGTCACAAATGCACCGCGAAAGAAATTGGTAGACTGAATCTGCTGCTGCCAGGTATCCAGCTGTTCCTGGGAAAAACGCTGGCCCGGTGTGTATTTGATATAGCGACGAATCAGGCTGTCGGGCACCCGTCGCAAACCCACCACTTCGGTATGCCCCAGCGTGACGGCGGGACCGCTATCGACGGTGGTCTCGGTTTCAACGCTGGCCGCTTCGGGATTGACCACGGCCTGCGAATGCGTCATGCGGGCCAGATAAAAATCATTGGCCGCCACGCCATCCAGCATATTGGACTTGGCGTTACTCCACTGCTCGTTCAGAAAATCCTTGCCTACCGGCAGGCCCCAATCCTTGCGCAACTGTGACACACGATCGTTAAAGCGCGGGGTGGCAATACTGCCGGTAAAATTATTCGTGACCGAGGTGACTTTGGAGATCTTGCCGGGATCAATGGAAATATCCCAGGTTTCACCACCCACATCTTCACCCACTTCCAATGTCACATCGGGTGCAAAATAGCCACGGGTGGCCAGCGCAGACATCACCGCTTCACGACCCTTGCGACGGATCCGGTCGGCCTCGCCCGAGTCCTGATCATCGGCCATGCGTACCACAGCTGAAATACCCTTGTTTACGGCATCCAGCGCTTCAGGGTTCAGCCCGCTGGGATCAATAATCACTTCCGGTTTTTGTGCCGAAACCTGACCGATACCGGTCAACAATAAAATCGTTGTAAGAAAACAAGCTTTGTTCAATCGCATTGGTCCATTCAGCGCTTTTATTTCTTCAGGTTTTCAACGACCACAGAGGGAAAGCGACCCGCCATATCTTTGGGCAGAGCCGCGACAGCCACCGCAACACGCCGGGCCAGTTCACGATAAAGCCCCGCGGCTTCGCTATTGGGGTCACTGGCAACGGTAGGCGTACCTGCATCCGTCTGTTCGCGAATGCTTTTTGCCAGCGGCAAGGCGCCCAGCCATGGCACGTTCAGTTCCCGGGCCATGTGTTTGCCGCCATCCTCACCAAAAATAGCTTCGGCATGACCGCAATGCGAACAAATATGCATTGCCATGTTTTCCACGACACCCAGAATCGGAATATTCATTTTTTCGAACATGCGCAAACCCTTGCGGGCATCCAGTAGCGCAATATCCTGAGGCGTGGTCACGATAATGGCGCCGACCACCGGTACCTTTTGCGCCAGCGTGAGTGCAATATCACCCGTGCCCGGCGGCATATCGATAATCAGATAATCAAGATCGGGCCAGTTGGTCTGGCGCAGCAATTGCTCCAGCGCCTGCGTCACCATGGGGCCGCGCCAGATCGCCGGCGAATCGGCATCGATCAGAAAACCGATAGAGTTGACAGTGATCCCATGTGCACGCAGCGGTTCCATGGTCTTGCCATCATTGGACACCGGCTTGCCCGATACGCCCATGATCAGCGGCTGGCTGGGGCCATAAATGTCGGCATCCAGAATACCGACCCGCGCGCCGCTTTGCGCCAGCGCAATCGCCAGGTTGGCGCTGGTCGTGCTTTTGCCGACGCCACCCTTGCCCGAAGCCACAGCAATAATATTTTTAACCGACGCAATGGGCTTGAGCCCGCTTTGCACAGCATGTGCCTTTACCGTATCGCTGAACTGCAGCGTCAATTGCTGCGCGCCGGCTTGTCTGGCGGCAGCCTGCAACTGTTCGGTCAGAGAAGCTCTGACGGCGGGGCTGGTCACATAGCCTGGCTCGACACGCACCGTTGCGCCCGTTCCCGACAGTGTGATATCGGACTCCTTCAGCGCCGGCACCACCGGCGTACCGGCAACCGGATCTACCACAGACCGTAACGCCTCCAAAAGGGCTTTTGACGACAAACTCATTTCAACTCGCTGCAATTGATACTATATTTAGGGGTGTGATGGCCTTAATGATAACGTTTAATGGGCTTGCACATTGTTAAAATCTGTGTGGGAGAGGGATATCCTGTCTATGGCGCGGCCCCCGACGCTTGTCGCCACAAAGGCCAAAAGGATCCGCCAGGCTGGCCCATGAAGGCGCCTCCGATCAGGGTGCCCACACATCAGCACCATAAGCGATGCCCTGCGCCCCCGGCAGATTACGGTTGTTCGATCACACTTGTTTTACTCGCCGCCCAGCCTGCATCGCCCGCCCGCCTTCACAGCCGTAACATCTTTTTGAAATCTTTTGGCATATCCGCCTGTGATACAGCCTTGAATTTTCCTGAAAAAACCCTACTATAGATAAAAACAAACCAAGCAAAATCAATTGCTTGTGTACAATAAGTCATAACGAATGCTTATTGGCGCTTCCCACATACAAGGATCTGACCACTTATGAACGATTTTCTGGACCGGTTTTTCAAAGCACTGCTATTTGGTGTGATCACCATTGCAGGCCTTGTCATGGCCGCGGTGTTCCTGGTCTCTGCAGCCATTGCAGTGGGGCTGTTCTATATTATTGCGAAGGTGCGCGGCAAACCGTTCGTCGCCCGCGAATACTGGAAAACAACCTCTACCCGCGCCCGCCAGACTCAGTCTGAATTTTCCGAAAAATTCAAAAAACCGGGTAATTTCTCTCGCAAACCCGATATCACAGATGTGGAAATACGGGAAATAAAATAAACACCGGGCAAGCCAATCAAGATTGCACTTGCCATCACCCTTGGCATTTCCGCCCTTGTCATTTCACACCGCTCGTGTCATTTCAACCGCTGAACTTCTCGCGATACAACTCGCGAGCCCAGTCAATAAAAACACGAACGCGCGGCGACAACTGGCGGTGAAACGGATACAGCGCGCACACGGGCAAGTCCGGACATGGCCAGTCGGCCAGCACCTGCACCAGCCTGCCCGCACGCAAATGTGCTTCCAGCCGGAAACGCGGCACCTGAATCAGGCCACAGCCGGCCAGGGCTGCGCTGGTATAACATTCTGCATCGCTCACAGACATCCAGCCGCTGGCTTCGAACTGCGTTTCCTGGCCATCCATCATCACAGAGAACGGATAGCGACTGTCATTGCCCCGCGAGAAAAAACCAATTGCCTGATGCTGCGGTAGCTCACCCGGATGCGCAGGCGTCCCGTAGCGGGATAAATAGTCGGGGCTGGCGCAGATAATCTGCGGCATATCTGCCAGTTTTCGGACTACCAGCGACGAATCACGCGGCTGTCCGGCGCGCACCACGCAGTCGATGCCTTCGCGAACCAGATGCACCAGACGGTCACCGCTGCTGATCACCACATCAATATGCGGATAACGCGCGCGAAACTCGCTTATGCGCGGCAGGATGATCTTCGTCGCATGCGCCCCGTGCAGGTCCAGCCGCAGCGTCCCATGGGGGTTACTCACATGCGTGCTCAGTGAGGTCTCTGCATCTTCCAGTTCGGCCAGCACCCGTTTGCTGCGCTCATAGAAAGCCTGGCCATCCAGCGTAGGAGCCACCTGACGCGTGGTGCGATCCAGCAGCCGCGCGCCCAACCGCTTTTCCAGTTCCTTGATAGCATGGGTGGCCGTTGCCCGCGGCAGATTCAGCGCCCCCGCCGCCTCAGTAAAACTGCCCAGCTCCACAATTCGAATAAAGAGCTGCATCGCATCGAAGCGGTCCATATGCATTCCATTGTTGATGTTTTTTGAATTAACTAGCCAATTTCACCCCATTTATCCATGAGACGTCAATCGATATGATGTTATTCGTCGCAGTCGCATATCACGAGTGTAATCACCGCCCTATCCGGCAACACCTCCCCGCGAAGGCATAGTCCATTAACAACAACAACAACATCAACATCAACAACATCAACAACATCAACATCAACATCAACATCAACATCAACATCAACATCAACATCAATATCATCAACCTCATCATTCAAGGACATCACGATGAACATCAGCAAAAATACCGGTAACACTGTCAAGGACTTCAACAACACCGGCTCAAGCGCCCAACCGGAAAGCACTACGCCAACCGCCATCGTGACCGGCGCCTCGCGTGGTATCGGACGCGCCATTGCCCTGCGTCTGGCCGCCGATGGTTTCCGGGTCGTCATCAATTATGCAGGTAACACCGCCAGAGCCCGGGAGGTTGTCGATGCCATCCAGGCCACCGGCGGGCAGGCAATGAGCGTCCAGGCCGATATCTCTGTACCGGAAGACGTAGCGCGTTTATTTACCGCGGCGCAACAAGCGTATGGCCCGATCAGCGCCGTTGTGCATAGTGCTGGCATGCTAACCATGGCCGCGATCGCTCCCGATAATATTGCGGCCTTTGATCGCATCATCCAGACCAATCTGCGCGGCGCATTCCTTGTGCTGGGTCAGGCGGCAGCGCATTTGCAGGCAGGCGGACGCATTATCGCGCTGTCCACCAGCGTCATCGCCAAATCCTTCCCTCAATATGGCCCTTACATCGCAGCCAAGGCAGGCGTCGAGGGCCTGGTGCGCGTACTGGCCAACGAGCTGCGCGGTCGCAACATCACCGTTAATGCAGTGGCACCGGGTCCCGTTGCCACCGAACTGTTTTTTGAAGGCAAAAGTGAAGAGCAGATTGCGCAACTGGGCAAGCTGGCCCCGCTGGAGCGTTTGGGTCAGCCCGATGACATTGCAAACGTGGTTGCGTTTCTCGCAGGCAGCGATGGCGGCTGGGTCAATGGACAGGTGCTGCGCGCCAATGGCGGCTTTGCCTAAACGCGCCGGGACGCCAGCAAGCCCGGCATCCCCTATACAGCGCCTATACGGTGCCTATTCCGCGCCTATATCACGCCATTCCCATTATCACCAAAACTGATAACTTAAATAAAAATTTAGCATTTGAATTATTTGATGCAAGGCACCATAATTTAACGAACCCAGGCATGTAACCACATCCGCACATGCCGCTCAAACACTTAAAGAGACGTAAAGAGTTCCACCATGACCAATTTGTTTTCTCCCTTCAGCCTGAAAGACGTGACCTTGCGCAATCGCATTGCCGTTCCGCCCATGTGCCAATACAGCGCCCAGGATGGTTTTACCAATGACTGGCATCAGATCCACTACGCCAGCATCGCTCGTGGCGGCGCCGGCCTGGTGATTGTGGAAGCCACCGCAGTATCGCCCGAAGGCCGCATTACGCCAGACTGCCTGGGCTTGTGGAGCGATGAGCACACTGCCGGGCTGGCACGTATTGCCGCATCCATCAAGGCGGCCGGTGCAGTGCCGGGCATCCAGATTGCCCATGCCGGTCGCAAGGCCAGCGCCAACCGGCCATGGGATGGCGATGACCATATCGCCGCCGATGATCCGCGTGGCTGGCAACCCATCGCCCCGTCTGCCATTGCCTATGGCGAGAATCTGCCCAGAGTTCCCAAGGCCATGACACTTGAGGACATCGAGCGGGTCAAGGCCGATTTTGCCGCAGCGGCCAAACGCGCCCGGGATGCCGGCTTCGAATGGCTGGAATTGCACTTTGCTCACGGCTATCTGGCACAAAGCTTTTTTTCTGCCCACAGCAATCAGCGTACAGACCAATACGGTGGCGATCTGGCCGGCCGCAGCCGCTTTCTGCTGGAAACACTGGCAGCCGTACGCGCAGAATGGCCTGAAAATCTGCCACTCACCGCACGTTTCGGTGTGATTGAATATGACGGCCGTGATGAAGAAACAGTAGCGGAGTCGATTGAACTTACACGCAATATGCGCAAGGGCGGTTTGGACCTGTTGAACGTAAGCGCTAACTTTGTTATTCCCGATACACAAATTCCATGGGCAACCCCGGCGTTCCTGGCACCTATTGCACAACGCGTACGCAATGGGGCCGGCCTGCCTGTCGCGTCGGCCTGGGGCATTGACGATCCACAGGTCGCCAACCGCGTGGTTCAGGATGAACAGCTGGATCTGGTTATGATTGGCCGCGCCCACCTGACAGACCCGCATTATCCGCTAACGCTGGCCAAAACCCTGGATCAACCGCGTCCTACCTGGGTACTGCCCGCTCCTTATGCGCACTGGCTGGAACGCTATCGCGGCGCCGCCGCCTGAGTGTGGTCGCAACTGCGTTCCGTACCAAGATGCGTTCCTTACCGGTAAACCGGCACCTTTCAGATCACCGTGTCTGGCGTGCCGGTTTGCTCAACTCGCCCCGCCTCGCATTGCGCATGGAGATCCAGGCAAATATCAAATAACAACTGCCGCAACCAGCGCTGCGCCGGATCCCTGTGCGTACGCTCGTGCCAGGCCGCCATATTGGTAAAACCGGTAATGGCAATGGGCGGCTCGAACACTGCCAGCCCGGTCATATCGGTCACCAGCCTGCTGGGCAGCATTGACACCATATCGCTGGCCCGCAACACATCAGGCATAATCAGAAAACTTTTGACGGACACCGTAACCCGGCGCGATCGGCCCATTTTCTCCAGCGCCTCGTCGGTACTGCCGCGAAAGCCCCCACCGCTATAAGACACCAGGGCGTGATCCAGCTCGCAAAACCGCTCCAGCGTCAGATCCTGCTGGCATTTGATCAAGGGATGATCCTGGCGTAAAACACAAACGTAATGTTCGTCAAACAGCTTGCGTGCATGCAGATCCTGACAGGTATATTCCGGCGACACCAGCGCCAGATCAATCACCCCGCGCTCCAGCTGCGTCAGCAGTTGGGTATCATTCGCCAGTACCAGCGCCACCCGAATATGGGGCGCCAGCCGTTTGATCCTGGCCACAAACGGCAGTACAATGGCACGCAAGGCATAATCGGTAGAGGCAATGGTAAATTGCTGAGTTGCGGTGGCCGGGTCAAACACCGGCGGTTGCAGCAGCGTCTCTACCTCGCCCAGCACCTGCTTTAGCGGTATGGCCAGGGCCAGCGCTCTTTCCGTTGGTTCAATACCGCGCTGGGCTCGCACAAACAGCGGGTCTTCAAACGTATCGCGCAATCGCGTCAACATGCCGCTCATTGCCGGTTGTGTTACCCCCAAACGAGCCGCCGCCCGGGTCACATTCCGGTCGTCCAGCAACGCGTCCAGCGCCTTCAGCAGGTTAAGATCAAGGTGTCTGATATCTTTCATTGTGATATTACATCTGTAAATAATGCCAGATGTCCTTAAAGACATTTGGCCGCGCCAGTTGCAGGCAGATCATTTTTTCCCGAATAACGGGCCTGTTCTTCATGCCCGGCTGGCCTCTATTTTGCATGAACCGCAAAGGCATCGCAGCAATCTGTTTCAAATCTGTGCTTCTTTATATCACTGCTTTAGCACAGCGCAGGCAAAACTTGCATCACGCCCAGGTTGACCTCAACCTTGCTTCAGGTTTTATGATAGCGGCTTACTCTTTCAATCAAGGTCATCATGAGCCCCGATACACCGCCAACACCGCGTTCCCTGCAACAGGGCACGCTTGCTTTCCAGCCGGATTCACGCCAGTTGGCCGCACGCAAGCTGGTACTGCTGCTGGTGGCGACCCTCACCATTATGGCCGGGATTATTATCGCCCCCTCGCTACCCGCTATTGAAACCCGTTTTGCCGATAACGAGCATATCGCCCTGCTCAGTCGCATGGTACTCACTCTGCCATCGTTATTTGTCGCGCTGTCTGCTCCACTGGCAGGCATGCTGGCTGACCGCTTCGGTCGCAAGGGGCTGCTGGTCATGGCGATCGCCCTCTATGGCCTGGCCGGAGCGTCGGGTCTGGTCGCTGATAGCCTGACGGCGCTGCTGATTGGCCGTGCCGTACTGGGCGTTGCCATCGGTGCCATTATCACTCTGAATACCGCGCTGATCGGTGATTATTTCACTGGCGCAGAGCGGGAGAAATATCTGGGTCTGCAACAGGCCTTTGTCCAGCTGGGCGGTGTGGTCTTTGTCATGTCCGGCGGCCTGCTGGCAGAAATGCACTGGCGTATGCCATTTATCATTTACGGTGCTGCACTGATACTGATTCCCGCCGTTATCCTTTGCCTGACCGAACCCCAACGACCGCGCAGCCTGCATCCGACAACGTCATTTACCGATGCACCGGTAAACCGACTCGTTGTGGCAACCGTCTGCCTGCTGGCATTCCTGGTCAATGTCTCCTTCTATACTGTCCCATCGCAATTGCAATTTCATATGCAGGCGTTGAATATCTATAACGCCAGCAGCTTCGGCATGGTACTGGCTGCCTTCAATCTGGCTGGCGGCATCGTCGCCCTGTGCTTTGGCCTGCTGAAACGCCGCCTGAACACGACGCTCATTTTTCTGCTGGGCTTCAGCCTGATGGCCTCCGGCTTTGGCCTGCTTTGTGTGGCATCGGCTTTTGAGGGGCTGGCGCTGGCCAACGCCATTCTGGGCGCCGGACTGGGAGTTGTGATGCCAAACATCATGTCTACCGCCATTACCCATTCTGCTCCCGCACTCCGTGGCCGCATTGCAGGGCTCGTGGCCACTTCCATTTTTATCGGCCAGTTCATCTCGCCGTTTGTGAGCCAATACTGGATCGCTGCCGCGGGCTACGCTGGCATGTTCCGCAATGTGGGGCTCATTATGGCAACCCTTGCCGTTCTCTCCCTGCTGACCGCCATGCGCAACGGCAAAATGTCACTGCTGGGCCAAAAAACATGACGGATGTGATTTCGAGCGCATAAGGGGCAAATACTGCGGGATTTCCCTGATTATTGAGAGTACAATTCAAGTCTTATATAAGACTTGAATGATTGGTACCCTCGCACATGACTCGGACTTCCGCTGCAGCGCCCCCTCCCGCTTCTCCCACACCCGCAGTCACACTTCCCGCCCTGTTTCGCGGTTTTGCCAAAATCGGGCTGCTGGGCTTTGGCGGCGTTGGGCCGATTACCCGCCACGTGATTGTTCGCGAGCAGCGCTGGCTGAGCGAAAAAGACTTCGCCACGCTGCTGGGCATTGGCAAAGTGTTGCCCGGTGCCAATACCGTCAATGTGGCGGTCATGCTGGGCGATCGCTATCATGGTATCAAGGGGTCGGCGGTCGCCGTGGCCGGACTGCTGGTGTTACCGGTGCTGATCCTGATCGTACTGGCCCTTCTGTACCAGTTCCTGGACCAGAACCCGTACTTCAACGCCGCCCTGCAAGGCTCGGCCTGCGCGGCGGCCGGCATGGTCATCGGCACCGGCCTGAAAATGGCCAGCAAAATTGACCTGCGCCCCCATCATATCGTTGCCGGCATTATCACCATTGCCCTGGTGGTGCTGCTCAAATTCTCGCTGTTGCAAGTGGTGGGGGTGATGATGCCGCTGGCCATTGTCGCCAATTTCATCGTCGCCCGTCGTCAGGGGCACCAGCCATGACAGACTTGCTAGAACTGTTTCTGACCTTCAGTCGCATTTCCCTGATTGCCATTGGCGGGGCCAACGCCGCCATCCCTGAAATGCGCCATGCGGCCGTTGACATTCATCAATGGATGAGTTCCGATACCTTTACCCACCTGTTTGCCGTGGCACAATCGGCGCCCGGGCCTAATGTGCTGGTTGCCAGTATCATCGGCTGGCATGTAGCCGGCGTGGCCGGGCTGCTGATCGCAACCATCGGCATGGTGCTGCCGGCCTCGGTACTGGCCTTTGCCGTTGGCCGTGTCATCAGCCACTATACCCACCGACGCGAATACAAACTGGTACAGGACGCCGTGGTGCCGGTCGCGATTGGCCTGATTATTGCAAGTGGCATGGAACTGTCGCTGTACTCAGCCTTCGATGTACTCACCTGGGGCATGGTGCTGGGTACGCTGCTGTTTGTCTATTTCACTGAAGCCAACCCCATGTGGGCCCTGCTGGCATGTGCTGTCGGGGGCGTGGTCGCGCATCAGGTAGGCGTGCTCTAGGCAAGGCAAGGCGGATGGCCAACACGTTCCGAGACCGCCAGCACGATAAAAACCCGCAATAGCACCCGCTATAGAAACTGCCATTTGCGCCCTGCATTTGCATAGGTACAGATGCCAGACCCGCACCCCGGCTTCGGGGTGCTATCATCATTGCTTGCCCATCGCCGAAAAACCCGGCACCAGGCAATATTCGTCTAAAATCACTCTTTCTCCCCTTTTTTGTACTTACATTGCATCTTATGTCCCGCACGATTTTTGTTACCACGGCTCTCCCTTACGCTAACGGTTCGTTCCACATTGGCCACATCATGGAGTATATCCAGGCTGACATCTGGGTACGAAGCATGCGAATGGCCGGTCACACCGTGCACTTTGTGGGCGCAGATGACGCCCACGGGGCACCCATCATGCTCAAGGCAGAAAAGGAAGGCATCACACCGCAGGCACTGGTGGCACGCTACGCCCAGGAGCGCCCGCGCTATCTGAACGGCTTTCATATCAAGTTCGATCACTGGCACAGCACCGACAGTCAGGAAAACATCGACCTATCGCAGGCCATCTATCGCCAGCTCAAGGCTGCCGGCTTCATCAGCACCAAAACAATCGAACAGTTCTATGATCCGGTCAAGAGCATGTTCCTGCCAGACCGCTACATCAAGGGCGAGTGCCCAAAATGTCATGCGCCGGACCAGTACGGCGACTCCTGCGAGGTCTGTGGTGCCGTTTATGCGCCCACCGATCTGATCAACCCGTACTCCACGCTCACCAACGCGACACCGGTACTTAAATCGTCCGAGCACTTTTTCTTTAACCTGTCCGATCAACGCTGCGTGGAATTCCTGCAGGAATGGACCACCGGTACCAACAACCAGGGAAACAAGCGCCTGCAAACGGAAGTGCTGGCCAAGACCCGCGAATGGCTGGGCAACGACGCTGATAAAGAAAGCAATCTGAACGACTGGGATATCTCGCGCGACGAGCCCTATTTCGGCATTGAAATTCCCGACGCACCGGGCAAGTACTTTTATGTCTGGCTGGATGCGCCCGTGGGCTATCTGGCTTCGCTCAAAGCCTATTGCAAACTGCAGGGCATAGACTTTGACGCCTTGCTGGATCCGGAAAGCAGTACAGAGCAGGTGCACTTTATCGGCAAAGACATTGTGTATTTCCATGCGCTGTTCTGGCCGGCCATGCTCAAATTCTCCGGTCGCAAAGTGCCCGATGCCCTGAACGTGCATGGCTTCATTACCGTGAGCGGCGAGAAAATGTCCAAAAGCCGCGGTACCGGTATTTCACCCGTGAAGTACCTGGACATCGGCATGAACGCTGAATGGCTGCGCTACTACATTGCGGCCAAGCTCAACGCGCGGGTGGAAGATATTGACTTCAACCCCGATGATTTCATCGCGCGCGTCAACAGTGACCTGATCGGCAAATACATCAATATTGCCAGCCGCGCCGCCACGTTTATCACCCGTCATTTCGATGGCAAGCTGGGTTATGCCGGCGATGCCCAGGCAATGGCAACGGAACTGGCCACGCTGACCGAACAGGTACGCAGTGACTTCGAGAACCGTGAGTATGCCCGTGCGATCCGCAATCTGATGGCGCATGCAGACAAGATCAACCAGGCGTTTGACAGTGCCCAGCCATGGGTGATGGCAAAAGGCATCAGCAACGCCGACGAGCAGCAGAAGCTGGCTCTGCAGGACGTATGTTCACGCGCCATTGCCGGCTTCAAGGCCCTGTCTGTCATGCTGGCACCGGTACTTCCCGCGCTGGCCGATCGTATTGCAACTGAATTGTTCGGCATGACTCGTGGCTTTAACTGGAGCGATGCTGCGGAACTGCCGGATCATATCGCGCCGTTCAAGCATCTGATGCAGCGCGTTGAACCCACCATGCTCGATTCCCTGTTTGAACCCGATGCGCCCACAGACGATGTTGTAGCCGCAGCGGTTGCCGCTGCATTGCCCGGTGGCGAAGCGATTGCAGATGTAATCACAATTGATGATTTTGTAAAAATAGATTTGCGAATTGCAAAAATTGTTAGTTGTGAGCATGTAGAAGGCTCCACTAAGCTGTTGCGTCTTACACTGGATGTGGGCGAAGGCAGAACCCGGAATGTGTTTTCTGGAATAAAATCAGCTTATCAGCCCGAGACCCTGATCGGAAAATTTACAGTAATGGTGGCCAACCTGGCGCCACGTAAAATGAAGTTCGGTGTCTCTGAAGGCATGGTACTTGCCGCCAGCGATGCAGATGAAAAAGCCAACCCGGGTATCTATATTCTGGAACCATGGGAAGGCGCGCAGCCTGGCATGCGCGTTCGCTAATACGCCGGCCCTTAAACAGGCCGGGCGCGCAGGCACCATGTTGTGATCAACAATAAAACGGGACGTAGAAATATATGGTTGGAACATGGTGCAGAAGCGGTTTGGGCCGTCTGAAAAAAACCGTCAGGCATTCACGGCCGCTCATGTTTGTAAACGAATTGATGCACCAGCCCAAATTTACCGGCGCTATCTGTCCCAGTTCCCGCAAGCTGGGACGCTATATGGCCAAGCACATTCCGCTGAATCATGACGGCATTGTGATTGAACTGGGCGGCGGCACCGGTGTTATCACACAGGCAATACTGGATCATGGCGTTCCTGCAGACAAGCTGATCGTCATTGAGTTTTCCAATGTCTTTGCCCAGCACCTGCAACGGCGCTTTCCGCACCTGACCATCATCAATGGCAATGCAGCCGATCTGGACGCCCTGCTGCCGCCAGATGTACGCATCAACGCCATCGTCTCCAGCCTGCCGCTTATTTCCCTGCCGCCCGAAGTGCGCAGCCGGATTCTGCACCATTGGCAGACCCTGCTGAAGGACGAGGGACGCGCCATCCAGTTCACCTACAATCTGCGCCAGACGCAATGGCAGGCATCCCTGAACGCCTGTCATTACAGTAGTGAAATCGTGTGGACCAATGTGCCGCCGGCACGCGTGATGACATTCCGCTTCGCAGCCTGAGCAAGCCGCGCCTGCCGGGCGAATGTTCTACAATGCAGGTTTCGTCGTTCGTGTGACGCTTTGCCAACATGCCCCTGGCCAACCGGCCTCTCGGGCACAGGCACAGGACGCACGCACACAAGCCAGACTTTGTACGCATTTGCCCTTTAGACCATGACCATTGCAGACCCTGATAAAAACGCTGATAACAACGCCGCAACGCAGGCCAGTGCCAGCAACGACAATCCCGACACCTTAAAAGCACGCCACATTCGCAGCTTCGTGCACCGCCGCTCGCATATGACGCCGGGCCAGAAACAGGCGGTTGAGCTGCATATGGACAAATGGGCACTGCCCTACCAGGCCAGCCTGCTCGACTACGAACAGACTTTCGGCCGGGCCGCCCCCACCATCCTGGAGATTGGTTTCGGCATGGGCGAAACCACACAAAAAATCGCCCAGTTGCGCGCCGATGAAAACTTCCTGGGTGTTGAAGTATTCAATGCCGGCGTCGGCGCATTGCTCAAACGGATTGAAGAGTCCGGCACCAGCAATATCCGCATCATCCAGCACGACGCGGTTGAGGTGGTACAGAACATGATTGCGCCAGACAGCCTGGCAGGCGTGCATATATACTTCCCCGACCCCTGGCCCAAAAAACGCCATCACAAACGTCGTCTGGTGCGACCCGATTTCATTGCCCTGCTGGCCAGTCGCATCAAACCGGGCGGCTATATCCACTGCGCCACAGACTGGGAAGACTACGCCGTGCAAATGCTGGAAGTGCTCAGCGGCGAAGTGTTGCTGCGCAATACCTGCGCGGACTACGCGCCCAAACCCGATTACCGGCCCCAGACCAAATTTGAAACCCGCGGCCTGCGATTGGGCCATGGCATTCGTGATCTGGTTTTCAATCGTATCTAGATTTTTTTCAAGGACCATTGCATGTATCCGCCAATTGAACCCTATCAGACCGGCAAACTTGATACCGGTGACGGCCATCAGGTGTACTGGGAACTTTGCGGCAACCCCCAGGGCAAGCCGGCTGTTTTTCTGCATGGCGGCCCAGGCGCCGGTTGTGGCACCCACCATCGCCAATTGTTCAACCCGCAGCACTACAACATTTTGCTGTTCGATCAGCGCGGTTGCGGTCGCTCTGCTCCGCATGCCAGCCTGGAAAACAATACCACTGCACACCTGATCAGCGACATTGAACGGCTGCGCACCGAGGTGCTCAAGGCCGAACAGATGCTGGTTTTTGGCGGCTCCTGGGGTTCCACCCTGGCACTGGCATACGCCCAGGCGCATCCCAAACAGGTGAGCGAACTGATCGTGCGCGGTATCTTTACCCTGCGCAAGGAAGAACTGCGCTGGTTCTATCAGGAAGGCGCCTCTTCCCTGTTCCCGGACTATTGGGAAGACTATCTGGCCCCCATTCCGCCAGCGGAACGCGGCGACCTGATTGCTGCCTATCACAAGCGTCTAACAGGTACTGATCGAGACGCACAAATACAGGCCGCACGCGCCTGGAGCCAATGGGAAGGTCGCACCATCACGCTATATCCCGACCAATCCAACAGCCAGAACTACATTGCCGATCACTTCGCGCTGGCGTTCGCACGCATTGAAAACCATTACTTCACGCATGCCGGCTTTATGAAGGAAAACCAGTTGCTGGACAACGCCCATCTGCTCAAGGATATCCCGGGTGTAATTATCCAGGGTCGCTACGACTGCTGCACGCCGGCCAAAACAGCCTGGGATTTGCACAAGGCATGGCCACAGGCCGAGTTCCATATCGTGCCCGATGCCGGCCACGCCTTTAACGAACCAGGTATTCTCAAGCTGCTGCTGGAAGCGACCGATCGTTACGCCAAACAGTAGCCTGGTTTTCAGCAAGACCTTGATTTCGCTTTAAAATCATGGCCTGCAGTACCCCGCCCGCTCACAAGCCGCGATAGCAATGCGCGGCTTTTTTGCACCTGCCCATCAAGCCCGGCATCAGCCGGACGCCCTACGCATGCAACAGCACGTTGCCCCCTCTTTGGACACCCATTGAGCGACATTGCCGCGTTTTACCCGGCGATCACCGTGTTCTAACATTTGTTAACCTTCAGGGACTTCCGTTTGTCATGTATTCCATGAATAATATTGCTACGCACGCACCGTGCTATTTTGAAGTTGAAGTTGTCATTCACGATAACAAGGAGTCATAACAATGGGTATTCTCAGTTTTATCAAAGAAGTCGGCGAGAAAGTATTCGGCGGCAGCGAAGCACAGGCAGCCACACCCGAAGATCTTAAAAAGGAACTGGCCAAACACGGCCTGAATGCTGATGGTCTGGATATCGCCGTTGATGGTGACAAGGTCACAGTGAAAGGCAATGCAGCCAGTACTGCCGATGCAGAAAAAATCGCAATTGCAATTGGTAATACACAGGGCGTGGCTTCTGTAGACAACCAGCTGTCTGCAGCTACAACCGAAGAAGAATCCAACTTCTACACCGTCAAATCCGGTGACACACTGTCAAAGATCTCCAAAGACCAGTACGGCGACGCTAACCAGTACCAGAAAATCTTTGAAGCCAACCGTCCTATGCTGAGCCATCCGGATAAAATCTATCCAGGCCAGGTTCTGCGTATTCCCAAGTAATATCAGGCTGCAAGAGCGGGAAGGCTGAGCCGGCATTGCTTTTGGGTGTTCACTCCCGGAACGAAGCAAACCACGCCCGGTCGCCCCGCCCACCCTCTGCGAGTGAGCGGCAGATGCTCCAACCCTGACCGCCCACACGCCTTTAGCACAAAACGCCCTGCAAGCTGTACTGCCCGCAAGCGGCTGGCTGCCAAAGCCATGCGCTGCCAGTATCGTGTGACTCGCAGGGCTTTTTTGCGCCCCGTCCTCTGCTATTCCTTCTTCTGCCATCCCTTCCTTTACCACCCCTTCCTTTACCACCCCTTCCTTTACCATCCCTTCCTTTACCACCCCACCCTCTACCGCCTTTTTTCCCATCACGCCTCCCCACCTTTACCTGAACCACACCCAATATTGACTTTTCCGTGGGTATTCCCGGCCCCACCCGGTATAATGGTTGCAAGAAAGCCGTGGCAGAATAGTCGGAATTACATCTGTCATGCAGGGGGAGCATAAACATAATGAAAATACCTTTCCGAACCGAATCCGGATGGCTTGCCCATTGCCGATGGGCGCGTGTCAAGACCAGCAAAACTGGCGTGACATCCAGTGCCAGCCGTCAATACCCGCGCCCCGGTTAAAAACAATAATCGGAGCGACGCATGACATTCATGCTTTTAAATAACAGATGCAGGCAGGCACGCGCGCCCGCCTGCCTGTCCTATGGTTTTTTGCAAATACAGTGTGGGGCCGGTGGGCTCTGCGAAGGAGTAATCGATGTCTATTAAACCACCTAACGAAGAAGGCACCCAGCCGGATCTGCCAGGTGAACAGGCGTCACCGGGCACCAGCGCTGGCACTACGCCACCGGCGCCGATCGAACGCAGCAAATTTGGCGGCACACCGCGTCGGCATGAACGCGCGTTCGACGACGATGCGCCGGTTTCCCGTAGCGACCTGAGCAAGGGACCACAAGATGTACTTGAGGCCCCCACCGCCCGCATCAATTGGCGTGTGCTGCTGGTCTCTTCAATGGTGATTATCGCCTTCTCGCTCTGGGCCATTCTGGGCCCCAATGAGGCGCGCACCTCCATGAAAATCGCCGTCGACTGGATCGCGACCAATCTGGGCTGGTACTACGTGCTCACCATGACGCTCGTGATCGGCTTTGTCGTATGGGTGGCGTTCTCCAAGGAGGGTAACGTACGCCTGGGACCGGATCAATCACGCCCACAATATAAATTGTCCACCTGGGTGGCCATGCTATTTGCCGCCGGTGTGGGCATTGACATGCTGTTTTTCTCGGTCACCGGACCCATCGTGCAGTATCTGCACCCGCCCGCAGGCGCTGGCGGTACACCCGAAGCCCTGCAGGACGCGGTGGTGTGGACCATGTTCCACTACGGCGTAGCAGGCTGGTCCATGTATGCCCTGCTTGGCATGGCCATGGGCTACTTCGCCTACCGCTGGGGCATGCCGCTGTCCATCCGCGCAGCCCTCTACCCATTGCTGGGCAAGCGCGTGCGCGGCTCACTGGGCGATGGCATCAGCACCATCGCGCTGGTGGGTACCGTATTTGGTGTAGCCACCTCCATGGGCATCGGCGTTGTCTTGCTTAGTGTCGGTTTTTCCCTTCTTTTCGGTCTGGAACAGGGCCTCTCGCTGCAAATTGCACTTGTCATTGGCGCGGTGATCCTGACCGTTCTGGCCACCACATCGGGGGTTGACCGTGGCATCCGCTGGATTTCAGAGCTCAACCTATGGAGCGCGGTGGCCATGATGGTCTACATTCTGGTTACCGGCCAAACGGCGTTCCTGCTGAACGCACTCACAGAAAACATCGGCCGGTTCCTGGTCACCTTCCCCGCACGCACGCTGGAAACCTTTGTTTACGCGCCCGGCGGCGCCGAATGGATGGGCAGCTGGACGCTGTTCTTCTGGGCTTTCTGGCTGGCCTGGGGGCCGTTTGTCGGCGTGTTCCTGGCGCGGATCTCACGCGGTCGCACCCTGCGCGAATTTGTGATTGCCGCGATCACCGCGCCTGTGCTGTGCGACTTTTTCATTGTGTCTTTATTCGGCAACTCGGCCATGTATCACGTCCTGCAGGGTGACACCGCCTTCGCCCAGTTGGCCGTGGACAGCCCGGAACGCGGCTGGTATGCGCTGCTGGGCATGTTTCCCGGCGCCATGTTCCTGATCGGCCTGGCCACGCTGTCCGGCCTGCTGTTTTATCTGACCAGTGCGAACTCAGGTGCCATGGTCATGTCGAATTTTTCGGCCTCCATCCCCGATCCGTCCCAGGACGGTCCGAAATGGCTGCGCATTTTCTGGGCGGTGCTCACCGCCGTGCTGACCGTGGCCATGCTGCTGGCCGGTGGTGTGACCACCATGGAATATGCCACGCTGATTTTTGCGCTGCCGGTCACCATCATCGCCTACCTGGTCATGGCCTCGTTCTACAAAGTCCTGCAAATGGAACGGGCCGAGCGCGAGGGGCAGGTACTGCGCAAGCCTTCCATGGCGCCGATAGGCGGATATCTGCCGGAACGCTCCTGGAAACAGCGGCTTGAGCAATTGCACTCGTTTGCCTCATCAAAACAGGCCATTCAGTTTATTGATCGCACAGTACGCCCGGCCCTGGAAGATGTCGCGGCCGAATTCCGCAATCAGGGCTATCAGGCCGTGTGCGAGGACATCACCAGCGAACGCGGTATTCAGGAACCGCAGTTACGGGTGTCCATGGACAGCTACCGCGCCTTTCACTATCACGTCGCCCTGGTTGAAGCGCCCGTCCCCATGTTCAGTGGCCGGATGACGCGCGAAGTAGACGTTTACTACCGATTGGAAGTGTTCACCCAGACCGGTTCCGGCGGCTATGACCTGATGGGATTGACCAAGCAGCAGGTGATTGACGACGTACTGGAACGCTTCGAAGCGCATCTGGCCTTCCTGACCTTCTCCAGCAATACCGATACCGCATCGGTCCTGACGCCACCAATGCCGGCCAGGGAAGGCTGATTACACGGCACAAATGAATGGGGCGTTATGCCTATCGCAATAACGCCCCATTCACAACGCATCATCTACTTCACTGAAGGCAGCAACCAGCTTATCCTGGCGCCCGCCGCTATTGATACCACCTTTAAAGCGACTACCTTAACGCAACCCTCATAAAACGACCACTCTAAAACAGGTGAGCAAACACCGGCATAATGCCGTCTTTGTGCAGGAAATTGAGCAGAATGAAAAACGGTCCGGCCAGCAGGAAACACAGGGCCTCGCGCACCGTACGACCCAGCGCTTTCATGGAAATTTCCAGATTTTCCGGATTATTCCACTGACGCAGGGTCACCCCCAGACGGGGCACATGCTGTTTGTAATTGCGATAGGCATCTCCAAAAATCATCTCCAGCGTGCCCTCTTCCTGAGCAATCACCCAGTTAAACACCAGATAAATCAGGCCGCCGCTCACCAGACCAGTCAGCAGGGAGCCGGAAAGCAGCCCCATGCCGGTCACGCCCATGATAGAAAACACATACAGCGGATTACGCGTCAGAGAATACGGACCGTGGGTCATCAGCTCGGTATTCTTGCGACCATTCAGATAAAGCGAAGACCAGATACGTCCCAGCGCCCCACAAAGAATCAACACCAGACCGGCTGCCTGGATCAGATCGTGCATCAGCGTCACGTTGCGCCAGGCCGATTCAGTAAACAGGGACAGGGTAACAATAATCAGCGCAGCGCCTACCAGCAGCACACGCCGCAGACGCTGCACGCGCCCAAGGCGCTTGAGCCGCGCGTAGACGGCGGAATCGGGAGCGGCGGACGTGGCGCGCGGACCATGGGCGCTCGCGGCACCTGTGCCGGCAACAATCGTACTATCGGTAATTTCACTCAGAGACATGACGGGTACTCAAAAAAAGATGCATGGCGCAAAAATTTGCGCGTATGCATCTTTATACCCAGTCGCGTATCAAATTATTGTTGAAAAATTCAACGCAACAATTTCATGGCTTATTCGACTTATGTCGGTCGTATTGGCTTATTTCTTGAAATTGCCAAAGGCGCCCATACCGCTTTTCAGGCCTCTTAAGCCGCCCATGGCGCGCATCATCTTGCCCATGCCGCCTTTCTTGAACTGCTTCATCATGCCCTGCATCTGCTCAAACTGTTTCAGCAGCTTATTCACTTCCTGCACCGGCACCCCGGCACCGGCGGCAATCCGGCGCTTGCGCGTTGCTTTAAGCAATTCAGGTTTGCTGCGCTCCAGCGGCGTCATGGAATTCAAAATACCTTCGGTACGACGCAACTGCTTCTCGGCCTGACCGCCCTGAATCTGGCCGGCAGCCTGAGCGAACTGCGCAGGCAGTTTTTCCATCAGCGAACTCATATCGCCCATTTTCTTCACTTGCTGCAACTGCTCACGGAAGTCATTCAGGTCAAAGCGATCACCCGTTTTGATCTTGGACGCCAGCTTTTGCGCTTCGGCAATATCGATATTGCGCTGGGCCTGTTCCACCAGCGACACAATATCGCCCATGCCCAGCACGCGCTGCGCCATCCGTTCCGGGTGGAATACTTCCAGGCCGTCCAGTTTTTCGGATGTCCCGATAAATTTCAACGGTTTGCCGGTTATATGCCGCACCGACAGCGCCGCGCCACCGCGCGCATCACCGTCCAGCTTGGTCAGCACCACGCCTGTGAGTGGCAACGCCTCGCCAAAGGCCTTGGCCACGTTCACCGCATCCTGACCCTGCATGGCATCCACCACGAACAGCGTCTCGATGGGCTTGATCAGGCCGTGCAGCATGCTGATTTCCTGCATCATGGCCTCGTCTACGCCCAGGCGACCGGCCGTATCCACAATCAGCACTTCATAATGATGCTTGCGGGCATGATCCACCGCTGCCAGCGCGATATCGCGCGGCTTCTGGTCTGCTGCCGATGGGAAGAAATCCGCCCCCACCTGGCCGGCCACGGTGCGCAACTGCTCAATCGCCGCAGGACGATACACGTCCACA